>DATKXG010000094.1:0-14143 GCA_035529175.1 Ilumatobacteraceae bacterium
TGGAACTCGCACTCGACATCGCCTTCCAGTGCTCGCCGGACCACCCCTGGGTGACCGAGCATCCGGAGTGGTTCGCCAAGCGGGCCGACGGCAGCATCCAGTACGCCGAGAATCCTCCCAAGAAGTACCAGGACATCTATCCCATCGACTTCGAGTCCGACGACTGGCAGAACCTCTGGCAGGCGCTCGCCGACGTCATCCGATTCTGGATCGACCGTGGGGTGACGACCTTCCGCGTCGACAACCCGCACACCAAGGCCTTCGCCTTCTGGGAGTGGGCACTCGGCTCCATCCGTCGTGACCATCCCGACACCGTCTTCCTCGCCGAGGCGTTCACCCGTCCCCGCGTGATGGAGCGCCTCGCCAAGATCGGCTTCAACCAGTCGTACACGTACTTCGCGTGGCGACAGGCGGCCTGGGAACTGCGCGAGTACTTCGAGGACCTGTCGACCCGCACCGTCGACGTGTTCCGGCCCAACGCCTGGCCGAACACCCCCGACATCCTCACCGAGCAGCTCCAGACCGGCGGGCGCCCCGCGTTCGTCAGCCGGGCGATCCTTGCAGCGACGCTCTCGCCGAGTTGGGGCGTCTACGGCCCGGCGTTCGAGCTGCTCGAGCACGAGCCGGTCCGCGAGGGATCCGAGGAGTACCTCGACTCGGAGAAGTTCCAGACCCGCACATGGAACCTCGACCGCCCCGATTCGCTCGCGCCGCTGCTCACGCGGCTGAACGAGATCCGTCGTGAGCACCGCGCGTTCCGACGGCTCGACACGATCACCTTCCACGGGACCGACGACGAGGGTCTGCTCTGCTTCAGCAAGACGGACCCGTCCGGCGACGGGGCGGCCATGTTGGTCGTGGTCAACCTCGACCCGTTCGAGCGCCACAGCGGCTTCGTCGACATCGACCTGGCAGCGCTCGGGCTTCCGTACGGGTCCGACTACGACGTGGTCGACGAGCTCGGCGGCGTCACCCACCATTGGAGCGGCAACCGCAACTTCGTCGACCTTGCGCCGTGGTCCGCCTCGGCACACGTCTTCAGCGTCCACCCCGTCACCGACCAAGCAACCACCGACCAGTCGATCACCGATCAGCAGAAACCCACGACATGAACGAGGACTGGTTCCGCGACGCGGTCATCTACGAACTGCACATCCGGGCGTTCGCCGACTCCAACGGCGACGGGGTCGGCGACTTCGACGGGCTCACGTCGCGCCTCGATTATCTGAGCGATCTCGGCGTCACCGCGCTCTGGCTGCTGCCGTTCTACCCGTCGCCGCTGCGCGACGACGGCTACGACATCGCCGACTACGGCTCGGTCAACCGCGACTACGGCAACCTGCGGTCGTTCCGCCGGTTCCTCGACGCCGCGCACGACCGCAACCTCAAGGTGATCACCGAACTCGTGATCAACCACACCTCCGACCAGCATCCGTGGTTCGAACGAGCCCGGCGAGCGCCGGCCGGATCGCCCCACCGCGACTACTACGTGTGGGGGGATGACCCGACGCGCTGGTCGGATGCCCGCATCATCTTCCAGGACTTCGAGACGTCGAACTGGACGTGGGATCCGGTTGCCGGGCAGTACTACTGGCACCGCTTCTACTCGCACCAGCCGGACCTGAACTACGACAACCCGGCCGTCGAGCAGGCCGTGCTCGGCGTGCTCGACCACTGGCTCGACATGGGCGTCGACGGGCTCCGCCTCGACGCGGTGCCGTATCTCTACGAGCGCGACGGCACCAACTGCGAGAACCTGCCCGAGACGCACGACCTACTCAAGCGCGTGCGCGCCCACATGGACGCCAAGTACCAGGGACGCATGCTCCTCGCCGAGGCCAACCAGTGGCCCGAGGACGCCGCGGCGTACTTCGGCGACGGCGACGAGTGCCACATGAACTTCCACTTCCCGGTGATGCCGCGGCTGTTCATGTCGTTGCAGTCCGAGAGCCGGACGCCGATCATCGACATCCTCGACCAGACCCCGACGCCTCCCGAGAACTGCCAGTGGGCGACGTTCCTGCGCAACCACGACGAGTTGACGCTGGAGATGGTGACCGAGGAGGAGCGCCACACGATGTTGCGGGCCTACGCCCGCGACGACGAGATGCGCATCAACCTGGGCATCCGTCGCCGGCTCGCACCGCTGCTCGGCAACGACCGCCGAAAGATCGAGCTGCTCAACGCCGTGCTGTTCTCGCTGCCCGGCACGCCGGTGCTCTACTACGGCGACGAGATCGGCATGGGCGACAACGTCTACCTCGGCGACCGCGACGGTGTGCGGACTCCGATGCAGTGGACCGCCGACCGCAACGGCGGGTTCTCCACCGCCAACCCGCACCGCTTGTACCTGCCGCTGATCACCGAGCAGGAGTTCCACTACGAGAGCGTCAACGTGGAGACCCAGCACGCCAACCCGGCCTCGCTGTTGTCGTGGATGCGCCAGCTGATCGCGCTGCGCACCCGTCATCGCGTACTCGGACGCGGTGACATCGAGTTCCTCGACCCGGACAACCCACACGTCCTCGCCTTCATCCGCACGCTCGAGGGCGAGCCGCCGATGCTGTGCGTGGCGAACCTGTCGAGGCTGGCGCAACACGTCGAACTCGACCTGCGCGAGCATCAGGGCGTGGTGCCGGTCGAGGTGTTCGGCCAGAACCAGTTCGGGCCGATCCGTGACCACGACTACCAGGTCACCCTCGCGCCGTACGGCTTCTTCTGGCTGTCACTCGTCGGCGGCCCGCGCGAGCTCGTGACCACGAGCGTGCCGCACCTGCCCGGCACGATGACCGAGGTCCTGCGGCGTCGGGCCGGTCTCGGCCGGGCGTTGGAGCGTTGGCTGCCGCATCGCCGTTGGTACGCCGGCAAGGGGTCGACCATTCGGTCGCTGAGCGTCGACGACGCATTCGTGCTCGACGACAACGTCGCGCTCCTGATCGTGTCGGTGTCGTTCACCGAAGGCGACGACCACCGGTACTCCGTGCCGGTGATGCGCCTCCATCGCGACCTCGCCGAGCACACCGAGTCGGTCATCGCGGAGCTCGACGACGCGCTGCTCATCGATGCAATGAGCGACCAGCGCGGAGCAGCAGCGGTGATCGGCGCGGCGATGCGGCGACGGACGCGCGAGGGGCGCCACGGCGAACTCCGCGGCCTCCCGCGACGAACCCGGCTGGCCCGCGTGGTCGACGATCCGCGCGACATCACGCTGCTCGGTGTCGAGCAGTCGAACTCGTCGGCGATCGTCGGCGGCCGCTACATCGCCAAGCTCGTTCGCCGGCTCGAGGCGGGCCTGAACCCCGACGTCGAGCTTCCCGAGCACCTCCTGATGTCCGGCTTCGACCACGTCCCCGGTGTCGTCGCGAATGCGGTCGTCACCCTCGAGGGCGAGAGCATCCCCGCCGACGTCGTGATCGTGCACGACGCGATCGCCCACGAGAGCGATCTCTGGACCAAGGTGCTCGACGACGTCGGCCTGGCGATCGACCTGCACGCCGCTTCCGATTTTGCCGACGTGGAGGTCGTCGCCGGCGGAGTGGCCGACCTGCTCGGGCGGCGAACGGCGGAACTCCATCGCAGCCTCGCCCGATCGAGCGGACCGGCACAGATGCAACCCGAGGGGTTCACGCTGCTGTGGCAGCGATCCGTGCTGCAGACGTTGCGCAACGCGATCAAGTCGACCCAGCGCGAGCTCCACCGCGCGCGCCGCGCCGGGCGCCTTCCCGCCGACGTCGACACCGATCGCCTCGACGGTCGTGTCGACGACCTGGTCGAGCGGTTCGACCGGCTGCGGACGACGAAGTTCGATGCGCAGCGCATCCGCATCCACGGCGACCTGCACCTCGGGCAGGTCCTGTGGACGGGCACCGATGTCGTCTTCATCGACTTCGAGGGCGAACCGGGGGCTCCGATGGCCCAGCGCAGCATCAAGCGGTCGCCCCTCGCGGATGTCGCCGGCCTCGTTCGGTCCTTCGACTACGCGGGCCGCATGGCCGTGCAGCGAGCAGTCGAGCGCGGCCGGATCGGCGACAACGAGCAGCAGGCGGTCGACTCGTGGCGCCGGCGGTGGACCGACGGGGTGACCACACGGTTGCTCGACTCCTACTTCGCCGCCATCGATGACGCCGGGTTGATCCCTGCTGCCGACGAGGACCGCCGCCTGCTCCTCGACGTCTACATGCTCGTGAAGGCGATGTACGAGGTCCGGTACGAACTGTCGAACCGACCGGACTGGGTCGGCTGGCCGATTGCGGCGATCGTCGACCTGCTCGGTGACGAGGCGCCATGACCGACGAGGCCCTGTACACACGGGCGGCCGAACTCGGCGTGCAGTGCGACTACTACGACGTCGCCGGGCACCATCATCGAGCCGACCCGGCTGCGCTCGCCGAGGTGGTGGCGTTGCTCGAGGCCGACCGTGCAACTGCCGACGCCGTCCCACGCGTCGGGCCGCCGTTGCACCTGTCCACCCGAGGGCCGCTGCCGATCGATGCCGTGGTCGGTGGGGCCTCGGTGCTGGTCGGCGGGCTGCCGATCGAGTTGGCCTCACGCCGAAGCGGTGACGGCAGCACGATCGACCTCCCCGCCGATCTCCCGCTCGGATGCCACGTCGTCGAGTACGAGACCGATGCGGGACCGGGCGAGACCGTCGTCGTCGTGGCCCCGCTGACGATGCCCCGAGCCGAACGGTTCGCCGGCCGCAGCGGGATGTTCGCGTCGACGTATGCGCTGTGGGAGCGCGATCGCCCACTGCCGTCGTTCGCGAACCTGCATCACCTCGCCCGCGACCTCAAGCGCCAAGGCGTCGCCGTCGTGGCGACGCTGCCGCTCTCGGCGACCTTCCTCGACGACCCGTACGACCCGAGCCCGTACTCCCCCGTCAGCCGCCTGCACTGGAACGAGGTGTATCTCGACGACGCGGGGCTCCCGCCCGCTCCGGTGCCGCCGCAGGGGTCGTACGTCGACTGGAGGACGCTCGCCGCACGCCGCCGAGCGCAGCTCGTCGAAGCCGCGCGCTCACCCGAACTCGATGCCCAGCTCACCGCGTTCGTGTCGGCACATCCCGATGTCGGGGCCTACGCGCGCTTCCGGGCACAGCGCGACGCCGACGGCGACGAACTGGTCGCGCGCTCCCACGTCCTCGCTCAGTACCTGGCAGATCAACAGCTCCGAGCGATCGCCGACGACCCGGACGCCGCGGCGCTGGCGCTCGACCTCCCGATCGGGTCGAGCCCGCAGGGCTACGAGGTCTGGGCCGATCCGACGATGTTCGCCCACGGCGCCACGGTCGGCGCACCCCCCGATTCGTTCTTCGCCGAGGGCCAGAACTGGGGCTTCCCGCCACCACTGCCCGCCGCGATGCACGCGACCGGGCATCGCCTCTGGCGCCAGCTGATCGAACGGGTCGGTCGCTACTGCGACATCCTGCGCGTCGACCACGCCATGGCGATCGAGCGACTCTGGTGGGTTCCCGAGGGGTTCTCCGCCGACCGCGGCGTGTACGTGCACTACCCGCGCGAAGAGTTGCTGGCCGTCATCGCCGCGTCTGCCGCGGCGTCGGGTGTCACGATCGTCGGCGAGGATCTCGGCACCGTGCCGGAGGAGGTCTCGGAGGCGTTCGAGCGGTGGAACGTGCTCGGCATGTACGAAGAACAGTTCCACCTCGACGACGATCCGCTGCCGGACATCCCGGCACGGTCCGTTGCCGGCATCCGCACCCACGACATGGAACCGATCGCCGAACTGGTCGCGACCGAGGACACCTCGGGCTATCGGGAACGGCTCGGCGCAGCACACGGCACCACCATCGAGCCGACCTGGAACGACGTCGTCGACCAGATGCTCGTCAGGCTGGCCGCCAGCGACGCGTACCTGGTCATCGCCGACCTCGACGATCTGATCGGCGAACGTCGTCCACACAACCTGCCCGGCCGCGTGGTCGACGGGTTGTGGGCGCGACGCCTCGACCTGCCGACCTCGGAGGTACTCGCCGATCCCGACGTGTGTCGCCGCCTGTCCATCCTGGGAAGGACCAACAAATGACCGACGAACTCGATCGCTACCTCTTCAACGAGGGCACCCATCGCTATCTCCACCGTCAGTTCGGCGCGCAGCCGGGCGACGGCGGCTGCCGGTTCGCGGTGTGGGCCCCGAATGCTCGCAGCGTCGCCGTGGCCGGGTCGTTCGACGACTGGCAGGACCACGCGTTGGGTCCGAGCGAGTCGGGCGTGTGGAGCGGCTGGGTCGACGGAGCCGCCATCGGCGACCGGTACCTGTACCGGGTGACCACCCCCACCGGTCACGTCGTCGAGAAGTCCGACCCCGTGGGCGCAGCCACCCAGGAGCCACCGTCGATCGTCTCGGTGATCGCCGATCTCGACTACGAGTGGGGCGACGGCGAGTGGATGGCCGGCCGAGGCGAGCGCGTCGCGCTGGACGCACCGATGTCGATCTACGAGCTCCACCTGGGGTCGTGGGGGCGCCACGTCACCGCCGGCAAGAGGTTCCCTCGCTACGACGAGCTCGCCGACCCGATCGCCGACCACGTGCTCGCGCACGGCTTCACCCACGTCGAGTTCCTGCCGATCATGGAGCACCCGTTCTACGGGTCGTGGGGCTATCAGACGACGGGATTCTTCGCTCCGAGCGCCCGCTACGGCACGCCGCTCGACCTGATGAAGATGATCGACCGGCTGCACCAGCGCGGCGTCGGCGTGATCCTCGACTGGGTGCCGTCGCACTTCCCGAACGACAGCCACGGCCTCTACGAGTTCGACGGCACCCACCTGTTCGAGCACGCCGATCCCCGCCAGGGCTACCACCCCGACTGGAACTCGGCGATCTTCAACTACAGCCGCAACGAGGTCCGCTCGTTCCTCACCTCGAGCGCCGTGTGCTGGCTCGACCGCTATCACGTCGACGGTCTGCGCGTCGACGCCGTCGCGTCGATGCTGTACCTCGACTACTCGCGCAACGAGGGCGAGTGGATCCCCAACCAGTTCGGTGGCCGCGAGAACCTCGACGCCATCGTGTTCCTGCGCCAGCTGAACGAGGCCGTCTACGGCGAGTTCCCCGACGTGACCACGATGGCCGAGGAATCGACGTCGTGGCCGATGGTCAGCCGGCCGACCTACATCGGCGGGCTCGGATTCGGGTTCAAGTGGGACATGGGCTGGATGCACGACGCGCTCGCCTACTTCGAACACGACCCGATCCACCGGCGCTGGCACCACGGCGAGATCACGTTCCGCTCGGTCTACGCGACCAGCGAGAACTTCGTGCTGCCGCTCAGCCACGACGAGGTGGTGCACGGCAAGGGATCACTGTTGGGCAAGATGCCCGGCGACGACTGGCAGCAGTTCGCGAACCTCCGGCTGCTGTACGCGATGCAGTGGGCGCAACCGGGAAAGAAGCTGCTGTTCATGGGCTGCGAGCTGGCGACGCGCCAGGAATGGAACCACGAATCGACGCTCGACTGGTCGCTCCACGACGCCGACGGTCACGCCGGCGTTCGCACGTGGCTCGCCGACGTCAACCGTCTCTACACCGACGAGCCCGGCATGCACCGTGGCGACAGCGACCCCGCCGGCCTGCAGTGGGTCGAGGGCGCCGACGCCGACCAGAGCGTGTACGCCTGGTTGCGCAAGGACCCGACGGGTGCCGGGCGACCGGTGCTCGCCGTGTTCAACGCCACGCCGACGCCGCGGTACAACTATCGACTCGGCGTGCCGAGCGGTGGCCGGTGGGTCGAACTCGCGAACTCCGACGCCGAATCGTACGGAGGCAGCGGGATCGGGAACTTCGGCGGCGTCACGAGCGTGCCGGTCGACTCGCACGGCTTCCACCAGTCGATCGTGCTCACGTTGCCGCCTCTCGCTGCGGTGTTCCTCGCACCGGAGCCCTCGGGGTGACCACCGACGCGGCGAACCGCCGGCTCGGTGCCACCGTCGTCGGCGGAGCGACCCGCTTCGAGGTCTGGGCGCCCGACGCATCGCTGGTCGAAGTACACGTCGAGCGCGACGACGACACCGACGTCGGGATCGAGACCGACGTCGAGATCGAGAGCGAGATCGACATCGAGATCGTGCGGCTCGAGCGCGAGGCCGGCGCCGTGGCCGAACTCGACACCTGGTCGGTCACCGTCGCAGGCGTCGGCCATGGCGACCGCTATCGGTTCAGGCTAGACGGTGGGGACTGGCTGGCCGATCCTGCGTCGCGATGGCAGCCCGACGGAGTGCACGGGCCGTCCGCGGTCGTCGACGAGTCGGTGTTCCGTTGGCACGACGATGCGTGGACGGGTGTGGCGCTCGACGACACCGTGCTCTACGAGATGCACGTCGGGACGTTCACGGTCGAGGGCACCTTCGATGCGGCGATACGTCACCTGCCCCGACTGCACGAGCTGGGCGTCACGACGATCGAGGTGATGCCGGTCGCCGCCTTCCCCGGCACCCGCAACTGGGGCTACGACGGCGTGTTCCCGTTCGCGGTGCAGGAGTCGTACGGCGGGCCCACCGGGCTCGCACGATTCGTGGACGCGGCGCACCGATTCGGGCTCGGCGTCGTGCTCGACGTGGTGTACAACCATCTCGGCCCCGAGGGCAACGTGCTCTGGGCCTACGCGCCGTACTTCACCGACGCCCACCGCACGCCGTGGGGCGACGCCGTCAACGTGGCCGAGTACGGCAGCGACGGCGTACGGCGGTACCTCGTCGAGAACGCTGTCGGCTGGATCCGTGACTTCCACCTCGACGGACTTCGACTCGACGCCGTCCACGCCATCGTCGACCCGACGCCGATCCCGTTCGTGCAGGAGCTGACGTCGGCGGTCCACGACGCTGCCCGCGCAGCAGGGCGCACGGCACTGGTCACGATCGAGAGCTCGGCGAACGACCCGCGCATCGTGCGCGGCGTGGCCGACCACGGGTGGGGCTGCGACGCCGTGTGGGACGACGATGTCCACCACGCCCTGCGGGTGGCGCTCACCGGCGAGCGACACGAGTACTACGCCAACTACTCCGGCGCCGCCGACGTCGCGAAGGCCTGGGAGCACCGGTGGGTGTACTCGGGCCAGTACTCGCCGGGGTTCGGTCGGCGCCACGGTGCGCCCGCCGACGACATCGACCACGAGCGTTTCGTCGTGTTCGACACCAACCACGATCACATCGGCAACACCCCGGCCGGCACCCGCCTGCTGGCCGATGCCGACCAGAACGACCCGCGGCACCGCCTCGCTGCGGCGGCCATCCTGCTGTCGCCGTTCACGCCGATGCTGTTCATGGGCGAGGAGTACGGCGAGACCGCTCCGTTCCCGTACTTCATCGACCACGGCGACGCCGACCTCGTCGAGGCCGTGCGAGCCGGACGGCAACGTGAGTTCTCGGGTGCCAACTGGTCCGGTGGCGTGGCCGACCCTGCAGATCCGGCAACCTTCGAACGGGCGACCCTCGACGTGACGCTCACCGAGCGCGAGCCCCACCGGTCGCGCCTGGCGATGTACACCGAGCTGCTGCGGATCCGGCGCGAGCATCCGGTGCTGACCGACCCGGCAGCCCAGCAGCACGTCTCGATCGTCGGCGACACGATGTTCGTCGTGCGCTCGCTCCCCGACGTCACGGCCTCGCTCGTTTTCAACTTCAGCGGCGACTCACCCGAGCATCCCGCTCCTGACGCCGCTGACACGTCGGTGTTCGACTCCGACGATCCACGTTGGTGCGGCGATCACCCTGACGCCGGCCCGACCGACACGGCGACGATCGCCCCGTGGAGCGCCCGCCTCTCGATCACGTTTGCGTGACGAATTGGATGGGGCGGGTCATCCGAATCTGAGCACAAACGGGGTTTCACACGTGGTCGGAGCGGTCGAGGACGGCGACGGGAAAGGTGTCGAGCCATGCGGCGACGGGGACGGCGGTGCCTCCGGCGACGGGCTGCGCGTCGTCGGCGAGGATGCTGCGCCACGCTCCGGCGGGGAGGGTCACGGCCGTGTCGCCCCACGAGTCGGCCGAGCGCATGGCGACGACCGTGGCCACCAGTGGGTTGCCGTCGGGCGCGAGTCGGGTGAACGCCAGCACGCGGTCGGCACGGGAGCCGGTGACATCGAGCGGCAGGTAGCCGGCGTCTGCGCCGAATGCCGCTGACCGACGCCGCCGCACGGCGAGCGTCCGGGTGATCACGACCGCCTTGACCGCTTCGAGTTCGTCGACGGACCAGGCGCCCGGCCCATCGAGGTCCGACGCTGCCGCGACGAGGGCACGGCGCTCGTCCCAGTCGGGCTCGACGCGGTTGTCGGGATCGACCAGCGAGTACGTGAAGGAGACCGTGCCCTGGTAGAGGTCCGGCACGCCGGGCGACGTGAGGCGCACGGTCAGCAACGCCAGCGAGGTGGCCCAACCAGGGCGCAGGGTCCGGTTGACGATCGCGCCGAGCGCGGGATCGTCAGGGTCGAGGCCGAGCTCGACCTCGAGGTCGGCGGCGAGCGCGCCCAGCCCGGACTCGTAGGCCTCGACCGGGGCCGTCCACGACGTGTGCAGATCAGCCTCGCGTGCCGACTTCACCAGGTACTCGGTCATCCGATCGGCGGTGATCGGCCACGCGGTGACCGCGGTGTGCAGCGCCAACAGCACCGTCGCCGCATCGATGCCGTGATCGTCGTGGTCAGCCATCCAACGCCGCACGACCGAGGCCCATTCGTCGGCGATCTCGGCGAGCGCCAACGAGCGCGCCCGGACTCCCTCGGACCGCTTGGTGTCGTGGGTGGTGCCCGCGAGCATCGTCATCGGCATCAGTGCCTGCACCTCACGCTGGTGCTGGTGGAACGCGTCGACCGACGTGGCGAATTCGCCCGGCGCGCCGCCGACCTCGCACAGCGACGGGCACCGGAGGTACCGGTAGAACGCCCGATCCTCCGCGCCCTTGGCCATGGTGGGGCTCGTCAGCTGCTCCCACCGGACGGCGACTGCCGGGCGCGAGCGGATCAGGCCGACGGCACGATCGATCGCGTCGACAAGATCGGGACGAGCGGCCACCGCCCGTGCGTGCGCGTCGTCGAGCTCGACCCCCGAGGCCGCGTCATCGGGCAGGTACGTGCGGTAGCGGTGCACGCCGATCGTCAGCTCGATCAGTGCATCGCGCAGCACGTCGGCGTCGACCGGCTGGCCGCCGCCGAGCTCGGCCACGACGAGCCGCACGAGCCGATCGAGGTCCGGGCGCAGACCGCCGTCGAGCACCTCGCGCCGCGCCGCGTCTTCGACGGCGACGAAGTTGCGCGAGTCTCCGGTCAGCTCCGTCCATAGCTGGTCGAACGGTGCCTCGGCGGCCGGGGCGAGGAACGTGTGATCGCTCACCCGGATGTGCTCGTACCCGGTCGTGCCGTCGGCTGGCCAGGACGGTGCCAGCGTCTCGCCCGGAGCCAGGATCTTCTCGACGAGCAGCCAGCGGTGGTCACCGATGCGACGGCGGAGGCCCTCCAAGTAGGCCTCGGGCTGCGCGAGGCCGTCGACGTGGTCGACGCGGACCCCGGCGAAGGCCGGATGGTCCGCGAGGCGAACAGGGATCGTGTCGATCACCTCGGCGACGGCGGGCACCTCGGCGCGCACGGCGACGAGATCGTCGATCGTGAAGAAGCGCCGGACATTGCGGGCGGGGTCCCGCCACCACTGCAGCCGGTAGTGCTGACGATCGACAGCGTCCGCGACATCCAGCTGTTCGGTGCCGGGAGCAAGCGGGAAGCGCAGCGGCCCGTATCGAAGCTCCGGACCTCGATCGCCGTCGCCGATCGAGAGGCCACCCGAGGCGAGCAGCTCGTCGAGCGGGTCGCCGAGCTTGGGCACGATCACCTTGCCGTCGGTCGAATCCCAGTCGACGTCGAACCACGAGGCCGCGGTCGAGTCCGGACCGTCGCGCAGCATCTCCCACCAGCGCTCGTTGAGGTGCGCCTCGGCGACCGACATGTGGTTCGGCACGTGGTCGATGACCACCCCGAGACCATGGTCGTGAGCGGCGCCCAGCAGCGCGACCAAGCCCTCCTCGCCGCCGAAGTCGGTGCGCACCCGAGCGTGGTCGATGACGTCGTAGCCGTGGAGGCTGCCGGGAACCGCTTCCGCCACCGGCGAGAGATACACGTGGCTCACGCCGAGTGCGACGAGATGGTCGAGGATGCCGATCGTTTCGGTGAACCCGAAAGACGGCGTGAGCTGGATGCGATAGGAGGCGATCGGCGGCAGATCGAGTCGACGAGGCACACCGCCTGTGTACCCGCCTTGGCCGACGATCACTCCCTCGCGCGGCACTCCGGCGAGCACTCCGCATCCGGATTCCCTTCTCGTGAACTCGTGCGGGTCCTGTCCCCGCACGAGTTCACGAGATCGGCCCATCAGACGAGAGCGGTCACAGCCGAACCCATCAGGTCGACGAAGTTGTCGGCGTAGAACTTCTGGCGGATCTCCTCGGACCGGGCGCCGAGGCTCTTCTCGAATCGCTCGAACGGACGGCGGCCGCCTTCGACGTGCGGGTAGTCGGTGTTGAACAGCAGGATGTCCGGGCCGATCTGGTCGGTGACCCAGCCGATGTCCTCGGTCGGATACGGCGTCACCCGGACCTGGCGCTCGACGTACTCGCTCGGACGCAGCGTGAGCTTCTGGAGGCGCTCCTCGTGACGGCCGAACGCCTCGATGGCCGACTCCATCTGCTTCATCCAGCTCGGCACCCAGCTGCATCCCTGCTCGATCACGCCGATGCGCAGGTCGGGGAACCGTTCGAGCACGCCGTCGAAGATCAGCGTGGCGAGGGTCTGCATGGGCGGGAAGGGGATCGCCATGTAGTCGACCGATCGGAAGTTCTCCTCGCCGCCGTGGAAGTCGGCGGGGATCGGCAGGCCGTTGTCGAAGTAGGCGCGATCGATCAGGTCGCCGGTGCCGCCGACGTGGAACACCACCGGGATGCCGGCCTCCTCCGCCTGTCGCCACACGGGGTCGAGCGCGATGTGCGACGGCGAGTGCCCCATCGGACATCCGGATGCGACGAGCAGCGCGGCGGCGCCCATCTCGATCGCCTCGGCGGCAATCGCGTCGGCGCGCCCGAAGTCGACCAGCGGGACGTAGCACGTGGGCAGGAGGCGCGGATCGACCGAGCAGAACTCGACCATCCCGCGGTTGTGGGCGCGGGCGGTGCCGTACGCGAGGTCCAGGTCGGGTTGATGCTCCCACTGGTAGAGCCGGCTGTTGTGGAACGTGTTGAACATCAGCTGGCTCTGCACGCCGATGTAGTCGAGCACGCGGGGCCGATCCTCGGCGAGGAACGACCCCGTGGCAGCGAAGTTCTTACGGTTCATCACCTCGACGTCCTCGTTCGAGAGGAACTCGTCGGTGCGATGCCGCTCCGCGAGGCGTGCGAACACCTCGTCGATGCGTTCTTGGTCGCCGCCGTGCCCGCCGTCGCCGGTCTGGGCCAGTTCGTTGGCGTACCCGGGACGCTCGATGCGGTCGCGGATGTCGGGATCGGCGTGGTCGCGAAGCCAGTTCGGCGGCTCCATGATGTGCGCGTCGGCGTCGTGGGCGACCCGGTCGGAGATGTAGGCCATGGAACATTCTGTTCGATCCGGCCGATCGTGTTCGTATCGTTGGTCAATTCCCCACTTGGAGCACGCGATGAGCAACGACCACGACGACACCGACACCGACACCGGGGCGATCGACGTCGCTGCCGACGGCACAGCAAGGGACGACACCGAACCGACCACCGAGCACGTGGCTGACGTCGCGAACGGATTCGCGGCGCTCGGGTTGCGCGACGAATTGCTCGCTGCGCTCGACGACCTCGGCTACGAAGAGCCGACCCCGATCCAGCGCGAGACCATCCCGCTGCTCCTCACCGGCCAGGACCTCCTCGGCCAGGCCGCGACCGGCACCGGCAAGACCGCTGCGTTCGCACTGCCGGCGCTGCAGATGATCGACGCGTCACGGCGCGTACCGCAGGTGCTCGTGCTCGTTCCGACCCGCGAACTCGCCGTCCAGGTGAGCGAGGCCATGTTCAAGTACGGCAGCAAGCTGGGCGTCAAGGTCGTGCCGGTGTTCGGTGGCCAACCGATCGGACGGCAACTCCAGGCCCTCGACCGCGGCGCCCACGTCGTCGTCGCCACGCCCGG
>DATKXG010000095.1:0-3725 GCA_035529175.1 Ilumatobacteraceae bacterium
TCGGGAAACGATGCCGCGAACCACTCCCGAACGGCCGGCGAGAACGCCTGCAGGACCGGGTGCGCAGCGATCGCGCCACGCTACCCACCACTGCGACGCAGCCACTCGTGGTTCCGAGGGCCCGGGTCTCCGGGAACCCGCACGGCTCCCCGAGCCCGGGTCTCGGGGACCACGAGTGGCGCCGAGGGTTCAGCCTTCGGTGGTCTCCGACATGTCGTCGTCCATGTCGTCGTCCATCTCCCCCTCCATGTCGTCCATGGCGTCCATCACGAGCGGGCGCACGGGCGCACCGACGGTGACCTCGGTGCCGTCGTCGAACACCATCGTGACCTCGATCGTCCCGGTGATGTCGGCCGGGTCGATGTCGATCAGCATGATGTGCGGTCCGCCCGGCTCGAGTGTGAAGCTCCCGCCGGCGGGCACCACGAAGCCCTCCGGGACCTCCTGCATCTGCATCGCGCCGTCGTCGCCCATGATCGTCTCGTGGATCTCCACGGTCGCATCGAACGGAACCGAGACACCCACGAGCGTGACGTCGGCGTCGCCGTCGTTGGTGATCGTGCCGTAGGCCGCCGTGCGCGTCTGTCCCTCGGCGGGTTCGCGCATCCACACGCCACTGACGCTGATGTCTCCCACGGTGGCCTCGCCGCCGGGCATCTCGGCCATGTCGTCGGCCATGTCGTCGGCCATCGTCGTGTCGCTCGCCATGTCGTCGGCCATCGCCGTCGTCTCGGTGACCTCGGCGACCGTGTCGGACGAGCTGTCGTCGTCACTCCCGCATGCAGCGAGCGACAGGACCAGCGCCGAGGCGGCGAGCGGGGCGAGGAGGGTTCTGGTTCGATTGTGGTTCACGACCCGACAGGTCGCCGCTCGCACGCGTGAGGTTCCCACGGCCCACAAACTGTCCGACTGATCGACGTCAGCGACGCTCGGACACTGCCCCGCGATCGAGATCGAACGTCCTGGTCAAGCGGACCCGGTCGAGCAGGTCGCGGTCGTGGGTGACGAGCACTACGGTGCCGTCGAAGGTGTCGAGCGCCTGCTCGAGCTGTTCGATCGCGGGCAGATCGAGGTGGTTCGTCGGCTCGTCGAGCACGAGCAGATTCGCTCCATTGGCCATCAACAGCGCCAGTGACGCCCGAGTCCGTTCTCCCGGTGAGAGCGTCCCGGCACCGCGGTGAACGTGCTCGACACCGAGACCGAACTTCGCGAGCAGCGTCCTGGCCTCGCCGATCTGCAGTCCCGTCGCAGCCGTGAACGCGTCGATCAGCGACTCGTCGCCGAGCAACTCGGAGCGGGCTTGTTCGATCTCGCCGACGACCACACTCGATCCCAGGGCGACGGTGCCGGCGTCGGGGCGAACCCGTCCGAGCAACATCGAGATCAGGGTGCTCTTGCCGCTGCCGTTCGCCCCGACCAGGGCGATGCGGTCGCCGACCAGCAGGTCGAGATCGACCGGGCCCAGCCGGAACGACCCGCGCTCGACGACTGCGCCACGGGCGGTCGCGACCAGGTCGCCGCTGCGACCTGCCGTCGGGATCGTCAATCGCAGCTCCCAGGCCTCGCGCGGTTCGTCGACGACATCGAGACGTTCGGCCGCCTTCTGCGTGCGCGCCGCCTTCCCGGCGAGTTGTTCGGTCTGGTTCACCTTGTAGTGACGGATGTGCTTGTCGGTCTCGCCGGACTTCTTGACCTTCGACTGACCCTGCGTGGCCCACTCGCGCTCTCGCTGGGCGCGCCGCTGCAGCGCCGAGCGCTTGGCGTCGTACTCCTCGAAACGTTCGCGAGCGTGCTGCGCGGACAGCTCCCGCTCGGCGAGGAACGACTCCCACCCCCCGGCGAACCACGTCGCCCGGTGCGTGTGGTGGTCGATCTCGACGACGTCGGTGATCGTGCGCCGCAGGAACGACCGGTCGTGACTGACGAGCAGGACGGGAGCGTCCACGGCGAGAATCCATCGTTCGAGCCGTTCGAGACCGTCGAGATCGAGGTCGTTCGTCGGTTCGTCGAGCAGGAACACGTCGAAGCGCGACAGCAACAGCGATGCCAGCGACGAGCGAGCCGCCTCCCCACCCGACAGCGATGCCGTCGGCTGGTCGAGGAGCCGCTCGTCGAGTCCGAGATCGCTCCACACCTCGCCCACGCGAGCGTCGAAGTCGGCGGAACCCAGCGCCAGCCATCGATCGAGGGCGTCGGAGTACCGGTCGTCCGAGCCCGATTGGGCCGTCGCCAGCGCCACGGTCGCAGCATCGAGTTCGGCCTGCGCGGCTGCGACGCCACTGCGCCGCGCCAGGAAGGAGCGGACGGATTCGGTCGCAGATCGATCGGGTTCCTGTGGGAGCAGGCCGACGTTGGCGGTCCGGGGGGCGACCTCCACGGATCCCCGGTCGAGCTCGACACGTCCGGCCAGTGCTCCGAGCAGCGTCGACTTGCCGACACCGTTCGGGCCGACGAGGCCGACACGGTGACCGGGGGCCAGGGCGAGATCGACGTCGTCGAGCACGACGAGCGGGCCTCGGACGACGGTGAGTGAGCGGGCGATGAGCGATGCGGGCACGAAGGCACCTCCGAGAGCAGGAACGAGGGACGTGGACGGCTCACCGATCGGTCATCGCCCTCGACGGTACCGGACCCACTCGCCGAAATTCGGTTGGATTGTTGCGCCCAGCGCAACGCACGCTCCGAATTTCGGATGTTGCGACGATTTTCCGGCGAAGTGGGTTGGCCCGGGGGTCGACCGAGGCACACTCGACGGCTCCGATGCCGACCGTGATCCTGCGACCCTGGCAGCGTGCCGCGTACGAGGCGTTCCGCACGAGCCCCGACCCGGACTACCTCGCCGTCGCCACGCCGGGGGCCGGCAAGACCACGTTCGCGCTCACCTGCGCCCGCGCGAGCCTCGCCGAAGAACCCCGAACGCTGATCGTGGTGGCTCCCACCAGCCACCTCAAGGTGCAGTGGTCGCTCGCAGCGCACCGGCTCGGCCTCCAGCTCGATCCCGACTGGAGCCCGGGCGACGGGCTCGCCCGCGACGTCCACGGCCTGGTCACCACGTACCAGCAGATCGCCACCGGCAACACCGCGGCGAAGCTCGCTGGGCTGTCTGCCGACGGATTCGTCATCCTCGACGAGATCCACCACGCGGGCCACGACAAGGCGTGGGGCGACGGCATCCGTGTGGCCTTCGGGCACGCGGCCCGCCGACTGTCGCTGTCGGGCACACCGTTTCGCAGCGACGCCGTGCCGATCCCGTTCGTGCGCTACGACGCCAGCGGCGGCGAGGGCGACATGGCCCACGCCGACTACACCTACGGCTATGCGGACGCCCTCCGCGACGGCGGGGTGGTGCGACCGGTGTACTTTCCGCGCGTCGACGGCGAGATGGAGTGGACAACGGCGGCCGGCGACGTCGTCAACGCCAGCTTCCAGGACGAATTGACCAAGGACCAGATGTCGATGCGCCTGCGCACGGCGCTGAGCCTGGAGGGCGAATGGATGCCGAGCGTGCTCGCCCGCGCCCACGAGCAGCTCCGCACGATGCGCCAGGAACACCGCGACGCCGGAGGGCTCGTCATCGCCATCGACCAGGACCACGCCCAGGGCATCGCCCGCCTGCTCCGCGACCGCTTCGGAACGCCCGCCGACGTCGTCGTCAGCGACGACCCGACCGCCTCGAAGAAGATCGCCGAGTTCTCGCAGAACGATCGACCGTGGCTGGTGGCGGT
>DATKXG010000096.1:0-3706 GCA_035529175.1 Ilumatobacteraceae bacterium
GATCTGTTACGAGAGCTTCGGCGACCCCGACGCGCCACCGCTGCTGCTGGTGATGGGCCTCGGCGCCCAGATGACGTTGTGGTCTCCCGGGTTCGTGTCGGAGCTGCTCGACCGGGGCTTCCGCGTGATCCGATTCGACAACCGCGACGTCGGGCTGTCGACCAAGACCGACGGGCCTCCACCGGACGTGATGACGATGTATGCAGCATTCGCCGCCGGGCAGCCGATCGAGGCGCCCTACACGCTCTCGCTCCTTGCGGCCGACGCCGTCGGTCTGCTCGACGCGCTCGAGATTCCCGCCGCCCACATCGTCGGCGCATCGATGGGCGGCATGATCGTGCAGACGATCGCCATCGAGCATCCCGACCGGGTGCTGTCGCTCACCAGCATCATGTCGACCACCGGACACACCGAGGTCGGCCAGCCCGACCCTGAAGCGATGATGGCGCTGCTGTCGCCCGTTCCCGAGGGCCGAGCTGCAGCCATCGAGGCCACCCTCAACACGTCGAGGTTGATCTCCGGCGACCTGTTCGACGAGGCAGAGTCGCGACGGGTCGCCACCGAGTCGTACGACCGCTGCTTCCATCCGGCCGGCACAATGTTCCAGATCGCCGCAATCGCGGCGAGCGGCGACCGGACCGCCGGGCTCGAACAGCTCGACGTGCCGACCTTGGTCATCCACGGACGCCACGATCCGCTGGTCACGCTGTCGGGCGGCGAGGCGACCGCGAAGGCCGTGCCCGGCGCCGACCTGCTGGTGTTCGGCCTGATGGGCCACGACCTGCCGCGCCGGTACTGGCCGCAGATGGCGGACGCCATCTTCAACATCGCGGCGCGAGGCGAAGGTCTCTGAGCGTGCCGGACATCGCCGAGGATCGCCGGCTCGATCCTCGGGTCAAGTGGGCGCTGCGCAACGTTCCCGTCACCTCGCTCGGCGACATCGACAGCCGCGAGCTGCTACTCGAGATCTCCAACAGCCCGAAGGCGATCGCACTGCGCGACAAGATGGAGGAGCTCTACGACTCCCTCGACACCGAGGAGGTCGCGTCGTCGGCGGGCCTTTCGATCACGACGCACGACGTCGTCTCCGCGCCCGACGGCAACACGATCAAGATCCGTCTCGTGCGCCCCGACGGCGACGAGCCGGTGCCGTGCGTGTACTACATCCACGGCGGTGGGATGCAGAACGGCACTGCGTTCGGAGCGATGTACCGGGTGTGGGCTCGAGTGCTCGCCGCCGAGGGCGTCGCGGTCGCGATGGTCGACTTCCGCAACTGTGTGACCCCGTCGTCGGTGCCCGAGGTCGAGCCATTCCCCGCCGGTCTGAACGACTGCGTGTCCGGCCTGCGGTGGGCCGTCTCGCAGGCGGGCGAGCTCGGGATCGATCCGCGACGGGTCATCGTCGCCGGCGAGTCGGGTGGCGGGAACCTGACGCTGGCCACCGGCATGCAGCTGCTGCGCGACGGCGACATCGGCCTCGTGAGCGGGCTCTACGCGCTGTGCCCGTACATCGCTGGAGGGTGGCCGCAGGACCGGTTCCCGTCGTCGATCGAGAACGAAGGCATCCTGCTCAACCTGCACCACAACCGCGGCGCGGTCGCCTACGGCCTCGAGCACTTCGAGGCCCAGAACCCGCTGGCGTGGCCTGCGTTCGCCACCGTCGACGACGTCACCGGCCTGCCGCGCACGTTCATCAGCGTCAACGAAGCCGACCCGTTGCGCGACGAAGGCGTCGACTTCTACCGCTTGCTACTCGAGGCCGGCGTGGCGGCCCAGTGCCGCATGGTGATGGGCACCAGCCACGGCATGGACGTGTTCACCGCCGTACTCCCCGACATCAGCAGGGAGACCGCGGCGAGCATGGCCCGCTTCGCGTCGGCCTGAGCTCGGGGCGGCGACCGCTGGCGTCGCTCCCCCGAAGGTTCCTGACGGGCTCCCGATCTGCGTCACACGTCGCCAACGCCGTGTGACGGAGGCCCCTGGTCGGGCCGTCGGTCCGCCTGGACGATGGTGGTATGGACGAACGACCCGACGCGTCCGACCAAGGGATCAGCGGCGCAGCGTTCACTCGGCGTGGGGTGATCGGCCTAGCGGCGGGCGGTCTCGTGACGATCGTCGCCGGCGGGACCGTCCGGGCGTTCCTGCTCGAACGGCTCCGATGGGGTGAAGACTTCTTCCCGGGAACCCCGCCCGACATCTCCCTCGAACCAGGCGCGTGGACCACGACCGATGACTCGATCACGTTTGCCGTGCTCGGCGACAACGGCAGCGGCGGGCGCAACCAGATGGACGTGGCCCGCCAGATGGCGCACACGTACCAGACCACCCCCTTCGGTCTGGTGCTGCTCGCCGGTGACATCTCGTACTACGGCAGTATCGACGATCGTTGGCAGGAGGTGTTCGTCGAGCCCTACCGGCCGTTGATCGATGCCGGTGTCGAGTGGGAACTCGCCATCGGGAACCACGAACTCAGCGAGAAGAAGAGCGACGACGCGGCGGCCGAGATCGGGGCGCAACTTCGCCGGTTCGGCAAGCCCGGCACCTACTACACCGCACGGCACGGCCCGATGGAGGTGTTCGTACTCGACTCCAGCATCCCCCTCGCCACCGGCGAAGGCGGCCCGGAGCAGATCGCCTGGCTCGAGGAGGCCCTTGCCACATCGGACGCCCGATGGAAGGTCGGGCTCATGCACCAACCCCCGTACTCGTCGGGCCAGCACGGCTCGCATCTCCAGGTCCGCGAGGCGGTCCAGCCACTGTTCGCCCGCTATGGGGTCGACATCGCGTTCACCGGACACGACCACCACTACGAACGCACCACCCCCCAGGATGGCGTCGTGTGGATCGTCAGCGGCGCCGGCGCGAAATTGACCCGGGTCGACGGGGCCGACTTCACCGCCCACGCCGAATCGACGCTGCAGTTCATGCTGGTGCAGATCGACGGTGACGTGATGGACGTCCGGGCGATCACCACCGACGGATCCGTGATCGACCAGGTCACCCTCCAGGCGAGGTCGGCCGCATGAGCCCGCGGGCGCGTGCCGCTCACGGCGTCATCGCCGCCGTCGGCGTCTTCCTCGTCGACGTGTGGCCGCTGTTGCTGATCTGGCGGGCCGGTGCGTCCGGCTCGGTCGGCGACCTCTCCGAAGTGCGGTTTCTCGGCGTCGGGCTCGCCTACTCCGTCGCGCTGGCGGTGTCCTGCGGTTGGCTGATGACCGTGGCGCTACGGCGAGCCGAGTCGTCCCCCCAGCTCGGTCGCCTCGACCCGTGGGCCGCCTACGCGGTCGGTGTCGGCGTCTACAACCTGGCGCTCACCGCCGTCCCGGCGATCATGTACGGGCTCCTGCTCAGCGACGAGAACCGGTCGCTGCACGAGCGGTCCTGGCTCGTGTACCTGCTCTGGATCGTCGGCCACGTCGGCGCCGCCGTCGTCGCACTTCTCGCAGCGCGCGGCTTCCTCGGCCGACGGCTCGAACCGGCTCCGCAGGACGATCGCACCGGTCGCGCGGTGATGGGACAGACGTAGCCGGACATGGCGCGGCACCAGGGGTTGGCCTAGCGTCCGCCCGATGAAGACCAGGATCCTGGCCGGACACGACATGACTCGACTGCTCGAGGTCGTCGGGATTCACGAGTTCATGGACCTGATGATCGAGCGACTGCGCGCCCGTCTCCTCGACCACTCCGCCGCGGACGTCGAGGTCCG
>DATKXG010000097.1:0-14762 GCA_035529175.1 Ilumatobacteraceae bacterium
GCGAGCGCCCACAGCGGGATGACCTCGAACCACTTGACGCCGGGGTAGGTCGCTGCGTAGACCCAGATCCCGCCGAGGAACAGGTTGTTCAGCCCGTACGCGATCATGAAGTCGATGCTGTCGGACAGCGGGCCGAGCACGGTGAGGATGAGCGCCGGCACGATCGTGAGTGCAACCACCCAGGCCAGGAACTTGCCGCGGCCGAACAGCGCCTCGAGCTGCTGGCCGAACAGGTAGAAGAACACGATCCCGAGCAGCGGCCAGATCGCCGGTTCGGTGGCGATCGGCCAGGTGGCCAGTCGCCAGACCTCGAAGTCGCGGACCAGCACCGGAGCGAACCACAGGCGATCCCAGGCGTCGCGGAACAGTCCCCACAGGAACATCGACACGATCGACAGGCCGCACAGGATGTCGGTGGTGGTGACGTCGAAGTTGCCCGCACGGAACCAGCCGTCGTTGGGTCGTCGGCGGAAGGCGGCGGCGAACTGGTCGGACATCGGGCATCACGGTATCCGGCCGTCCGTATGCTTGGGGCGTCATGCAGGAAGCGAGATGGTGAAACGTCCTCCGGCCGGCACGATCCCCGAGGCACCGGGTTCGTACCAGTTCAAGGACGTCCACGGCCGCGTGATCTACGTCGGCAAGGCATCGAACCTCCGCCAACGCCTGTCGAACTACTTCCAGCATCCGCGCAACCTGCATCCGCGGACCGCGCAGATGGTCGAGACCGCCGAGTCGGTCGAATGGACGATCGTGCGCAACGAGGTCGAGGCGTTGATGCTCGAGTACTCGTTGATCAAGCAGCACGATCCGCGCTTCAACGTGCGCCTGCGCGACGACAAGAGCTACCCGTTCCTCGCCGTGACGATCGACGAGCAGTGGCCCCGCGCGCTCGTGATGCGGGGCCGCAAGCGCAAGGGCACCCGCTACTTCGGGCCCTACGCCCACGCCTACGCGATCCGCGACACCCTCGATCTGCTGTTGCGGTCGTTCCCGGTGCGAACGTGCAGCCAGGCCAAGTTCAACCAGCACGAACGCCTCGGCCGTCCCTGCCTGCTCTTCCACATCGAGAAGTGCGCCGGCCCGTGTGTCGGCGAGATCGAGGAGATGCCCTACCGCCAGCTCGTCACCGACCTGTGCGAGTTCCTCGACGGCGACACCGACGAGATCGTCGACCGCCTCGAGGCCGACATGCAGTCGGCGGCGACCGACCTCGAGTTCGAGCGAGCCGCCCGCCTGCGCGACCGGCTGCTGGCCGTGCGCAAGGCGATCGAGAAGCAGCAGATGGTCGCCGAGCGCAGCGAGGACCTCGACGTGATCGGCATCGCCGAGGACGAACTCGAAGCGGCGGTCCAGGTGTTCTACGTCCGCAAGGGGCGCGTCGTCGGACGCAAGGGATTCATCCTCGACAAGGTCGAGGAGCTGACGCCAGGGCGTCTCATCGATCGCATCCTCGAGTCGATGTACGGCGACGACCCCATCCTCGGCGTGCCCAAGCAGGTGCTGGTGCCGTACGAGGCGGAGGAACTCGCCACGTACGAGGAGTGGCTGTCGATGGGGCGCGGCTCGCGGGTGCAGGTTCGAGTTCCCCAGCGGGGCGACAAGCGATCGCTGCTCGAGACCGTCACCCGCAACGCCGAGGGCGAGTTCACCCGCCACCGGATGAAGCGGGCGAGCGACCACAACTCGCGCAGCCGGGCGCTCACCGAGCTCCAGGACCATCTCGGGCTGCCCGAAGCTCCACTTCGCATCGAGTGTTACGACATGGCCCACCTCCAGGGCAGCGACTACGTCGGCTCGATGGTGGTGCTGGAGGACGGTCTCCCGAACAAGCGTGAGTACCGGCGCTTCAAGGTCAACACGGTCGGCGGCGACCAGGTGAGTGCGAGCGACGACTACGCCGCGATGGCCGAGGTGGTGCGGCGACGGTTGCAGGCCTATCTCGACGAGCGGGATCGGCCCGTCAACGAGCGCGGCGACAAGCCCGGCAAGTTCGCCTACCCACCGCAGCTCCTGCTGGTCGATGGTGGCAAGGGTCAGCTCAGCGCTGCCAAGCGGGTGATCGACGAGCTCGATCTCACCGACGAGATCCCGGTCGCCGGTCTCGCGAAGCGGTTCGAGGAGGTGTTCGTCCCCGGACGCAGCGAGCCCGTCGAGATCCCGCGGGGTAGCGAGGCGCTCTTCATGCTGCAGCGCATCCGTGACGAGGCCCACCGGTTCGCGAACACGTTCCACCGCGAGCGCCGAAGCAAGCGGATGACCGTCAGTGCCCTCGACGGGATCCCGGGCCTCGGTGAGGTACGCCAGAAGAAGTTGGTGAAGGCGCTCGGCGGGGTCAACGCGGTGAAGCGGGCAGACCTCGACGACCTGAAGTCGTTGAGCTTCCTCCCCGATGCCGTCGCCGAGGCCGTGTACGGACGGTTCCATCCGGACCCGGCGGCCGCCCCGTCCTCGACGACCTCGTCGCCGTAGCCACGGTCAGGAGAACGTCGAGAGCACCTCGGAGTGCAGCTCGGCATAGCGGTCGAGCCGTTCCTGGAACGTCGCGCCGAGTGTGAAGTCCGGGATGATCAGCTCGTCGAAACCCATTTCGACGTACCTGCCGATCTCCTCGACGAGCTGGTCGTTCGATCCGATGATCGAACGGGGTCCCATGTCGCCTGCCTTGATGTTCGTGGCGAGGTCGGCGTCGTCGGACATGAACACGAGCGCCTGAGTGGACTTCCAGAGGGTCGCCGGGTCGCGCTCGACCTGCTCGCACGCCGTGTGGAGCTTGGCGAGCGCTCCGCCGGCCATCTCGGGTGCGCCCCACGTGTTCCATTCGTCGGCGTGGGTGGCGGTGATGCGGAGCATCCGCGGGCTGCCGGTGCCGACGAGGATCGGCAGCGGCGACTGCACCGGCTTGGGGTTCGCCGGTGCGTCGGTGATGTCGTAGAAGTCGCCGTGGAAGTCCGTGCGGTCGTCGGTCAGCAGCGACCTGATGACCTGGATGGCCTCCTCGAATCGGCTCACCCGAGTCGCGGGCTCCTCCAGGTCGATGCCGTAAGCGTGGTGTTCGTTGATCTGCCAGCCGGCGCCGATGCCGAGCACCATGCGCCCGTTCGAGATCCGGTCGATCGTGGCCGCCCGGTTGGCGAGCACCGCGGGGTGATGGACCGATGTGGGCGCCACGAGCGAGCCGATCCGGAGCCGCTCGGTGACTGCCGCGATCGCGGGCAGCATCGCCCAGCACTCGTGGACGTCGCCGGGCAGCACGTCCTCGCCACCCGAGTTGGGCATGTAGTGGTCGGCGTACCAGAGGCAGTACCACCCCTCGGTGTCGGCCATGCGGGCGAGCTCGAGCACCTCGGCCGGTGTGCGTTCCGGGTTGGGCCAGATCGAGAACTTCATGACCGCCGACCGTAACCTCTGCCCCCGTGCCCAGCGACCCGGACCCGATCGCGGGGGAACCACGTGATCACGACTTGTGGGAGGCGCACGCCGACTGGTGGATCGAGGGATTCACCGAGGGTGCCGACCCGGAGTACGTCGAGCAGATCCTGCCGCTGGCCGCCGCCGAGCTCGACGGCGCAGATCGCATCCTCGACCTCGGTTGCGGTGACGGCCAGATCAGTCGGCTGCTCGCCGCTGCGGGTGCACGCGTGGTCGGTGTCGATCCGACATGGAACCAGATCTCGGTGGCGCACGAACGCGGTGGGGGAGCGGTGTTCGCGCGTTCGGAAGCCGCTGAGCTCCCGTTCCCCGACGCGTCGTTCGATGCCGTCGTGGCGTGTCTGGTGTTCGAGCACATCGACGACGTCGACGGTGCGATCGCCGAGGTCGCACGGGTGCTGCGCACGGGCGGGCAGTTCTCGTTCTTCCTCAACCATCCGCTGCTGCAGACGCCGGGGAGCGGTTGGATCGACGACCACACCGTCGATCCGCCAGAGCAGTACTGGCGGATCGGGCCGTACCTCGTCGAGCAGGATTCGGTGGAGCAGGTCGAGCAGGGCGTGTTCATCCGTTTCGTGCACCGGCCGCTGTCGCGGTATCTCAACGCGCTCGCCGAGCACGACCTCGTACTCGAACGCATGGTCGAGCCCGCTCCGCCTGACGGCTTCCTCGACCGCGCCTTCGAGTACGCCGAGGCGGCGGCCATCCCGCGCCTCCTCTACCTCCGCCTCCGCCGCACCTGACCTCACCCAGCGAGCGCCCCCACCCCGTCCAGCGATGAGCGAAAGGCCGCTATCCGGGCGGTTGGCTCATCGCGGGGACAGTTGGCCGGTTGCGATGAGTGAAGTGTCGGTATTGGGGCGGTTGGCTCATCGCGGGGGAGGGGCGGGTGGGGCGAGATGGCCGAGGGGGTTCGGAGCGGGTCGGTAGGGTGGCGGCGTGGCCGACGTCGTGCTGATCACCGGGCTCTCCGGCGCGGGCCGTTCGGGGGTCGCCGACGTGTTGGAGGACCTCGGCTGGTTCGTGGTCGACAACCTGCCCACGGCACTGATCGGCACCATTGTCGAACTCGCGGCGAAGCCCAACAGCGACATCGAACGCCTGGCGCTCGTCGCGGGACGCCAGCACGCCGAGGTGCTCACCAAGGTCGGCGAACTGCGCGCCGACGGCCACGACGTGCGCGTGGTGTTCCTCGACGCGTCGACGCCCGAACTCGTCCGCCGCTACGACGCCACCCGGCGCCGTCATCCCCTCGCCGACGAGACCGACGGCCTCGTCGAGTCGATCGAGTCGGAACGCACGATGCTCGAGCCCGTCCGTGCGGCGGCCGACCTCGTGATCGACACGAGCGATCTCAACGTCCACCAGCTCAAGGAGCGCATCGACCACGCGTTCGACACCCCAAGCGGCTCACGGTTGCAGGTCACCGTCGAGAGCTTCGGCTTCAAGCACGGCCTCCCGCTCGACGCCGACATCGTGATGGACCTGCGCTTCCTCCCGAACCCGCACTGGGAGGACGATCTGCGGCCCCTGACCGGGCACGACCCGAAGGTGCGCGACTACGTCCTCGAGACGGCGGTCGGCTCCGCGTTCATCGATCGGTTCGACGACCTGCTGGCCAGCCTCGTGCCGCAGTACCAGGCCGAGGGACGGACCTACCTGACCGTCGCACTCGGGTGCACCGGCGGCCGTCACCGCTCCGTCGCCGCCGCCGAGGAACTCGCCGCCCGCCTGCGCCAGCGCGGCGTGCCGGTGCGGACATCGCACCGCGACGTTTCGCGCTGACCCGCAATCCACGTTTGCGCTGCAATCCGGGTGACCCGGGTCACCCAAACCGCAACGCAAACGGTTGGGGCGACGGTCGTTTCCGGGCCTGCTCCGTCGGGGAACTACAGTCGGTGACGGACATCGACGTTCACACCCCCATACGCCAGGAGGCACCCAGTCATGACCATCCGCGTCGGCATCAACGGTTTCGGACGCATCGGCCGCAACTTCTTCCGCGCCGCCAAAGCGAGCGGCGCCGACATCGACTTCGTGGCGGTGAACGACCTCGGGTCGATCGACACGATGGCGCACCTTCTCCAGTACGACTCGGTGCTCGGCCGCTACCCCTCGAAGGTCACCGCCACCAAGTCGAGCATCAAGGCCGGCGGCGACACCCTCAAGGTGCTCAGCGAGCGCAACCCCGCCGACCTGCCGTGGGGTGACCTCGGCGTCGACGTCGTGATCGAGTCGACCGGCTTCTTCAACAGCCGTGAGGCCGCCAGCGCCCACCTCGACGGAGGAGCACCTCTGGTGATCGTGTCGGCGCCCGCGTCGAACGCCGACATCACCATCGTGTACGGCGTCAACCACCAGGACTTCCGGATCAGCAAGCACAAGGTGATCTCGAACGCCAGCTGCACCACCAACTGCTTCGTGCCGATGGTCAAGGTGCTCGATGACAGCTTCGGCGTCGAGCAGGGCCTGATGA
This sequence comes from Ilumatobacteraceae bacterium, assembly GCA_035529175.1. Classification (GTDB taxonomy): domain Bacteria; phylum Actinomycetota; class Acidimicrobiia; order Acidimicrobiales; family Ilumatobacteraceae; genus Sva-07. Next base: position 5,909 of record DATKXG010000097.1, read on the forward strand.
CCACGATCCACTCCTACACCGGCGACCAGAACCTCGTCGACGGCCCGCACAGCGACATGCGCCGAGCACGCGGCGCGGCGATCAACATCGTGCCCACCTCGACCGGCGCCGCCCGGGCGACGTCGCTCGTGATGGAGGCGATGAAGGGCAAGCTCGACGGCACCGCCCTGCGGGTGCCCACGCCGACCGGTTCGCTCACCGACTTCACCGTCAACCTGAAGAAGGCTGCCAGCGTCGAGGAGATCAACGCAGCGTTCGAGGCGGCGAGCAAGAAGGCGCTGAAGGGCATCCTCAAGTACACCGAGGATCCGATCGTGTCGAGCGACATCGTCACCGACCCGCACTCGTGCATCTTCGACGCCGGGCTCACGATGAGCATGGGCAAGCTCGTGAAGATCAACGGCTGGTACGACAACGAGTGGGGCTACTCGAACCGCCTCGTCGACCTGACGCTGTTCACCGGCTCGAAGGTCAAGCGCTGAACCGATGAGCGAGATCCCCGTCCTGGAGGATCTGGAGACAGCGCTCGGCGGCCTCGACGGCAAACGGATCCTCGTCCGGACCGACTTCAACGTGCCACTCGACGAGTCTTCGGGCGCGGCACAGATCGTCGACGACTTCCGGATCCGCGCGGCATTGCCGACGATCGAATGGCTGACCGAGCGCGGCGCGACCGTGGTCACCGCCAGCCATCTGGGCCGACCCAAGGGTGCGCCGGATCCCAAGTACTCGATGGAGCCGGTGCGTGCACGCCTCGCGGAGCTCGCGCCGGGTGTCGAGCTGCTCGAGAACCTGCGGTTCGATCCGGGTGAGACGTCGAACGACCCAGCGTTCGTCGCCCAGCTCGTCGACGGCATCGACGGCTACGTCAACGACGCGTTCGGTGCATCCCACCGAGCTCACGCGTCGATCGTCGGGCCGCCGCAGTTCGTTCCGTCGGCGATGGGGCGACTCCTCCAGAAGGAGGTCGAGGTGCTCCTCGGCCTGCGCAACAAGCCCAAGCACCCGTTCGTCGCCGTGCTCGGCGGCGCCAAGATCTCCGACAAGCTCGGCGTGGTCGAGGCGCTGCTCGAGGTCGTCGACTCGCTGGTGATCGGTGGTGCGATGTGCTTCACGTTCTTCGCCGCCCAGGGAAAGCCGATCGGCGATTCGCTGTTCGAGCCCGATCAGGTCGACACCTGCAAGCGCCTGCTCGCCGACGCCGGCGCCAAGGGCAAGACGATCCACCTGCCCGAGGACATCACCGGTACCACCGCCGATGGCGAGTACGCGACGTTCGGCACGCGGCTGCCGGACGGGGCGAAGGGCTTCGACATCGGTCCGGGCTCCGCCGCGGCGTTCACCGACGTCATCATGGACGCCCGCATGGTGTTCTGGAACGGCCCGATGGGCATGTTCGAAGACGAGCGATTCGCATCCGGCACCCGCACGGTCGCGCAGGCGATGGCCGACACCAAGGCCTTCACCGTCGTCGGCGGGGGTGACTCGGCTGCCGCGCTCGCGCAGTTCAAGCTCGACGACGAGGTCGATCACGTCTCCACCGGCGGTGGGGCCAGTCTCGAACTCCTCGAGAACGGCGACCTGCCCGGCCTCGCAGCCCTACGACAAGCAACGCAGTGACCCACCAGAACGGAACCACATGACCCGTCGACCACTCATCTCCGGCAACTGGAAGATGAACCTCAACCACTTCGAGGCCATCCAGACCGTCCAGAAGCTGCACTACCTCGTCCCGAAGGAGACCCTCGAGGACGTCGACGTCAGCATCCACCCGCCGTTCACCGACATCCGCAGCATCCAGACGGTGATCGAGACCGAGGACTTCGACTTCCACCTCGGCGCCCAGCACTGTCACTGGGAGGACTCCGGTGCGTTCACCGGCGAGGTGTCCCCGGCGTTCCTCGAGAAGCTCAATGTCGTCTACGTGATCGTCGGGCACTCCGAGCGCCGCGAGCTCTTCGGGGAGACCGACGAGATGGTCAACAAGAAGGTCGCCGCCATCCAGGCCCATCACATGACGCCGATCATGTGCTGCGGCGAGACGCTGGCCGAACGTGAGGCCGGGGAGACGGAGTCGAAAGTGCTCGGCCAGATCGAAGCAGGTCTCGCCGGCCGCTCCAACGAGCAGATCGCCTCGCTGGTGATCGCGTACGAGCCCATCTGGGCGATCGGCACCGGCAAGACCGCGACCGCCGACGACGCGCAGGCGGTGTGTGCAGCGATCCGTGGCAAGCTCCGCGAGCTCACCGATGACGCGACCGCGGACGCGGTGCGCATCCAGTACGGCGGGTCGGTCAAGGGCGCGAACGCCACCGAACTGATGGCGCAGACCGACATCGACGGCGCCCTCGTCGGTGGCGCCAGTCTCGACCCCGACGAGTTCGCCAAGATCGTCCAGTTCGGCACCTGAACGTCATCGCGCGGCCAGCCTCGGGACCAGAGCGTTCAACAATTCGCGGCGTCGAAATCAAGGCTGCTACCGCTCGGTAATCCACGCTGCTAGGGTCGGGCGAGCTTCGACTGACAAGGAGGGGGTCGAAGACTTCGTATGCGGTCCAACATTGGTGTGCGCCAACCGTTGCGTATTGCCTACTCTCCAATCCGAATCCATCCAGGAGGACACACGTGAACAGAGCAAAACAAGGACGCAAGTTCCTTGCACTTGCCGCCACCTCCGCAATGTTGCTCGTTGCCTGCGGCAGCGACGACAGCGGTGACAGCGGAAGCGGTGGTGACGAGGTCACTACCGAGGACACCACGGAAGACATGACGGAAGAAACCACGGGAGAAACCGAGGAAACGACTGCGCCGGAAGGCACTGAAGGCGGTGAAGAAGCCACCGGGGGAGCGGGCGGCGAGTTCATCGACTTCGGTACGTTCGTCGGCGACCCGCCGGAGCATCTCGACCCGGCGCTCAACAGCACGCTCGACGCCTACCAGGTCATCAACGCGCTGTACGACGGTCTCACCGAAATCGACTTCAGCGACCCGGCCGACCCCAAGGTCGTCCCGTTGCTCGCCGACACGGTCGAGCCGAACGAAGACGGCAGCGTCTGGACCTTCACCATCAAGGAAGGTGCACAGTTCAGCGACGGTTCCGAGATCAATGCGTCCACGTTCCAGAAGTCGTGGGAGCGCGCTGCGGATCTCGCTGGCGACTACAGCTACCTGCTGACCTTCATCGAAGGTGGCGCCGAGCGCCTGGACGGTACTGCAGACACGCTGAGCGGTGTCGTGGCCGACGATGCCACACGTACGCTGACGGTCACCCTCTCTGCTCCGTACTCGAACTTCGATGCGGTTGCCGGATTCCAGTTGTTCTTCCCGGTTCCCGATGCGGCGATCGACGCCGGCAGCGAGTGGGAGAACAGCGTCATGTTCGGCAACGGTCCGTACGACCTGGAGTCAGCCCGCACCGACCAGGAGATCGTCCTCGTGAGGAACGAGAACTGGCAGGGTGACTTCAACGGTGAGACGTGGCCTGACCGCCTCGACGCCATCGTGTTCCGCACGCAGTCCGACCCGGACACCGGGTTCAACGCGTTCGAAGCCGGCGAAGGCGACAACGCCAACATCCCGCCCGGGCGCATCCAGGATGCTCAGGACAACTGGGGCACGACCCTCGATGTCAGCATCCTCGGCTCGTACCACTTCGTGATCAACGGACGCGATGATCGGATCGGCGGCGACGCCAACCTCAAGCTCCGCCAGGCCATCTCGGCAGCGATCGACCGTGAGGAGATCAACGCCGCGGTGTACAACGGCAGCCGCACGACGTCGACGGGCATCGTTCCGTCGGGTATCCCCGGCTTCGAGGCCGACCTCTGTGAGTACTGCACGTACGACGCAGCGCAGGCGCAGACGTTGTTCGACGAGTGGGTCGCCGAAGGCGGCGTGCAGGATGGGCCACTGCCCCTCCAGTTCAACGCCGACGCCGGTCACGAGCCCGTGATCGCGATCATCATCGACAACCTGGCCGCCATCGGTATCCAGGCCGAGGCACAGCCGTTCCCGTCGGAGACCTACTTCTCCGAGCTGGCCGACGGTGCGTGTGTGATCTGTCGCGCAGGTTGGTTCGCCGACTACCCGACGTACGACAACTTCATGTACGACCTCTTCCACAGCGATGCGCTCGATGGCAACAACTTCGGCTTCGTCAACGAGGAGTTCGACGCACTTGTCGACGAGGGCAAGTCGACCACCGACAAGGCGGCGCAGGGTGAACTGTTCCGCCAGTCCGAGGACATCCTGCTCAACCAGCAGACGATGGCGATTCCGATCAACTGGTACCGGGGCGACTACGCCTACGACCAGGAACGTGTCGGAAACTTCACACAGACACCGCAGGGCCTCATCCTGTGGGAGCAGGTCACTCTCTCCGAGTGATCCGAGCACGTTGACGGGGCGTCCCACGGCCGGAATGCCGTGGGACGCCCCGCCTTTCGTCCTGTCATCGCTGCACGATCTCTGATTCATGCCCAGTTTCATCATCCGCCGGCTGCTGCTGATCATCCCGACCGTGTTCATCGCGGTCTCCTTTCTCTTCTTTCTCTTCTACGCGCTCCCTGGCGACCCGGCGACGTTGATCGCCGGTGGCGCCGATCGCAACCCGAACCCGATCCAGATCCAACAGATCACCGAGCAGTACGGCCTCGACGATCCGATCATGGTGCAGTTCTTCAACTACTGGAAGGATGTCCTGTCCGGCGACCTCGGCCAGTCGTTCCAGCGCAACCAGAGCGTCAACAGCATCCTCGCCGACAAAGCGCCGAACAGCATCCGACTTGCGATGTGGGCGTTTCTGATCGAACTCATGGTCGGCCTGTCCGTCGGGATCTACTCCGCAATCCGCCGCTACTCGTGGGCTGACAAACTGACCACCGTCGGAACGGCAGCGGTGTCGGCGATTCCGGTCTTCGTGCTCGGCTTCATCCTGCAGTACGCGTTCGCGGTGTACCCCAACAAGCAGGGCTGGCCCGAGTGGATGCGTTTGCGCACGTCTGGCATTGCCGCCCCGCGCACGGAGGAGGAATGGTTTCTGTTCTTCATTCCGGTCGGCCCAGAACAGTGGCGGTATCTGGTCCTTCCAGCGATCACGCTCGCATCGGTGTCGACAGCGCTCGCCGCCCGCATGATGCGCGGCTCGATGCTGGAGACGCTCGGCGCGGACTACATGAGAACGGCGAAGGCCAAGGGACTCTCCGAGCGCAAGATCGTCGTGGGCCACGGGCTGCGCAACGCGATGCTTCCCGTGGTGACGCTGCTCGGTCTCGACCTCGGTGCCACCATCGGAGCAGCGGTGTTGACCGAGACGGTCTTCTCGTGGCCCGGACTCGGCTCGACGATCGCGGATGCGGTGACGAACCGTGACCTCCCCGTCGTGCTTGGACTCACGCTCGCTGTTGTTGTCGTCTACTCGTTGATCAACCTGATCGTCGACGTCTCATATGCCTGGTTCGACCCGCGGGTCCGGCTCGGCGAAGGTGGGCAGTGATGACGAATCCACCGCATGTCGACGGCATCGAGATCTCACCGACCGGCGCGCTGCCCGCAGAGCTTCCCCACACGTCACAGCCCGTCGGGTTGTGGTCCGATGTCTGGCGGCGCTTTCGGGACAACAAGCTGGCCGTTGCCGGCTTGGTGTTCGTCTTCCTCCTGGTCCTCGTGGCGATCTTCGCCGACGTGATCGCGCCGTACAGCATCACCGAGCGTGATTCGTCTCAGTTCCGCTCAGGGCCGTCGTCCGATCACTGGTTCGGAACCGACCTCATCGGCCGTGACGTGTTCAGCCGCGTGGTCTACGGCAGCCGTGTCTCCCTGCGGATCGGCATCGTGTCCACGTTGATCGCCATGGTCATCGGCGTATTCCTCGGGGCGTTCGCCGGCTTCGTCGGTCGCTGGCCTGGCGCCCTCGTGATGCGGATCACCGACATCTTCCTCTCGGTTCCGTACATCGTGTTGGCCATTGCCATTGCGACGGTGTTTGGCCGAAGCGAGAACTCGGTCATCGTCGTGCTCGGATTGACGGGATGGCTCGGTGTCTGTCGAATCGTGCGTGCGAGCTTCATGCAGTTGAACAACATGGAATACGTCGAGGCCGCCCATGCGCTCGGATTCAGGGGGAGACGCATCATGTTCCGCCACATGCTGCCCAACTCCCTGCAGCCGATCATCGTCTACGGCACGATCGCCATCGGTTCGGCGATCCTCGCCGAGGCGGCGCTCTCGTTCCTGCAGGTGGGGCCCCAGGATCCGACCCCGGCGTGGGGCCTGATGGTGTCGCAAGGCAAGGGTGACCTGGCGAACGCCCCACACCTCGTGCTGTTCCCCGGTCTTGCGATCTCGCTCACGGTCCTCGCGTTCGTGCTCGTCGGTGACGGCCTGCGCGACGCGCTCGACCCGAAGTTGAAGACACGATGAGCCCCCGAGCAGGTTCCGAAGTCCTCCTGTCCGTCAAGAACCTGGTCGCCGGATTCGACACGGGCGAGGGTCGCGTTCGCGCCGTCGACAACGTGTCGTTCGACATCCGGCGCGGTGAAGTCTTCTCGATCGTTGGCGAGTCCGGATCGGGCAAGTCGGTGACGGCGATGACGATCCTCGGTCTGTTGCCGACGGTGAAGGTCGACAACGGTGAGATCCTCTGGCGAGGGCGTGACTTGTTGAAAGTGAGCGACGCCGAGATGCGCCAGATCCGCGGCGCCGAGATCGCAATGATCTTCCAGGATCCCTTGACCGCCTTGAACCCCGTGCACACGGTCGGCCGGCAGGTCGCCGAGATGGCCCGGATCCATCAGAACATGAGCAAGAAGCACGCGATGACGCGAGCGATCGACATGCTCGACCTCGTGGGTATTCCCGAGGCACGCAAGCGTGCGTCGATGTACCCGCACGAGTTCTCTGGCGGGATGCGGCAACGGGCCATGATCGCGATGGCGATCACGTGCGACCCCGACCTGCTGATCGCCGACGAGCCAACGACGGCGCTCGATGTCACGGTGCAGGCTCAGGTGCTCGAAGTCCTGCTCGACATCAAGGACAACATCGACTCCGCCATCATGTTGATCACGCACGACCTGGGTGTTGTCGCCGGCTTGTCGGACAACGTGATGGTGATGTACGCCGGCCGTCAGGCCGAGCTCGGCACGGTCGACGAGGTGTTCTACGAGACGTCGCATCCGTACACACTCGGTCTGCTCAGGAGCATCCCGGATCTGGAAGGGCCGTTCGGGCAACCCCTGGTGCCGATTGAGGGCTCGCCGCCGTCGCTGATCGATCGGCCGTCCGGATGCCCGTTCCATCCGCGCTGTTCGATGGCCCGCAATCCGGGCCCGTGTACGACGGACATACCCGAGCTCGTCCAGATCGGCACGACGGCTCATGTGTCGGCGTGTCACTTTGCGTCGGAAGTGAGCGTGGCGCTGTGACCGGCCCAGTGCTCGAGGCACGTGATCTCGTCAAAGAGTTCCCCATTCGAGGTGGCGTCTTCGCTCGGACGGTTGCCAAGGTCTCCGCAGTCGACGGTGTGAACATCAGCCTCGGTGAAGCCGAGACACTTGGTCTGGTCGGTGAGTCCGGCTGTGGCAAATCCACGACCGGACGGCTGCTGCTGCACCTGCTCACCCCAACATCGGGCACGGTCGAATTCGAAGGGGTCGCCCTCGATTCGCTCAGCAAATCCGAAATGGTCGAACTCCGCCAGCGAATGCAGATCGTCTTCCAGGATCCCTACGCATCGCTCAATCCCCGTCGAACCGTCGGCGAGACCTTGAGCGAGCCGCTCAAGGTGCACCGCAAGATGAATTCGAAGGACAGCATGGTTCGCGTCCGCGAACTTCTGTCGGTGGTCGGACTGTCGCCCGAGCATGCGAATCGTTACCCGCACGAGTTCTCCGGAGGCCAGCGACAGCGCGTGGGTATCGCCCGGGCTCTCGTGCTCGACCCGAAGGTGATCGTGCTCGACGAGCCGGTGTCGGCTCTCGACGTGTCGATCCAGGCCGGTGTGATCAACCTGCTGCAGCAACTCCAGGACGAGCTGGGCGTTGGCTACGTGTTCATCGCACACGACCTATCGGTGGTACGGCACATCTCGAATCGTGTCGCGGTCATGTACCTCGGACACATCGTCGAGCAGGGCGGCCGGACCGACATCTACGACAACGCCAAGCACCCCTACACCAAGGCGCTCATCTCAGCGGTGCCCGTTGCCGATCCGAAGCGCGAACGAAGCCGTTCGCGCATCATGCTCGAAGGTGACGTTCCGAGCCCGGTCGATCCGCCGTCAGGTTGCCGGTTCCGCACGCGGTGCTGGAAGGCGACCGAGATCTGTTCCGAGGTCGACCCCCCGCTCGAAGACCACGGTGGCGGGCACCTGGTCGCATGTCACCACCCGGAGTGAGGGCATTGGGAGTGAGCCCATCGCGGCGCTGTCCCGTGATGTCGGCCGGTAGGCTTGTCGACCGTGCGTGAAGTCATGCTCTACATCACCCTCGTGGTCAACATCGTCGCGATGGGCGCCCTGATCGCCGGCATCTTGATGCACAGCGGTCGCGGTGGCGGCCTGTCGGACATGTTCGGCGGTGGCGGTGGTGCTGCGCTCGGGTCGTCTGCTGCGGAGAGGAACCTCAACCGGATCACGTTCGTGTTCGCGTTGATCTGGATCTTCACCGTGCTGGCGCTCCCGTTCCTGTTCGACTGACTCTCTCGACTGGCTCCACAGATCGCGTGGAGTCGCGTCGGAGGTCGGATACAGTCACTGACCCACAACCACGTCGGAGTGGCGGAATGGCAGACGCGCTAGCTTGAGGTGCTAGTGCCCTACTAATGGGCGTGGGGGTTCAAGTCCCCCCTCCGACAC
>DATKXG010000098.1:0-10160 GCA_035529175.1 Ilumatobacteraceae bacterium
CTTGGCGAAGACGTCGGCGAAGAAGACCTCGACGGCGTGGCCGAAGATGATCGGGTCGGAGACCTTCATCATCGTGGCCTTGAGGTGGATCGAGAACAGCACGCCTTGTTCCTTCGCACCGCGCATCTGCTCGGCGAGGAACGAACGCAGCGCGGCGACGTCCATCGCCGTGGAGTCGATCACCTCGCCGGCCAGCACCGGTACCGATTCCTTGAGGACGGTCGTGGACCCATCGGTAGCCACGTGTTCGATCCGCACCGCGCCGTCGGTGGCGACGGTGAGCGACTGCTCGTTCGAGAAGAAGTCGTGGTCACCCATCGTGGCAACGTGCGTCTTCGAGTCGGGCGACCAGGCGCCCATCGAGTGCGGGTGAGCCTTCGCGTAGTCCTTGACCGCCTTGGGAGCGCGCCGGTCGGAGTTCCCCTGGCGCAGGACCGGGTTCACCGCCGAGCCCATCACCGCGCCGTAGCGGGCGCGCACCTCGACCTCCTCGGGCGTCGAGGGCTCGTCGGGATAGCTCGGAACGTCGTAACCCTTCGCCTGTAGCTCGGCGATCGCCGCCTTCATCTGCGGCACGGAGGCCGAGATGTTGGGCAGCTTGATGATGTTCGCCTCCGGTGTCAGCGCAAGTTCGCCGAGTTCGGCCAGCGCGTCACCGATGCGCTGCTCGTCCGTGAGTCGTTCGGGGAACGTGGCGGTGATGCGCCCCGCCAGCGAGATGTCACGGGTCTCCACCTGGACACCGGCGACGCCGGCGAACGACTGGATGATCGGCAGCAACGAATACGTGGCGAGCGCCGGCGCCTCGTCCGTGAACGTGTAGATGATGGTTGATGGGTTCTCGGTCATGGTGCTACCTGCTCGCTGGGGTCGACTTGTCTACAACTTGTCTACACTGTAGCAACGCCGCCCGACCGCCGCACAGCGACCGGTCCTCCCCGGCCCCGTCCCCGGGAGGACCGACGAAGCACTCGACGTTGCTCCACCTGACCGAACGGCGAGACAGGCCCTAAAGTCGACGGCGATGGACTTCGACTGGACCCCCGAACAGATTGCGCTGCGCGCACACGCCCGCAAGGTCGCCGCCGCCGCTGTCGAGCGGTACGGCCGTCACAACGACTCGTGGATCAACGGATTCTCGAAGGACTTCGCGAGGGAGATGGCCGCCCACGGCTGGATCGGCATGACGTGGCCCGTCGAGTTCGGTGGCGGCGGTCAGCCGGCGATCAACCGTCTCATCGTGGGCGAGGAGCTGATCGCCGCAGGCGCTCCGATCGCTGCGATGTGGTTCGCCGACCGCCAGATGGGCCCGACCCTGATCCACTACGGCACCGCCGACCAGCAGGCGGAGTTCCTGCCCGGGATCCTGTCCGGCGAGACCACCTGGTGCATCGGCATGTCCGAGCCCGACTCCGGCTCCGATCTGGCGTCGCTCACGACCAGCGCTGTGCGCGACGGCGACGATTTCGTGATCAACGGCCAGAAGATCTGGACGAGCTTCGGCGAACTCGCGGACTACTGCTATCTGATCTGTCGAACCGACGCAGACGGCCCACCGCACAAGGGCATCAGCGAAGTGATCGTCCCGATGGACACGCCGGGCATCGAGGTGCGCCCGATCACCGACATGACCACGAACCGGCACTTCTGTGAGGTGTGGTTCAGCGACGTGCGGGTACCGGTCGCCAACCTGGTCGGGGTCGAGGGCAACGCGTTCAAACAGACGATGGCGCAACTGGAACACGAGCGCGGCGGCATCGACCGGCTCGTGTCGAACCACGCGTTGTACCTGCTCGCCCTCGATCGCGCCGATCGCTCCGATCCCCGTGTCCGTCAGGAGATCGCCGCGATCGAAACCGGGTATCGCATCGGTCGCATCCTGGTCACCCGGGAGGTCCTGCGCCAGGCACCCGCCGGCTTCTCGGCGGCGACCAAGTGCTTCTGCACCGAACATGAGGTCCGCGTCGCCGAGTTCGTCGCGGCCACCTTCGGTGCCGACGCCATGCTGTGGGACGAGGTCACCCACGGCCTCGTCTACGCACCGGGCTACACGATCATGGGCGGCACGTCGAACATCATGCGCAACATCCTCGGCGAGCGGGTGCTCGGCCTACCACGCGAACCTCGCTGACCGGACCCGAGTCGCCGTGAGGGCGGTTGCTACGGTGCAGTCACAATCGACGACGTAGACCGGGGGCAAGATGTACGACAAGATCGTGGTGGGGACCGACGGTTCACCGACGGCCCTGAAAGCCGTTACTCATGCGGCGTCGCTCGCGGCGGCGACGGGCGCCAATCTCCACATCGCGATGGTGACGCCGTCGATCCCGGTGGTCGTCGCACCCGACATGCTGCTCGCATCGGCCGAGTGGAGCGATGCGACGAAGCAGGCCACCAACGCAGCGCTCGAGTCCGCCGCCGAAGCTGCGGCCGCCGTCGGCGCCGAGGCGATCACCCATCAGCTGTCGGGCGATCCGGCCGACGCGCTGCTTGGCCTGTGCGACGACATCGACGCTGACCTGCTGGTGGTCGGGAGCCGGGGCATGCACGGCGCCCGACGCTTCCTGCTCGGCAGCGTTTCGAGCCGATGCGCCCATCACGCCAACCGCTCCGTCCTGATCGTCCACACCGACTGAGGCAACGTGGCCGAGCCGTTCCCCGACGCCACCGAACTGGCCACTCTCGTACGCTCGGGACAGGCATCGCCCGGCGAACTGGTCGATGACGCGATCACGCGAGTCGAACGGCTCGATCCCACCGTCAACGCCGTGATCCACGAACCCATCTACGGCTGAATCGGCCCGGCCGCACCCGCCAAGATGTCGTCATGACCATGCGTGTGATGACGTGGAACCTGTGGTGGCGCTTCGGTCCGTGGGAGCAGCGTCGACACGCGATCGTCGAGACGATCCGAGAGACGGTCCCCGACGTGCTGTGCCTGCAGGAGGTGTGGGCCGACGCCGCTGGTGCGGGGATGGCGGAGATCATCGGCGACGAATTGGGGTACCACGCCGTCAGCAGCACGACCATCGGGCGCTCCGACGTCGGCTTCACGAATGCGGTGCTCTCACGATGGCCGGCACGTCAGCTCGCCGACGACGCCCTCCCGCGTGAGGACGGATCGCCGGGGCATCGCCGGTTCGTCGCCGCTGGGGTGGCGACCCCGTGGGGAGCGTGGCCGGTCGCGTCGACGCATCTCGATCACCGCTTCGACGCGTCCGCCGCACGGCGGCAACAGTGCCTGCGGCTGCTCGAGCTCGCGTCGGACCTTCGGGGCGACCCGACCACCGACCTCCCGTTGATCCTCGGCGCCGACCTCAACGCCGTCCCCGACAGCGCCGAGGTACGGCTGCTCACCGGACGCGAATCCGGCTACCCCGGCATCGTGTTCTCCGACACGTGGGAGCAGTCGGGCGACGGCCCGGGTTGGACCTGGCGTGGTGAGAATCCCTACTCCTCCGACAGCGCATGGCCGAATCGGCGTCTCGACTACCTGCTGGTGTCCTGGCCGCGCCCCAAGCCCGTCGGCAATCCCGTCACGGCCCGCCTCGTCGGCACGGGTCCGGTCATGGTCGACGGCGTGCCCGTGTGGCCGAGCGACCACGCCGCGGTCGTCGCCGACATCCAGACGCCGAGCTGACGTCGACCTACGTGCGCAACGCTGACCTCAGACGGCTGGGCTGACCAGAGCCTCCGCGGTACTGCCCGATCGGCGCGGGTGCAGCGCAACGGCCCCGCTCGCCAGTGCCGCCCAGGCACACCAGAGCGACGCGAACCCCTCGACGATGAAGATCGCGATGACGACGGCGACGAGATTGACCAGACCGAAGCGGACCAGGATGCGATTGGTCGAGAGCAGCAACGAGCCACAGGTGGCCATGACGTAGGCGCCGACGATCGGCACGGCCGCATCGATGCCGGTGCCGTATCGGGTACGGCCACGTCGCGGTATTCGCGACCGTGTCGCTCAGATGGCCCTGTAGGCCCCGCCAGACGAACGCCTCCGCCAGCTGATGACCGGCGAACATCAGCGGCAGCGCCGCGAGGGGCAGGTATTCGCGCCGCTGGCCGACGTGGCGGAGCGTGTCGACACCGATCGCTGCGAGCACGACGCCGCCGACCAGATCCGCTTTCGCCGAGAAGCACACGACCTCACCCCCGGCTCAATGCAGTCACACCGACGGCGTCACCGCCGGAGAAATCGGATCGGTGACGTTGCCGCCGTCGAAATCGCGACGATTCGTGACCTCCGTCCCAGGCAATTTCCGAGCGGGAGGAGAACAATGGAATCGTCTGAAGGGAGACCATCATGGACATCGACGCGACGCGGACCGCCGATCCGCACCAGTCGAGCATCGCCTGGTTCGACTCGATCGGGATCGATGACGTGGGACGTGTCGGCGGCAAGAACGCCTCGCTCGGCGAGATGTACCAACGCCTCGCGGGCCAGGGAGTTCGAGTTCCGAACGGCTTTGCCACGACTGCGGACGCCTACCGGACATTCCTGTGTCACAACCACCTCGACGAACGCATCGCCGAGCTCCTCTCGGGCTGGGATCGCGCCGACGTCGACGACCTCGCCACACGATCCAAGGCAATCCGCTCGCTGATCCTCGCCGGGGAGCTGCCCGACCAGTTCGTCGCCGAGGTCACCGAGGCCTACCGGGCATTGTCGGCCGACGCCGGGGTCGACGCCGTCGACGTCGCTGTCCGTTCGAGCGCCACCGCGGAGGATCTCCCCGAGGCGTCCTTCGCCGGGCAGCAGGAGACGTTCCTCATGATCCACGGCGACGCGGACGTGCTCGACGCGATCAGGCGGTGTTTCGCCAGCCTGTTCACGTCGCGGGCGATCAACTATCGCCAGGACATGGGCGTCGACCAGCTCGACGTCGCCCTCTCGGTCGGTGTGCAGCGCATGGTTCGCGCGGACCTCGCCAGCAGCGGCGTCATCTTCACGCTCGACACCGACTCCGGGTTCGACGGCGTCGTCTACGTGACCGCTGCGTGGGGGCTCGGCGAGAACATCGTGCAGGGCCGGGTGATCCCCGACGCGTTCTTCGTCCACAAGGACCGCCTCCGCAACGGATTCCGGCCGCTCGTCGGCCGCCGGCTCGGCGAGAAGGAACTGACGATGCGCTACGACGCCCAGTCGAACCGGATCCGCAACGACAACACCTCGGTCGCCGAACGCTCCCGGTTCTGCGTGTCCGATGACGAGGTGCTCGACCTGGCGCGCTGGGCGCTCGTCGTGGAGGACTACTACTCCGAGTTGCGCGGTCAGCCGACACCGATGGATCTCGAGTGGGCCAAGGACGGACGCACCGGTGAACTGTTCATCGTGCAGGCGCGACCCGAAACGGTCCACAGCCAGAAGATGGGCGGTTCGACATCGAGCATCCACCGGCTCACCGAGCGCAGTCAGGTGCTCCTGCGCGGCCTCGCCGTCGGCGACCGCATCGCCAGCGGTCGGCTGCGACGTATCGACGACACGAAGGAGATGAACAAGCTGCAACAGGGCGAGATCCTGCTGACCGAGATCACCGATCCCGACTGGGAGCCGATTCTCAAGCGAGCCGCAGCCGTGGTGACGGAACGAGGTGGCCGCACCTCGCATGCAGCGATCGTCGCTCGCGAGCTCGGCATCCCGGCGATCGTCGGGGCGGGCGCCGACGCCCGCAAGCTCAGCGATGGCACCACGGTCACCGTCTGTTGCGCCGAGGGCGACGTCGGCGTCGTGTACGACGGCGAGCTGGCATGGGACGTCGAGGAGTTCGACCTGACGACCCTCCCCGACACGAGGACCGACATCATGGTCAACCTCGGCGACCCGTCGTTCGCGTATCAGCACGCGCTGCTGCCGACGGCCGGCATCGGACTTGCCCGCATGGAGTTCATCTTCGCCAGCCACGTCCGCGTCCATCCGCTTGCCCTGACGCGCTACGACCACCTCGACGCGGCGACCCAGCGGGAGGTCGATGCGATCGTCACCGGCTACGACGACCCCACCGAGTACCTCGTCGACAAGGTGGCGCTCGGTGTCGGCACGCTGGCGGCCGCATTCTGGCCGCGGCCGGTCATCCTGCGATTCAGCGACTTCAAGACCAACGAGTACGCGAGCCTCGTCGGAGGGCGCGATTTCGAACCCGCCGAACCCAATCCGATGCTCGGATGGCGCGGTGCGAGCCGCTACTACCATCCCGACTACCGCGACGGCTTCGAGCTCGAGATCTGCGCGGTGCGCCGAGTTCGGGAAGACTTCGGCTTGACCAATCTCAAGGTGATGATCCCCTTCTGCCGTACCCCCGCGGAGGGTCGACAGGTCGTCGCGGTGCTGCGCGAAGGAGGGTTGATCCAGGGTGTCGACGGGTTGGAGATCTACGTGATGGCCGAGATCCCGTCCAACGTGCTCGAGGCCGAGGCCTTCGCCGAGATCTTCGACGGGTTCTCGATCGGCTCGAACGACCTGACCCAACTGGTCCTCGGCGTCGACCGTGACTCCGAGTCGGTCGCCGTGCTGTTCGACGAGCAGGAGGCCGCCGTCGAACGCGCCTGCTCGATGGTGATCGCTGCGGCGCACGAGAGCGGCCGCAAGATCGGGATCTGCGGCCAGGGACCGTCGGACCATCCGGAGTTCGCTGCGTTTCTCGTCGATCAGGGCATCGACTCGATCAGCGTCACCCCGGACGCACTGGCACGGACCATCGCCCGAGTGGCCGAAGCGGAGGCATCACTCGCGCGTTGACGCCGGTGCCGCTTCGGCCGCAGTCGACGTCCCCGCAACCGGTCGGAGCAACCACCAGCCCGCCACGAAAGCCGCCGTTGCGAACGTCGCCGACGCGAGTGAGCGCGGCCCGACGAGCCCGACGATGCCAGCACCCAGGGTGGCACTCGCCAGACCCAACCCGATCCTCACCATCGAGGATTCGGCCGGACAGTTCGAACGGCGCTGTCGACGACGGCCACGGTGGGTCGCCGCGGCCAGGAGGACGGTGAGCCCGAGCACCGCTACGAACCACAGCGGACGACTCATCCACCAACCGGCCGAGAAGCGACCCGGCGCCCAGACGCCGCCCGCGATCAGGGCCGCGCAGAGCGCGAGCGCGGTGAGGTGCCACGCGTAGACGGCCACCGCCATCTCGCCCGCCCGGTCGAAGATCGTTCGCCACCGAGCTGCGACGTGATCGAGAACGATGGCGATCATCATCAGCAGACCGACCTGTACGACGGCAGCGACCGCCGTGAACAGCCCGGGTGGTGTGGTGTTCGACCGTTGCCCCTCCACAGCGTCGATCAATGCGGGGTCGTAACCGAAGAAGAGCACGAGCCCTCCGGCCACCGCCGACCCGGTCACCGCGAGCAGTGCGCCACTGCGCCGCTCGTCGATCGAACCGGTCTGCCAGCGCAGCCGCCACCAGGCGCCGACCAACCACGGCACTCCCCACGCGAGGTAGAAGCCGGGCCAGCCGAGCGCCTCCGGTGCTCCGAACCAGAACCGGGCGGCGTCGAGGCAGATCAGCACTGCGAAGCACGCCCCGACGGCCACCACGGGCCGCGATGCCACGCGGGAGATGCCCGAACCCAGGGCCGCGAACGGGACGTAGACAGCGAGGAACCAGAGCGGCTGCGTCGCCAGCCTCGCGCCGTCGGCGACGACGCCTCCGTCGCCTCGCACCAGCCTCTCTCCGACGCTCGCCGCCGACCACACGCCCACGACCACCGCGCCGAGCCCGACGAGCACGGTCAGTCGGGGTGCACATGACCGAGGCGTCGACGTCGAGTTCGCCCATCCGGCAGCAGCAAAGAAGACCGGCATCGGGGCGAGCATCGCCAACCACGCGAGACCGGGGTACAGCGCGAGCACGTTGGCTCCCCGAAGCTCCCCGTCAGGTCCACGGTCGATGATCGCCAACGTCAGATGCCCCAGCACGACCAGTCCCAGCGCTCCGACACGAGCGACGTCGATGGCACCGCGACGCGCCGACCGGGTCCCGCCGACGACTGCATCCACGGAATGATCTTCCCACCGATCGGTGGTTCGCATCGGCGTCCGATCGCCCAATCAGCACTCCACTCCGACCGGGGCGTACCCTCGGCCCCCATGGTCGACGGCACGGACATCACGGACTCTCCCGGCCCTGATCCGGTGTCGGAGCCGGGATACGGCGACTTCCCGCTGAAGCGATACCTCGGGATGGAACTGACCGGCGACGAGCCGGGTGTCGGGATCGCGACCGTCGACGTCGGCGCCGACCACCTGAATCCGAACGGCGTGGTGCACGGCGCCGTTCTGTTCGCATTGGTCGACACGGCGATGGGCAAGTCGACGATGAGTGTGGTCGACGACCCTGGCCGCTACTGCGCGAGCATCGAGGTGTCGCTGCGCTTCATCCGACCGGCGGTGGGGGGCCGGCTCACGGCGACCGCGACCGTCCTCAAGCGCGGCCGCAACGTGGTCCACCTCGACGCGCGGATAGCCGGCGACGACGAACGGCTGATCGCCACTGCCGCAGGCACCTTCGCCATCCTCGGCAGCTGACCGACGAGACCCGTCAGCGCGGCGCACCGCGGTGGTGCAGACCCGACACGTGCGGGTGCGAGTGCACGAGCAGGCCGTGACGATGTTCGTGCAGGTGAACCGGCTGCACCGACAGGACGATGCCTGCCGCAGCGAGCAGCACGGCAACGACCTGAAATGCGCCGACGGGGTCGCCGAGCACGGTCCAGGCCAGGACCGCACCGATGAACGGCGCCGTGGAGAAGATGAGCTGCCCACGTGCGGCACCGAGTTGGCGGGCACCTCGCACCCACAGCGTGATCGACAGTCCGTAGCCCGCAGCGCCGATGACCAGCGCTGCCAGCACCTGGGCAGCGTCGGTGGACGGGCCCCATCCGCCGATCGACAGACCGATGACGAGATTGACTCCGCCGGCGACGACGCCCTTCAGCGCCACGACATGCTCGGGGGTGAGTTCCTCGATGTGCGCGGTGACGCAGTTGTCGAGACCCCACGCGGCGCAGGCAGCGATGATCAGCACCGCACCCACGTCGACCGCTGCGCCGGGTCCCCAGGTGAGCAAGACGCCGGCCACGGTGATCAAGACGACACTCGCCAACAGCCGGCGCCCGATGCGCTCACCGAAGAACAGCGCCGCGAGCACCACCGTGGCGACGAGTTCCGTGTTCAGCAGGATCGACGCGGTGGCGGCCTCGGTCCGGGCGAGCCCGGCGACGAGCAACAGTGGCCCGATTGCTCCGCCCGCGACGACGGCGACCGACGCCGGCCGCCACTCGGCGGCGAGCGCCTGCCGACTCGGCGGCCTCCGAAGGACCGACGGGGTCACCGCCATCGCAGCGCCGACGTAGAGCAGACCGGCCAGCGTGAACGCCGGCAACGAATCGGCCAGTTCGGACGTGAGCGGCGCGGTCACGCCGAACAGCACCGTCGCGAGCAGGCACTCGACGACCCCGCGACCGCTCACCGGACCAGAACCTCGTCTCGCATCAGTTCCGGGCGGACACGAGCCAACCGGCAGCACCGAGGTTCACGCCCACGTCGGGCTCGTATCGCTCGGCGAGCACCGATCGGACCTCCTGGACTGCCTGCTCGCGTTCGTCGTCGGCGAGGCGTCCGAGCAGACCACGAACCATCCCCATCCCGAGCAGGAACTCGAGCGACTCGTCGACCGTGCCACCCCCAGCGAGGAGCACCGTCGTGGCAACGGGCTCGACCCCCACCTGAGCGAAGCCGGCGGACTCCAGCAGCGCGATCGTCTCGTCCGGATGCTTCAGGGCGAACATGCCCGGCCCACCGGCGCGCCCGCCGAATTCCGGAAGGTCGCAGTGCCGCTCGACGGCGCGGCTCACGACCGTGAGCCACTCGTTGGCTTCGAGCCCCTGCCAGCACACCAGCGACAGCCGGCCGCCCGGCGCCAGCGCGCGACGGAGGTTCGCGAATGCCATCTCGGGATCGTCGAAGAACATCAACCCGAACTGGCTCACGACGAGCGTGAACTCGCCGTCGACGAAGTCATGAGTCTGCGCGTCGGCGACGACGAAGTCGGCAGTGCCCACACCTGCGTCGAGCGCACGGCGGTTGGCGATCTCCACCAGCGGGTGGGAGATGTCGACCCCGAGCACCCGCGTAGCACGTTCGGCGACCA
>DATKXG010000099.1:0-5015 GCA_035529175.1 Ilumatobacteraceae bacterium
GATAGATGTCCTGGTACTTCTTGGGAGGATTCTCGGCGTACTGGATGCTGCCGTCGGCCCGCTTGGCGAACCACTCCGGATGCTCGGTCACCCAGGGGTGGTCCGGCGAGCACTGGAAGGCGATGTCGAGTGCGAGTTCCAGGTCGCGGTCGCGACATGCAGTCGCGAAGGCGGTGACGTCGTCGACGGTGCCGAGATCCGGATTGACGGCGGTGTGGCCTCCCTCGGCCGAGCCGATCGCCCACGGGCTGCCGACGTCGTCGGCCACCGGCGAGGTCGTCCCGTTGCGTCCCTTGCGGTGCGAGAGCCCGATCGGGTGGATCGGTGGCAGGTAGATCACGTCGAACCCCATCTCCGCGATGTGATCGAGACGGTCGATCGAGTCGCGCAGCGTGCGCGGCGGCGGTCCGTCGACGCTCGAGCGGGGAAAGAACTCGTACCAGGCGCCGACCGCGCCTCGTAGGGGGTCGACGTCGACGGGAAGCGTCGCGTCGAGCCGGCCGGTCGGCTCGCGCGGCGAGGTCCGGGCGAAGACCTCGGTCCAGTGATCGTCGTCGAGCGTCGAGTGGTCGCCGGCGAGCAGGTGCTCGCGGAGTGCCTTCACGAGGCGGTGATCGGCGAGCGAGTGATCGTCGCCGAGTGAGACGGCCCGGTCGAGGACGTCGGCGAGCAGCGCCGCTCCGGTCAGGATCTCGACGCTCACGTCGAGGTCCGCGTCGACCTTCTTGACGACGCCGCGCCGCCACGACTCGAGATGGTCGATCCAGCCGACGACGTCGTACTCGAGTCGGCCGAGCCGGTCGGGTACGATCCACGCCTCGAAGCGGTCATTGCCGAGCGGCACCATCGGAGACTCCTGCCACGGCGTCGCTGCACCGGCAGCGTCGACGTGACGCCAGGTGACGACGGCATCGACGACGTCGTGGCCGTCGGCGAAGACGTCGGCGAGTACGTGCATGGGTTCGCCGAGCGTCGCCTTGGCCGCGAAGGTCCCGTGGTCGACGACCGGTCGGACGGGTTCGACGACGACTCTGCTCGGGCGGGCGGGCGGAAGGGTGATCACGTCGTCAGGTCCTCGTGGTCGTTGGTGAAGTCGCGGTTGTCCGTGGTGACGGTGTCGGCGTCGGGGAGTGTTCCGACCCGCCGGCCGGCAGGGCGGGCATGGGCCGGATGGCGGCTCGGCGCGCGAGTCGAACGGAGTACCACCATCGACCGGTCGACGACATCGAGGGTGTCACCCGGGCGCTTGTTGACCGTGCGTGCGGTGCCGCGTTTCGGGTCGGCCGTGTCGAGGTCGATCGTCCAGCGCCGGCTCCACTGCGGGCCGGGAATCTGCCACTCGATCGGCTGATCGGAGGCGTTGAAGATCACGAGAAAGCTGTCGTCGACGATGCGTTCACCATAGGAGTCGGTCGTCGGAATCGTCTCGCCGTTCAGAAAGACTGCGACCGCACGGGCGAACCCGGCGTCCCAGTCGTCGTCGGTCATCTCCTCGCCGTCGGGCCGCAGCCATGCCAGATCCTCGATCCCGCGGATCGAACGTCCCTGGAACCAGCGGCGGCGCCTGAACACCGGATGGTCGCGTCGGAACGCCATCACCCGTCGGCACCACTTGGCGAAGTCGGTGTCGACGTGCTCCCAGTCGAACCAGGAGATCTCGTTGTCCTGGCAGTAGGCGTTGTTGTTGCCGCCCTGGGTACGGCCGAGCTCGTCGCCGCCGAGCAGCATCGGGACACCCTGGGAGAGCAACAGCGTGGTCATCAGGTTGCGGCGTTGACGTCCCCGGAGGGCCACGACGTCGGGGTCGTCGGTGGGACCCTCGACCCCGTGGTTCCACGAGCGATTGTGCGACTCGCCGTCGTTGCCGTCCTCGCCGTTGGCCTCGTTGTGCTTGTCGTTGTACGACACGAGGTCGTTCAACGGGAAGCCGTCGTGGGCGGTGACGAAGTTGATCGACGCCGTCGGACGGCGGGTGTCCGCCTCGTACAGATCGGAGCTGCCCGTGAAGCGGTAGCCGAACTCGGCGAGGGTGGACGGTTCGCCCCGCCAGAAGTCGCGGATCGTGTCGCGATAGCGCCCGTTCCATTCTGACCACTGCGGCGGGAAGTTGCCGACTTGGTAGCCACCTTCGCCGATGTCCCACGGCTCGGCGATCAGCTTGACCTGCGACACGATCGGATCCTGCTGGACCAGGTCGAAGAACGCCGACAGGCGGTCGACCTCGTAGAGCTCACGCGCGAGCGTGGACGCGAGGTCGAACCGGAATCCGTCGACGTGCATCTCGGTCACCCAGTAGCGAAGGCTGTCCATGATGAGCTGCAGCACGTGCGGGTGGCGCATGTTCATGCTGTTGCCGGTGCCGGTGAAGTCGAGGTAGTAGCGCGGGTCGTCCTCCATCGTGCGGTAGTAGGCGAGGTTGTCGATCCCGCGCATCGACAACGTCGGGCCGAGATGGTTGCCCTCGGCGGTGTGGTTGTACACGACGTCGAGGATCACCTCGATGCCTGCAGCATGGAGCGCCTTGACCATCGTCTTGAACTCCTGCACCTGGCCCAGCGCTGCGGACGACGTGTAGCCGTTGTGCGGTGCGAGGAACGCGATCGAGTTGTAGCCCCAGTAGTTGCGCAGCCCGCGCGCGACGAGGTGGTGATCCTGCACGAACTGGTGCACGGGCATCAGCTCGATCGCGGTGACGCCGAGGCGCTTCAGGTGGTCGATGACGGCCGGGTGCGCGAGGCCGGAATAGGTCCCACGGAGGGCGGCCGGCACGTCGGGGTGCTGCATGGTCAAGCCTCGGACGTGGGCTTCGTAGATGATCGTGTCGTGCAGCGCGACGTCGGGTGGGCGGTCGTTGCCCCAGTCGAAGAACCGGTCGCCGACGACCGCTTTGGCGACGTGGGGTGCGCTGTCGTCGGTGTTCGGCTGGTCCGGGTCGTCGAACCGGTAGCCGAAGCACGCCTCGGACCAGTCGATCTCGCCGTCGATCGCCTTCGCGTACGGATCGAGGAGGAGCTTCGACGGGTTGCACCACAGTCCCTGTGCCGGTTCCCAGGGGCCGTGGACCCGGAAGCCGTACCGCTGGCCCGGTCGAACGTCGGGCAGGTAGGCGTGCCAGCAGTGGCCGTCGACCTCGGTCAGCTCGACGCGCACCTCGTCGGTGTCGGGTCCGTCGCCGAGCAGGCAGAGCTCCACGCCGTCGGCAACGCTCGTGAACAGCGAGAAGTTGGTCCCCGACCCGTCGTAGTAGGCGCCGAGTGGATACGGGTTTCCCACCCACACCCTGGGTCGTGGATGCGGGGAGGACTGGGAAATGGACACGAGCGAAGTCTGGCGCATCGAGGGGTCACGGCGAAACGCGTCGTCTGTGAACTCGGGGTGACCATGTGCGCTGGGTCCATGGTTGATCCACGCCTGGAAACGGTACGGTTCGTCCATGGCGACCTGGGGAGAGGCGATGATCGCGACGTGGTCGTCGTTCAGCGCGCAGGTCTCGAACCCGTGCCGGTCGATCTCGAGGATCTCGTCGACGATTCGCTCAGCAGTACCGACTGGATCCAGGCGGGCGCCGTCGTGTTGGCCTCGATCCTCCTCGCGATCGTCGCCAACCGTGTCGCTCGGAGGATCGGCGAGCGGACGATCGGCCACGGCTTCGCCTCGTTGCTGATCGCCAGGACCCTCGGCTACGTCATCGTGGTCGTCGGGTTCGTCTATGCGCTCGGCTCGCTCGGCGTTCGGATCGGGCCGTTGCTCGGAGCGCTCGGCCTCGTCGGCCTCGTGCTCGCGTTGGCACTCCAGGGCGTCGTGGAGAACTTCTTCGGTGCGCTGATCCTGCAGTCACGCCGTCCGTTCACCATTGGTGACACGGTCGAGCTCGGTGACCACGTCGGTGTGGTGAAGGACATCGATTCGCGAACGGTGGTCATGCGCGGTCTCGACGGGACGTGGATCCGGGTGGCCAACTCCAAGGTGCTCAAGGACCCGATCGTCACGTTGACGACCGAGCCGGTACGTCGGAGCTGCCTCAGGGTCGGCGTTGCCTACGACACCGACCTCGAACGTGCCGCCGGGGTGATCGCCGGGGCGCTCGATCGTGTGGCGAGGATCTGTGACGATCCACCGCCGCTCGTGGTCCTGCGCGAGTTCGCAACCTCCAGCATCGATCTGGACGTCTACTACTGGCACGCCAGCGATGTGCCCTCCGAGCTGGTGGCGACCAACGACGTGCTGTTGGCAATCCACCAGGCGTTCGCCGAGGCGGGCATCACCATCGCCTTCCCGCAGATGGTGGTCTGGCCCGGTCGATCGGCCGACGACGCTCCGTATCCCGGGCCCACCGATGGTGAGGTCTACACCGAGCACGCCGCAGTCCCTGGCGGCCGGGAACGGTCGGCCGAACGCACCTCGGGCGGCTGGCGACCCTGGCGCCGCAACTGACACGTCGAGGAGTGCATCGACGTTCATGGACGCGTGCGTTCCTCCTGCGCACCGCTCTCGTCTGGTCGCTCGGTGCCTGGCCCGGTGTGGGTCAGGCGGCGGGTTGTCGGCCGGGTGGTGCGGTGGTGTGGAGGGTTCCGTCGGGGAGGGTGAGGGTGAGTTCGCGGTTGGGTCCGAGTTCGATGGTCCATCCATCGTGGTGGATCTTGGTGTGATGGATGCTGCAGATGGGGAGCAGGTTGTCGAGGTCGGTGCGGCCTTGGTTGCGCCACCAGATGATGTGGTGGAGTTTGCAGCGGTCGTACGCGACGCTGCAGCCGGGGATGGCGCAGTGTCGGTAGAGGCTGCGTAGGGCTCGGCGTTGGGCCCGGTTGGCGAGGCGGGTGGTGCGTCCGAGGTTGAGTTCGCCGGGTGCGTAGAGCACGATGCCGTTGCGCACGACGACGGTGTGGATGTCGGCGTTGCCGGCGAGGGTGGCGAGGACGCGGGCGGGGATTTCGACGGGGATCGAGAATTCGGCGACGGGGCCGGAGTGTCCTGGGGCGTCGGCGTCGATCACGACGACGTATTCGGGTCGGCCC
>DATKXG010000100.1:0-2208 GCA_035529175.1 Ilumatobacteraceae bacterium
CCGGTGCTGTCGATCATCGGCTACGAGGACGAAGACGACGCCGTGCGCATCGCGAACGACAGCCTCTACGGGCTCTCCGGTGGTGTGTGGTCGGCCGACAAGGATCGGGCGATCGCCGTCGCACGCCGCATGCGTACCGGCGCGGTCGACGTCAATGGCGGCTCGTTCAACATCGCCGCACCGTTCGGCGGCTACAAGCAGTCCGGCTACGGCCGCGAGAACGGGCCCTACGGCATCGACGAGTTCCTGCAGACCAAGTCGCTGCAGCTCTGATCACCGCCGATCGGTAACGTCGGCGGTTGATGGTCGACCGCATCGAGCGCCTCACGAACCTGCTTGCGCTGCTGCTCGAGACCAACGAGCCGTTGAGCCTGGTGCAGATCGCATCGGAACTCGACGGCCAGTACCCCGACGACGACAAGGCACGACGCGCCGCCTTCGAACGCGACAAGGCGGCGCTCCGCGACATCGGCGTGCCGATCGACAACGAGATCGTGGCGGGCGGCCCCTATGCGGGCCAGACCCGCTACCGGGTCGATCGGCGCGCCTACGAACTCGACGACCTCGAGCTGGCGCCCGACGAGATGCGGGCGCTTCAGGTGGCCGTGGCCGCGGTCCGCACCGATGCGGGGCGTGACGCGCTCTGGAAACTCGGTGGAGCACTCGGCGACGAGGTGCCTCCGGTGTCCGCTGTGCTCCCGCAGCGCCCGGAACTCCCGGCGATCCGTCGTGCGGTGGCCGTGCGCGCTCCGATCGAGTTCGTCTACCGGGGCGAGCGGCGGACGCTGGACCCGTGGGGGCTCCTGCTGCGCGGTGGGTTCTGGTACGTGATCGGCCACGATCACGATCGAGGCGAACGTCGGACGTTCCGGGTCGATCGTTTCGACGGCGGTGCCGACGGGATCGAGGTGGGCGCGCCGGGCTCGTTCGAGCGGCCTGCATCGTTCGATCCACGCACGGCGTTCCCGGCCGATCCGAAGCAGATCGGTGACACCGCGGAGGAGCGAATCGAGGCGCTCGTGCGGATCGACGCGCTGCGCGCTGCGGCGGTCGAACGTGAACTCGGCGCCGACCGGGTGGCCGAACGTGGCGACGACGGCGGCGTTCTGGTCTCGGTGCCGGCAGGCAACACCACCGCCTTCCGGTCGTGGATCCTCGGCCTGCTCGAACATGCCGTCGTCGAGTCGCCGCCGGCACTACGCCAGCAGGTGATCGACTGGCTCGCAGCGGTTGCGGCATCCGATGGTGGGATGGTGCCGCGATGAGTGGCCCCCGCAACGCCGAGGATCGGTTGCGGCGGCTGCTGGTGATGCTGCCGTGGCTGATGGAGACCGGGGAGGTCCCGCTCGCCGAGGTGGCCAGGCGCTTCGACATGACCGAAACGCAGGTGCAGAACGACCTCGAACTGGTCGCGATGTGCGGGCTGCCACCGTTCATCGACGAGATGATCGACGTGTTCGTCGACGATGGTGTCGTGTTCGTCGGCGTGCCCCGGCTGTTCACGCGCCCGCTGCGGCTCACCGCGCCCGAGGCGTTCTCGTTGCTCGCGTCGGCGCGTGCGGCGATGCAACTGCCCGGCGCCGACCGCGACGGTGCGCTCGGGCGCGGGCTCGCCAAACTCGCTGCGGTCCTGGCCGAGGCTGGGATCGCGACCGCAACCGATTTCGACGACACCGCCGGCGTCGTCGTCGACCTCGCACGTCCCGAGCTCACCGATGTGCTCGCCGATTCGGCCGCCACCGGGTCGGAGCTGGCGATCACCTACTTCTCACCGGCGCGAGCCGAGATGTCCAGCCGGGCGATCGTGCCGCGCCACGTGTACACCGACAGCGGCAACTGGTACGTCGTCGCCGACGACGACCGGTCGCAGTCCCGGCGGACCTTCCGCGTCGACCGGATCGAGTCGGCCGAGGTGACCGGCCGGACGGTCGAGGTCGAGGCGACCTCGCCACCCGAGCGGTTCTTCGACGACGTCGACCTGCCGAGGGCGACGATCCGGTTCGGTCCGGCTGCGCGCTGGGTGTTGGACCAGTACCCGATCGACGAGGTCGCCGAGTCGGGGGACGGATGGGTCGAGGCTCGACTGCCCGTCGCCAGCGAACGGTGGTTGGCCAGGCTGCTGATCCGGCTCGGCCCCGACGCCGTGCTCGTGGAACCTGCCGACGAGAATCCTGCCGCTGCGCTCGCCCGCACCGTGCTCGCCCGCTA
>DATKXG010000101.1:0-3149 GCA_035529175.1 Ilumatobacteraceae bacterium
GAGCGGGCCGGTCGCCATCTCGTAGAGACGCAGCGTGTCGGCGCCGTACTGCTCGTACATGTCGTCGGGTGAGACGGCGTTCTTCAGGCTCTTGCCCATCTTGCCCCACTCGCGCGTGACGGGTTTGCCCTCGTACGTGAACCCGACCTTGTCGTCGCCCTCGATCTTCGTGGCGTCGACGTAGATCTCCCGCTCGTCCTTGTACGCGGCGGCCTGCACGTAGCCCTGGTTGAACAGGCGGGCGTAGGGCTCCTTCGAGCTGACGTGACCGAGGTCGTAGAGCACCTTGTGCCAGAAGCGCGAGTAGAGCAGGTGCAGCACGGCGTGTTCGACACCACCGACGTACAGGTCGACGCCACCGGGATGGTCGGGGCGGACGTCGGTGCGCGGGCCCATCCAGTACTCCTCGACCTCGCGATCGACGAAGCGGTCCTCGTTCGTGGGGTCGAGGTAGCGCATCTCGTACCAGCACGAGCCCGCCCACTGCGGCATCACGTTCGTGTCGCGGCGGTACACCTGCGGACCGTCGCCGAGATCGAGTTCGACTTCGACCCAGTCGCCGAGGCGGTCGAGCGGGCTCTCGGGATTCGAGAACTCGTCGTCGGCATCGAACGTGCGCGGCGAAAATGACTCGGTTTCGGGGAGCAGCACCGGCAGCATGTCGTCGGGCAGCGAATGCGGGCGGCCGTCGGCGTCGTAGACGATCGGGAACGGTTCGCCCCAGTAGCGCTGGCGGCTGAACAACCAGTCGCGCAACTTGTAGTTGATCGTCGCCGTGCCCGCGCCCTGGGCCTCGAGCCAGGCGTTCGTCTTCGCGACGCCGTCGGCCTTGGTGTCGACGCCGTTCAGGTCGAGCTCGTCGTTGGCCGACTGCACGTACGGTGCATCGCCGATGAAGGCAACCGGCCACTGCGAGGTGTCGAGTGTCGGCTCGATCCCGTGTCCCTCGAACCACGAGTCGGGTGGCTGCTGGATCGCCGGGATCGGCAGGCCGAACTTCCTCGCGAACTCGAAGTCACGCTGGTCGCCACACGGGACCGCCATGATCGCCCCCGTGCCGTAGCCCATCAGCACGTAGTCGGCGATCCACACCGGGATCTGCTCGCCATTGACCGGGTTCGTCGCGTACGAGCCGGTGAACACGCCGGTCTTCTCGCGGGTTTCGTCCTGGCGCTCGATGTCCTTCTTCTTGCCGGCCGCTTCGCGGTAGGCGGCCACGGCAGCGGCCTGTTCGGGCACGGTGAGTGCGTCGACGAACGGATGCTCGGGCGACAGGACCATGAACGACGCGCCGAACAGCGTGTCGGGGCGTGTCGTGAAGACCGTGATCTCACCGGCAGGGGATGGGAAGTGCACCTCGGCACCATGGCTCCGGCCGATCCAGTTGCGCTGCATCGTCTTGATCGCGTCGGTCCAGTCGAGCAGGTCGAGGTCGTCGATCAACCGGTCGGCGTAGGTGGTGATGCGCATCATCCACTGGCGCATGTTGCGTTTGAACACCGGGAAGTTGCCGCGGTCGCTGCGCCCGTCGGCGGTGACCTCCTCGTTGGCGACGACCGTGCCGAGGCCGGGACACCAGTTGACCGGGGCCTCGCTCACATAGGCGAGACGATGGTCGTCGACGACGTCGGCACGCTCGGCCACCGAGAGCTCCGTCCAGGCGCGACCGTCCGGGGTCGGACGGGCTCCCGATTCGAATTCGGCGACCAGCTCGTCGATCGGACGAGCGCGGTCCTGGTCGTGGTCGTACCAGGCGTTGAACACCTGGCTGAAGATCCACTGGGTCCAGCGGTAGAACTCGGGGTCGGTGGTCGACACGCTGCGCCGCGGGTCGTGGGCAAGGCCGAGTCGACGGAGTTGGCGACGGTAGGTGGCGATGTTCTGGTCGGTCGTGATCTTCGGGTGTTGGCCGGTCTCGACGGCGAACTGCTCGGCGGGCAGGCCGAAGGCGTCGAACCCCATCGCGTGCAGCACGTTGTGGCCGGTCATCCGCTTGAAGCGGGCGTACACGTCGGTGCCGATGAAGCCGAGGGGGTGCCCCACGTGCAATCCGCTGCCCGAGGGATACGGGAACATGTCGAGCACGAACAGCTTCTCGCCGCGCTCGTCGGCCAGCTCGGCGTCGGCCAGCGGGCCGGCGGTGTTCGGCGTCTCGAACGTGTGGTGCTCGTCCCACCAGTTCTGCCAGCGCAGCTCGATGTCCTGGGCGAGCGCAGCGTCGTAGCGATTCGGGGGTGTGTCGCTGCTGGCGCTGGGGGGATTGGTCACGTCGCTCATACCGGCCGACCAGCCTAGGCAACAGGCTGATGACTACCGTCCTGCAAATGACGCGGATCAACGGCACGGTGGCAGACGGGTTCGGTGCGGTCGCCGACGCTTTCGAGCGGAACTTCGCCGAGTTCGGCGAGGTCGGCGCCGCGTTCTCGCTCTACGTGGACGGCGACGCGAAGGTCGACGTCTGGGCGGGTACGGCCGACAAACAGACCGGCAGGGAGTGGTCCGACGACACGCTGCAGCTCGTGTTCTCCACGACCAAGGGCGCCGCTGCGATCTGTGTGGCTCGTCTGGTCGAGGCCGGGAGGATCTCGTACGACGACACCGTCGCGACGTACTGGCCCGAATTCGCGGCCAACGGCAAGGAACGCATCACCATCGGTCAGATGATGAGCCACCAGGCGGGACTGCCGTTCGTCGATGCCTCGTTGTCGTTCGACGATCTGATGGCGGTCACGCCGATCGTCGAGGCACTCGCAGACCAGCGGCCGCATTGGGAACCCGGCAGTCGGCACGGCTACCACGCGGTCACCTACGGATGGTTGGCCGGCGAGTTGGTTCGGCGCGTGGACGGTCGCCGCATCGGGCAGTACTTCGCCGAGGAGGTCGCGGCTCCGCTCGGACTCGACTTCTGGATCGGTCTGCCCGAGTCCGAGGAGCCGCGCGTGGCCCGTCTGGAACAGCCGCCGCTGCCCACCGACCCTGAAGCATTCGCCCTGATGATGCAGATCGCCGGTCCCGGGACGATGGGGTTCAACGCGCTCTTCATGAGCGGCGTGATGATGGCCGGACCGGCCGATCCGTTCAACTCGCGGACGGTCCATGCCACCGAGATGCCCGCCGCCAACGGGATCACCACGGCGCGCAGCCTCGCC
>DATKXG010000102.1:0-14788 GCA_035529175.1 Ilumatobacteraceae bacterium
TCAAGACCGCTTCGGCCCCGATCGTCGACCAGGGTCAGCCCGTGTCATTCGACCTAGTGATCACCAACAACGGACCGGACGAGGCAACCAACGTCGTCGTGACCGACAACGTGCCGAGCCAGCTGACCGTCACGGATGTCACCTCGAGCGAATTCAGCTGTACCAGAAGCGGCAATGCCATCACATGCAACAAGGCTCAATTGGCTGTCGGCGCATTCGGCACTGTCACGGTCAAGGCAGTGGTGAACGCCGGAGTGGTTGGCTTGGTGTCCAACACAGCAACGGTCACGGCCCGTCAACCAGACCCCGACCCGTCCAACAACACCTTCACCGCCACGATCAACGTGCCCGAGGTAATCGTGAACCCGCCGATACCGCCAGAGGTGACACTTCCGGCAACCGGGGCCAACCTCAGCAGCGTCATCGCCATTGCGATCAGCATGCTGATGGGCGGTATCGCACTCATCCTCACCACCATCAGACGCCGGCGTCAATTGGTCTGACGCGACCGCTCACCAGCGGTGATTCTGGTCTCCCGGATCACTGACCTGAAATGGTCAGTGATCTGGGAGACTCGGTGTCCGTGATGACACTTCCGCCCCCTCCCGCCCGTGCGTTCGCCAGCGACAACGCCGCCGGCGCTCATCCCGCGGTCATCGAGGCGGTCCTCGCCGCCAACGTCGGTTCCGCGCTCGCCTACGGCGACGACGACGACACCCGAGAGTGCGAAGCGCGCTTTCGCGACCTCTTCGGCGCCGACGTCACGACACGCCTGACCTTCAATGGGACAGGCGCCAACATCGTCGCGTTGGCGACCCTGCTGGGGTCGCTCCCCGGACCGAACCATGCCGTCGTCTGCACCGATTGGGCGCACATCGCCGTCGACGAGACCGGGGCCCCCGAACGAGCCCTGGCGACCAAGCTGATCGACCTGCCATCGCCTGGTGCCAAGCTGGTGCCCGAACAGCTCGCAGAGCTCGCCCACGTCCAGGGGGTCCAGCACCACGCGCAACCCGGCGTGGTGTCGATCACCCAGGCCACCGAGCTCGGCACGCTGTACACCGCGGACGAGATCGCCGCACTCTGCGACCAGGCGCACGCGCTCGGGATGCTGGTGCACCTCGATGGCGCCCGCATTGCCAACGCCACCGCCGCGCTCGGCGGAACGCCTGCGGCGTTGCGGGCCATGACGATCGACGCCGGCGTCGACGCCGTGAGCTTCGGTGGCACCAAGAACGGCCTGCTCGGAGCCGAAGCGGTCATCTTCCTCTCCCCCGCCGCGGCCGAGGGCTCGCAGTACGTCCGCAAGCAGGTCACCCAGCTGCCGTCCAAGATGCGCTTCCTGGCCGCGCAGTTCAACGCCATCCTGCACGACGATCTGTGGATCGATCTCGCATCGCACGCCAACGAGATGGCCACCGAGCTGCACCGGCTGACCCACGCGATCGACGGAGTCGAACTCGCTGAACCGCCCGCCGTCAACAGCATCTTCCCGCGCCTGCCGCCCGAGGTGATCGGCCCGCTTCGCGACTGGTGCTTCTTCTGGGACTGGGATGTGAGCCAGCACCAGGTCAGGTGGATGACGGCCTGGGACACGACCGCCGACGACGTTCGGACGTTTGCTCGGGGCGTCGAACTGCTTCTCGAACGAAACTGAAAAATCCTTGCTTGATGCAATTGACTCGGTGGTTGATTCGCTTTAGTCTGCTGACCGCTCGGGGTCATCCGACTTCGAGTTGGGGCTTTCCACACGGGGGTGTGAGTACATGTCGGCCATCGAACTCGACCGCATTGCTACCGATGACGATTGGATGCGTCACGGTGCGTGCAAGGGGTTGACGCACCTCTTCTTCCCGACCGCTGCAGAGCGCCCGCAGGCCCGCGAGCGACGTGAAGCCGCAGCTCAGGAAGTGTGTGCCGGATGCTCGGTCCAGGTCGATTGCGTCGAGTTCGCCCGTCGCAACCACGAGTACGGCTTCTGGGGTGGCGAATCCGAGGACGAACGCCACGCCGCCGGATTCCGCCTGATCGCACCGATCGGCATCCGAGCCCGAGCGAGCTGAGTGTTCGACGTCGCCGTCGTCGGCAGCGTCAACCTCGATCTCGTCGCCACCACGGCCCGGCTCCCCGGACCGGGTGAGACGGTCTCCGGTACGAGCTACGCCGAACACGCCGGGGGCAAGGGACTCAACCAGGCGATCGCTGCCGCGCGGAGCGGTGCCCGCGTCGCGTTGGTGGCGGCGGTTGGCGACGACGCAGCCGGGAGCACGCTGCGGTCGCTGGCGGCGGACGACGGGGTCGACGTCACGGCGGTTGCCGTCCTGCCCGGCGAAGCGACCGGGAGAGCGCTCATCACCGTCGACGAGCACGCCGAGAACTCGATCGTCGTCGTCGCCGGTGCGAACGCGTTGCTGCGGGCCGACACTGTTCCGCGGGCCCGCGTGGTGATCGCCCAGCTCGAGGTACCGATCGACGAGGTGATCACGGCGTTCCGCCACGCTCGAGGAACGGGAGCGCGGACGGTCCTGAATCCCGCGCCGGCCGACGCGCTGCCGGATGAGCTGGTGCGTCTGTGCGACATCGTGGTTCCCAACGAACACGAAGCCGATCTGATCGGCGGTGTGTCGGCCCTGCTCGGGCGGGGCGTGTCCGCCGTCGTGACCACACTCGGCGCCGCCGGGGTCGTCGTCACCGAGTCGGTCGATGGCGTCGTCGAGACCTGGAGCGAACCGGCCGTCGAGGTCACGCCGGTCGACACCACCGGCGCGGGCGATGCATTCTGCGGTGCGCTTGCCGCGCGGCTCGCTGCCGGTGACGAGCTGCGCGATGCAGTCCGCTATGCCGCTGCTGCCGGCGCGCTCGCCACCACTGTCGCCGGGGCCGTCCCGTCGCTCCCCCGCGCTGCCGCCGTCCTCGCCATCGCCCACCCCCGCTGAGCCGCCACCCCGGCGCACGCGAGCGATGAGCGAAAGGCCGCCATCAGGTCAGTTCGCTCATCGCTGGGGGGTGGGGCGGGGTCATGGGGCGGGGTGACGGAGGGTGACCGCAGCCCAGCCGTCGAGGGTGTCGGTCCGCTCGACGATCATCGGTGCCAGCGCGGACAGGACGTGGTCGTGGCGGTCGGCGAGGATGCCGCTGATCACCAGCCTCCCGTCGGCGGCGGTGAGTCGCCGGAGATCGCCGGCGAGCTCGACCAGCGTCGGCGCGAGGATGTTGGCCACCACCAGGTGGAATGACCCGCCGAGGTCACCCGCTGGTGTGTTGTCGGCATCGACGAGATCCGCGACGCCGTTGCGTGCGGCGTTGTCACGTGTCGCCTCGGCCGCAGCGCTCGCGACATCGACCGCGCGGACCGTACTCCCGCCGATCATCGCTGCCATCACGGCGATCACGCCCGTACCGCAGCCGACGTCGAGGACGTTGCGACCCACGCCGAGATGCCGTCGAGCGGCCCGGAGCGACAGCACCGTGGTCGGGTGGTCGCCGAGGCCGAAGGCACCGCCCGGTTCGATCTGAACCATCACGACGCCGTCGTCGAAGACGTGTCGTTGCCAGGCGGGGACCACCACCAACCCGTCATCGATCCACATCGGTCCGGCAAACTGTCGCCATGTGTCGGCGGCGCCGTCAACGACGTCGATCAGGCGAGACGACCATCGCTCCCCCAGCGCCCCCGCAGCTCGCTCCGCTGCCTCGGCCTCGTCACCGACCGCCGTCCACAACTCGACGTGGCCATCGTCGCCGGAGCGTTCCTCGATCGCACGTACGCCGAGCTGCCACAGCACATCCGAGGCGAGTTCGACCTCGTCCGCCGGCACGGTGACGACGAAGGCGCGCATCAGTCGAGTCGTCGCAGGCTCGTGCGGTACTGGTCGATTCGTTCGACGTAGGCCGCCGCGCTGTCGCGGATCAAACCGATGTCAGCGCGGCCCGGCTTGATCACCGCCGGCGAGCCAGCCGCCAGTGCCCCGGTCGGTACGTCGATGTCGTTGAGCACCACGGAGTTCGCGGCCACGATGGCACCGCGGTGGATCACCGATCGGTGCAACACCATCGCAGCGTTGCCGATCAACACGTCGTCCTCGACCGTGCACCCCTCGAGATGGATCAGGTGACCGAGCACGCATCCGCTTCCCACCACGGTGGGCCACTCGGGCGTGGTGTGGAGCACGGCGTTGTCCTGCACACTCGTGCGCTCACCGATTCGGATCTCGCCCCCGTCGCCGCGAAGCACCGCTCCGGGCCAGACCGACGACAGGGCACCGATGGTGACCGATCCGATGATCACCGCATCAGGATGCACGTACGCCGACGAGTCGATCGTGGGTTCCGAGTCGCCGAGTGCGTAGACAGCCATCGGCGGCACGGTACCCCGCGTGACCGGTCACCACAGACTCGTTGGAGTTCTCCCGCCCGGACCCGGTACCGTTGCCGAAATGTCCCGACGGATCGACATCGAGCTGACGAGCGCGCTCGCCGACGGCTCCTGGACCTGGCGCGCCGCTGGCGCCCGCAAGCCCAATGGGCAAATGGACGGCAGCCTCCTGCCACCAGGATCCGCGGTGGGCGACATCCTCAAGGTCGAGGTCGAGCAGATGCTCGACGGCATCGAGGTCCAGTCGATCGTCCCGGGCCGCGAAAAGGCAGAGGATGCCAACGTCCTCGAGCTGCTGCCGAGTGAGAAGCCGTTCGAAGCGGTGATCGAGACACGGGCCAAGCGCGACCGAAGCGATCGTCGTGACGATCGCGGCCGCCGCGACAACAAGCGCGATGGCGGTCGTCGTCGCGACGGCAAGCGCGATGGCGCCAGAGATTCCCGCGACGGCGACGGCAAGGGTCGCTCCGACCAGCGCCGCCAGCGTCCGCACTTCGAGGCGCCGCCCGAGCTTCCACAGCGCCCGAAGCCCAAGCGCCTGCGCCCGGGCAAGGCCCGGCGCAATGCCGTGCTCGCCGACCTCCCCGAAGAGCAACGGCCGATCGCCGAGATGGCCTTGCAGGGCATGTCGGCTGTGCGTGCCCGCGTGAAAGAGGAGAACACCAAGCTGGCCGCTGCAGGTCAGCCGACGATGCCCGAGGCATCGGTGGTCAAGATGGCCGAGGACATGCTGCCCAAGCTTCGCGTCGCCGAATGGCTCGACCGGGCCGAGGCGGCCCAACGGCAGATGGAGCACCTCGACCTGCGCGACCTGCGCAGCGTCGTCGCCGCCAGCGATGATCCGATCGTGGCTCGTGACGACTCGACGCGCGAGGTCGCTGACGACCTGCGCAAAGCACTTGTGCGCAAGCAGGACGAGGAACTCGCCCTCTGGTTCGGTGACATCGACGCGGCGATCGGCGTCGGTCGCGTGATCCGGGCACTGCGCCTGTCGTCGCAGCCGCCCAAGGCTGGTGTGATGTTCCCACCAGACCTGGCCCGGCGCCTGGGCGAGGCCGCCACGGCGGCGCTGAGTCCCGACGATCCGCCTGACCGGTGGATCGCCGTGCTCGAGGCCGGCGCGTTCTCGCCGGTCCGTACGCTCCTGGCACCGACCTCGGCGCCAGCGGTCATCACCGACGACCTCAAGGCGACCACGTTGCGGCTGGGGCCGGCACTGCCCCAGATCGCCGCACTGCTCGGCGTCGAGATCCCGGCCGGCACGCCGAAGCCGAAGCCGCTGCGGGCGGGCCCGCCGCGCAAGGACGCTCGCAACGATCGCAGCAAGGATCCCAAGCGATCCGGTGCCAAGAACTCAGGTGCCAAGAACTCGGGTGGCAAGAACTCGGGTGCCAAGGACTCCGGTGCGCGCAACGCCCGCTCCGAGGATCGGCCGCCTGCCTCCGACGGTGCGAAGCCGGCAGTCGACCCTGCACCGACCGAGACTCCGGCCCCGACCGAGACACCGGCCCCGACCGAGACTCCCGCTGCAGAGACTCCCGCAACCGAGGCCCCAGCACCGGAACCAGAGGCCCCCGCAACCGAGGCACCGGCGCCGGACGTCGAGACGGAAGCTCCGGCGACCGACGCTCCGGTCAGCGAGGAATCGGCCGCCGAACCGACACCTGCCGACGCAGCCACATCGGCCGACTGAGCGGGTTCGCCGCGCCACGACAGCGCCGCCTACCATCGGCGGCCATGTCTGACATCGTCACCTATGAAGCACGCGACCGCGTCGCGCTCATTACCCTCAATCGACCTGATGCCCGAAACGCCGTGAACGGCGATGTCGCCCAGGCGATGGAGGCGGCCATCGACCAGATGGAGGGTGACGACGACATCTGGGTGGGCATCATCCAGGCCAACACCGAGGGCCAGGACCGTCCCGTCTTCTGCGCCGGCGCCGACCTGAAGGCCATCAATTCGGGTGCCGGTGGCTCGCTGATGACCGAACGCGGCGGGTTCGCCGGGTTCGCCTACCGAGAGCGCAAGAAGCCGGTCATCGTCGCGGTCGACGGTCTGGCCACCGCCGGCGGTTGCGAGATCGTGCTCGCCGCGGATCTCGTCGTCGCCACCACCCGGTCGTCGTTCGGGCTCGCCGAGGCGAAGCGCAACCTGGTCGCCGCCGCCGGTGGCCTCTTCCGACTGCCTCGCGCCATCGGCCGCAATGCCGCGATGGAGTTGATCCTGACGGGAGAACCGTTCTCGGCAGAGCGTGCTCACGAACTCGGTCTCGTCAATCGGCTGGTCGAGCCCGGTCAAGCGACCGAGGAGGCGCTGGCGCTCGCGGGTCAGATCACCGCGGCCGCGCCGCTCGCCGTCTGGGAGAGCCGCAAGGTGGTGCTCGCAGCAGCCACCGAGAGCGACGAGACGCTCAAGCGGATGACCGATGCAGCGATGGGTGTGGTGATGCGCTCGGAGGACATCGGCGAGGGCCTCACGGCCTTCATCGAGAAGCGCCCTCCACAGTGGAAGGGTCGCTGACGCTCAGAGCCGCCGAAACGTGGTGATCAGCCGCGCGACGATGCCTGCACGCTCGTACAGGTTCTTGGTGTGGCGATCGCCGGGCAGTGCCTGTCCTTCCACGGCAGTGGCGCCCCGGGCCCGGGCCGAGCTGATCGCGGTGGCCAGGAGTTCGTCGCCGAAGCCGAGTTCGCGAGCCTCCGGCGTCACCCAGACCTGATCGATCCGAACGACTGCGTCGGCACCGAGCTCGGCGACGATGTAACCGATCACGACGTCGTCGATCGTGCCGACGAAGACATCGGCGTGGTGGCAGCGATCGCCCCAGCCGTCGCCGATCAGCGGATGCTCGACGAGCCAGACCTCGCCTCCGCGTTGATCGTGCAGCGCGGCACGGGCTTCCAGCTCGAGCGCCTGCAAGGCGGCCTGGTCCTCGTTCGTAGCCGCTCGGACGATCGGATCGATCACGATGAGGCCGTTCGCAGCTGATCGAGTTTGCCCAGGATCGTGCGTCGATGTCGGCCGGCGGTCTCGTATCGCTCGATCGCCTCCCGCTCGGCGTCGTCGAGTCCGTCGAGCTTGCCCACGATCTGGGCCGACGACAGATGGTCGTAGTCGGCCAGCGCCAACGTCGCGACGTCAGGAACGTCGTCGGTGGGAACGTCTGTGACGGTGAGGTCCCGATCCGGTTCCCGGTGCTCGGGCTCATCCGCGCTCCGGTCGTCGAGATCGGGCTCAGGAGTCAGCCTGGACCGGAGTTCCCGGACGCCCTGATCGACGACGAGCTTGCCGAGGAACCGGGCGAGCACGATCTCGCGCTTCACCCGTTCGGCCGCTGAGGGAACCTTGTCGACGACAACGGGGACCGCCTCGATCAGGCGGCTGCCCACTTCGACGGGCACGACGACGGCAAGCTCGACGAGCCTGGCCAGCGGCGGCCGGGGCCCGTCAGGAGGAGAAGATGGGGCAGTCGTCATCGCCGACCGGACAGTTCGGCGCGCTGGCCCTCACGAGGAGGAAGCACGAGGAGCACAGCTGCTCGTCCTGCTGCTTGGGTTGGAGTCGCTCGCCGCCTTCGCCCCGGATCTCCGGTTCTTCTTCGTCGTCCTCGTCCTCGTCGTCGTCGGACGCAACCATTCGATCCTTGAGGATCTTGTCGAGGTCTTCCTCGACGTCGTCGTCGGTGAGCAACTCGTCATCGTCATCGTCGTCGTCATCATCCGCCCGCTTCTTGCGCTTGATGCGCGGCGCTGCGGCAGCTTCCTCTTCTTCTTCTTCTTCGTCGTCATCGGCGACGACGTCGTCATCATCATCGTCGTCGTCATCGGCGACGACGTCATCGTCATCGTCGAGATCGAGGTCGTCATCGTCGAGCTCGAGGTCGTCGTCGGTCTCCTCCTCCTCGGTCTCCTCGTCGCCGAGGGCGTCGTCGGGTTCGGTGATCTCGTCGTCAGCCATCTCGTCGTTTCGATCTCGTCATGCGTATGGGGGGTTGCGGCGGGAGCATAGGCACACCTTCACCTTCCACCGGGAGACCATGGCTGTGACAGGCGTCACAGATGTCGGATGGAGGCTCAGACCTCGCTGCGTCGGGCCTCGGCCCGGCGCTCGGATTCGAGCCGCTCGAGCTCCGGGGCCTGGGTAGTCATGTGGCTCATCGCGGCGGCGATCGAGTGGTGGCCTGCGCGCTCGGAGATCAAGCGGTGCATCTCCAGCGCCACCCGGCGGTACGACGGGTGACCCTGCGGCGACGACCGCAGCTCGAGCATGTGGATGGCCTCGCGGGCATTGAACTGCATCACGTAGCGCATGCGGTACGCCATCGAGACGGCGTACGACGCCTGTTGAGGGAAGTCGGGCTGGAGCGCGTCGTACAGCGCTGCCGATCGATGCATCGCCTCGTCGAAATCGTTGCCGAGTCCTGCTTCGGTGACCAGTTCCGGCCGCGTGTAGCCATGGTTGGGAGTGAGACGTTGCCACTCGATCGTGAGCATGCGATGGCGCTGCATGTCGCGGAAGGCGCCGTAGTCACTCAGAACATCGAACCGGTAGAAGGAACGCTCGAAGGCGCGCCCGGGCTTGTGGCGCCGGTTCTCGCGTTCGCCGACGTAGGCGCGGATCAGCGAGGTGCGCTCGTCGACGCCGAGCTTGCGAACACGCTCGAGGAGTTGATGCTCGGGCAGCGTGGAATGCGAGTAGCAGATCGCGGCCAGCAGCTTGTCCTCCGCCTCCGGATCGAAGTCGACCAGCTCGACCTCGGCGGCCGGCTCGACCGGTGTCGCTCCGAAGAGGTCGGCCACCAGCCCTGCGGTCTCGTCACGAGTGGTCGCCAGGTACTCGCTCCATCGTCCGCCTCGGTCCGGGAGGTCGACACGGCGCAAGAAGCTGGGAATCACCTTGCGAAGCTCGTGCAGCATCAGGTCGGCGTACTCGCGCGACTCGGGCAGCGGGTTCGATCGCATGCGCAGCAGCAGTGCCTCGAATGCCTGACCGGTGCCGTAGATCCCGACATTGGACGTGGCCGCCGCCGGCAGGATCCCGCGCACGGCATCGAGCGCCTTTGCCCTCGTGGCGGTCCGGTAGACGAATTCGCTGTCGTCGGGACCCCGTTCGACAGTGGCTCGCACGTGTTCGGTCACCGCGTCGACGCAGCGGCTGTAGGCATCGAAGATCCGGTCGAGATCGCCCACGTAGCGGGTGCCCAGCGGGCTCGCGAGCACCGCAGGATCGCGGTAGTAGCGGTAGCGCCCACCGAGTCGGGCGTCATATGCGATGTAGCGGGTGCTCTGCTCGAGATAACTCATCAAGCGTCCCCACTCGAGGATCTTGGTCAGCAGGTTCGAGGCCTGTTCGCAGGCGAGGTGCACGCCGCCGAGTTGTGCAACGGAATCGTCGCCGTAGTCGAAGAACACCCGCTCGTAGAGCTCTTCGGCACGGTCGAGGCCGATCGTCGCGTCGACGGAGTGATCGCCGCTCACGTCGAGGTCGCCGACGAACTCGTCGAGGAAGAGTCGCCGCAACGACTTGTGGCTGCGGCTGTACCGAGCGAAGAGGGCCCCTTTGACGACCTCGGGAAGATTGACGAGCGCGAACACCGGTCCGTCGAGGTTGGTGAAGTACCGGCGTAACACATCTGCTTCGTCCGCGGTGAAGGACTCAGGGACGTACACAGCCACGATCGACCACTCTAGGACGGCGCGGCATCGAGACTCGGGATCTCCCCAACGGTCTGACCAGGACGTCGTCCGGTCGCGTCAGGCGTAGACGGTCGCAGCATCGGCGAGAACGTCGATCGACAGCCGTGATGCCCGAGCCACGCGACGTCCGTCGATGACGACGTCGAGGGGGCGATCGAACTGCCACGACCCGACCCGCACCGACGCGGTGGCGATGCCCGGGTGGGGAACGTGGGTTCCCGTCGGCAGTCGTCGGCGAGCTGCCAGTCGCTCGCGAGCCGACATCGAGGCATCGACGTCGACGACCTCGACGCGCCCGTCGTTGGGATGTCCGCGCGGCGCGATGTCCCACTCGCCGAGGAACTCGGCGTTCATGACGACCAGGATGCGGCCACGAAGCCAGTGCCCGCTGCCCCACGGCGATCTGGCGACCACATGAGCGCACGCCACGATCGGTTGCTCGGCGCCGTCGAGGCGCACCTGCAGCAGGTCGATCGGGTACTCGTTGACCGTTGGACGGGTGGCCAACGTGTTCGCACTGGCCGACGTCACCCCCAGCGTTCGCGCCAGATCGCCTCCACCGACCCCGATCGGCACTCCTCGCTCCTGCGAGATCGCCGTCGCGAGTTCGCCGTCGCTGTGCACGACCACCAGGTCGGGAGGGCGTGGAACGTGTCGCCCCCACGCCTGGCCGGGCTTGATCGTCATGCGCTCGAGGGCGTCGGCGCTGCGCTGTCAGCCACGACCCCGCGGAACGCTGCCTCGGCCGCGTCGGCTGCAGTACGCCGGGTCGCCGGCTCGGGCGAGATGATCGCGAGTTGGCGCAGGAGGTCGATC
Organism: Ilumatobacteraceae bacterium; assembly: GCA_035529175.1. GTDB lineage: Bacteria > Actinomycetota > Acidimicrobiia > Acidimicrobiales > Ilumatobacteraceae > Sva-07. Next base: position 10,891 of record DATKXG010000102.1, read on the forward strand.
AGTTGCTTGGTCGTGCGAACGAAGTCGCCGCCGGTCATCTCGTCGTCGCCGACGACCTCGGCGAACCCCTCCCCTGCCACCCAGGCGTGGGCGATCGCCGCGAAGGTGGCATCCGGAGGTCGATGCTCGGCGAGCCCCACCGAGCGCTCCGTGGCCCGCAGATCCTCGCTGATGGCCGCGAGGCGTCGCCAGCGATCGCGCACGTCGTTCGACGAGAACCACGGCGCCGGTGGCGTCTCCGAGCTGCGGTGCTCGTACACCACGGTCGACACGAGGGCGGCCAGATCGGCAGCGCCGAGCCCGTCGAGGACGCCCGAGCGCACGATCTCGGAGACGAGCAGATCGGACTCGTGGAACGTTCGGGCGAGCATCTCGCCGGCGTCGGTGAGCGACCAAGTCGGCCGGTCGAGGTAGCCGTACGTCGCCAGGACGTCGAGCACGCGGTCGAACTCGTTCGCCAGCGAGGTGTTCTTTCCGCTCACGCGCCGTTCGAGATCGGCGATCTCGCGCTCGATCCGATCCGCCTGGCTCGCCGCCTGGAGCTTGGCCCGAACGTCGGGATCTCGTGCCACGGGATGCTGGTCGGCGGCGGCGTCGTCGCTGCGTCTGCCTCGCCGCTTCGTGCTCGGCGATGGATCGGCCTTCATCGTGCGCAGGCGCCGGGCCACGTCGTTGCGGTACTCCTTGCGGTTCGGCGCATAGGTGTGCGGCAGTGTGATGGTGCCGGCCGGTCGCGGCGGTTCGTCGAAATCCTCCGCGGTCAGATACAGCGACTTGGCCGACCGCGTGATCACCGTGAGCCGCAGGCCCGACTTGCGATTCGCGGCAGCCACCACGGCCGCGGGGCCCTTGTACGTGCCCTTGGCGACGTGGATCGCCGCACCCGGACGCAGGGTGGCGAGGGCGTCGTCGACGGCATCGAGGCGGGCGGCTCGGCCCGCGGCTCGGTCGTCGCGTTCACGGTCACGCAGCCGGCGGTACTCGTCGATGTCGCCGAAGTCGCTGTGCGCCGCCGCCCGGAGCTCGGCAGCAGCGCGGCGACGGCGTTCGAGACGAGCCTCGAGCCGGACGACGTCACGATCGGCCTGGTACTGGGCGAACGACAAGTTGAGCAGGTGGTGGGCTTCGTCGCTGCTGTAGGTGCGTATCAGGTTGGCAGCCATGTTGTAGGTCGGCCGGAACGCCGAACGGAGATGGAAGGACGAACTCCCGGCCAGTTCGGCCACCTCGTCGAAGCGGACCCACGGCGACCACAACACGACCGCCGTGCCGAGCTCGTCGATGCCGCGCCGGCCGGCTCGGCCGGTGAGCTGGGTGTACTCCCCCGGTGTCAGCCGCTCGTGATGCTCACCGGTGAACTTGGTCAGCTTCTCGATCACGACGGTTCGCGCCGGCATGTTGATGCCGACCGCCAGGGTCTCCGTGGCGAAGACGACCTTGACCAGGCCCTCGACGAAGCAGGCCTCGACGACCTCCTTCATCGGCGGGACCATGCCGGCGTGGTGGGCGGCCACGCCGCACTCGAGTTGGTCCACGAACTGCCGGACCCCGAGCACGTCGAGGTCGGCCTGGTCGAGGCTGCCGAGGCGCGCATCGACGATGGCGCGGATCGCCGTGCGCTCGGCGCCGTCGACGAGATCGAGACCGGCGTCGACGCACGACTTCGCGGCAGCATCGCACTGGGCTCTGCTGAAGATGAAGAAGATCGCGGGGAGCAGTCGCCGACGCTCGAGCAACTCGACCGTTTCGACGCGCCCCGGCGGGGCGAGCACCTTGCGGCCGGAGCCCTGTTCGCTGCGGTCAGAGCGCCGTCCCGAGCGTCCCTGGCCGTTGCGCCCGGGACCTCCACGAACGGCGGACTCGTCGAGGGTGACCGCGTCTCGGTTCACGTGGCCGTCGACGAACACGGGCAGCATGCGCAACCGGTCGTTCGTCCGGTCGGCGACGAGGTACTCGTTGTCGAGGCGCACCGGACGGCGGCGTTCGACGATCGACGCCGTCGGACCTCGGACGGTGGTGATCCACTCGGCGAGCTCGTCGACGTTGCTGACCGTGGCGGACAGACACACCAGCCGGACGTGCTGGGGCAGGTGGATCATCACCTCCTCCCAGACCGGGCCACGATAGGAGTCCTGCAGGAAGTGGACCTCGTCGAGCACCACGAGGCCGAGATCGTGCAGCAGCCGGGACCGCCCGTAGATCATGTTGCGGAGGACTTCGGTCGTCATCACGACGATCGGCGCGTCACCGTTGATCGAGTTGTCGCCGGTGAGCAAGCCGACGTCGGCCTCGCCGTGCACGGCCACGAGATCTCGGTACTTCTGGTTGGACAGCGCCTTCACCGGCGCGGTGTAGAACGCCCGCCGTCCGTCGGCTCGTGCTGCTGCGATGCCGTACTCGGCGACCACCGTCTTGCCGCTGCCGGTGGGGACTGCGACCACGACGTGCTCGCCCCGATCGAGCGCGTCGAACGACTCGTTCTGGAACCGGTCGATCGGGAACGGGTAGCGATCGACGAAGTCGGCTCGCAGCGGCGAGTGGTCGGCGCCGGCGGTCACGCGTCGACCGGACGCCGACGGACCACGAGCCAACCGACGAGGATCGCCAGGAAATAGAGCAGCACCATGGGGACGCCCAGCAGCGCCATCGTGACTGGATCACCCGATGGCGTGATCACTGCGGCGATCACGGCGATCACCACGAGGGCGATTCGCCAACTCGCCAACAATCGCCGAGGCGTGACCACACCGACGGCCTGGAGGCCGAAGACGAACACCGGAAGCATGAACCCCAGTCCGAACGCGAAGATCATCAGTCCGATCAGCGACACGTAGCTCTGTACCGAGAACACCTGGCCGACGCCCTCGCCCGCCCATCCGATCAAGAAGTTGAGTGCCTGGCCGATCGTGAAGTAGGCGAGTGCACCTCCCGCGACGAAGAGCGTCGAGGAGATGACGATGATCGGGATCGCCCACTTCTTCTCCTTCGGGTTCAGTGCCGGCACGATGAAGCGCCAGAGCTGCCACAGGATCACCGGAAGTGCAACGACGATGCCGCCGTAGAGGCCGACGCGCACGCGGGTCGCCAGACCCTCGGTCGGGCTGAAGATGAACAGCTCGGGATCGCAGAAGTCCTGCGGTTTGCTGGTGCACAGGTCGACGTACGGCTGGAGCAGGAAGTCGAGCACCTGGTCGTAGAAGGCGATGATCAGCACCATGCCGATCGCGACGGCGAGCGCCGATCGGATGATGCGCACGCGGAGCTCTGCCAGATGCTCCGTGAGGGTCATCGTGTCCGTGCCCGACAGCTCCTCGTCGTCGTCGACCGTCATGAGGCAGGGTTCTCGGGTGGTGCGCCCGGTGTGGCGACCTGGTCGTAGCCGGGATCGGCCAGCGGCGTACTCGGTGGGTCGCTGTTGCGGCTCGGGTCGGCAGTCCCCGGAACCGGCGCAGCCCAATCGTTCGGCGCGTTGGGCTCGACGGTTCGGGCCGCAGCCGCGTCGGCATCGTCGAGCACACGCTGTTCGGCCTCGGCCTCGCTCATGATCTTTCGGGGATCGGCCGCATCTCGGACGAGGTTGGCGGTCTCGCGAATCTCGCGCATCGGTTCGTCGAGGGCGGATTTCAGCTCGGACTGGAAGCCGCTGCTCATCTTCTTGAGCTCGGAGTACGTCTGGGTGAACTTGCGTACGGCGTCAGGGAGCTTCTCCGGTCCGAGGACCACGAGCGCGATCAGCAGGATGACGATGATCTCGCTCCCCTGCAGATTGAACACGGAGGCAGTCTACGGGCCTGCCATCATGAGTCGGAGTGCAACAGCGACTGCCATCTCGGATCGATCCACCGATCACGTTCGCGCACCGCGGGGCGCGGGCGCACGCACCGGAGAACACCCTCGA
>DATKXG010000103.1:0-7842 GCA_035529175.1 Ilumatobacteraceae bacterium
GTGAAGCAGTGGAAGACCGTACGGGGCGGAACCCCGACGTCGGCGAGCACGGCGAACGTGTCGTCCCATGCGTCGCGGGTGTGGATCACCAACGGAAGCTCGCGAGCGTTCGCGAGTGCGATCTGCTCGGCGAAGACCCGCTGCTGGACGTCGCGCGGTGAGTGGTCGTAGTAGTAGTCGAGGCCGCACTCGCCGACTGCCACGATGCCCTCGGTGTCCAGCAGGTCGACGATCGTGTCCACGCCGTTCACCGCATCGTGGGGGTGCAGACCGACGGTCGCGTACACCTCGGGATGGAGTTCGGCGACGGAAATCGCGGCCAACGACGTCGCCCGGTCACATCCCACCGAGATCAGCGTGGTCACCCCCGAATCGACGGCTGCCTTCACCGCCGCACCGGTCCCGCCGGGGATCCGCTCGTCGTGCACGTGACAATGCGAATCGGTCCAGACAGGTTGGCTCGGCCTCACCGCAGGCTCCTGGTGAACGATCGGGGTCGGCCTCGCTGCGGCTCGTCGCTGGCGCTTCCCTCGCCGCGCGTGCCCTCGATTACAGCACGGGTCAGACCCGCGATGTAATCGCCCGGTCGGCCTCGCTGCGGCTCGTCGCTGGCGCTTCCCTCGCCGCGCGTGCCCTCGATTACAGCACGGGTCAGACCAGTGATGTAATCGTCGGCCGCGCGTTGCATCACGTCAGGCGGGGGAAGAGGGCGTCGCCTTTGGTGACGGGAGCTCCGGGGGCGTACTGGCCCCAGGCGGCGGCGTCGGGGAGGCGCTGGTCGGCGACATCACCGGGCAGGCCGATGCGTTCCCAGATGGCCTGGGCGGTGTCGGGCATCGCCGGGTGCACCAGCACGGCGACGATGCGCAACGCCTCGAGGGCGTCACCCATCACGGCGTCGACGCCCGGACCCGGCTCGGCCTTCCACGGCTCGTTCGTCTCGAGATGCGCATTCGTGGCGCGCACCAGCTGCCAGGTCGCGTCGAGCGCCTTGCTCGGCTGCACGCCGGCCCAGTGCAACGCGGTGTCGGTGTAGGCGGACGCCGCAACGGCTGCGAGCGGGCTGTCGGGATCGGGTGCGGTGCCCACGCCGTCGCACTTCTTCGCGACCACCGTCGCCACCCGGGCGAGGAGGTTGCCGAGGTTGTTCGCCAGATCGGAGTTGTAGCGCGACGTGAACCCCTCGATCGAGAAGTCGCCGTCGTTGCCGTACGCAGTGTCGGCGAGCACGTAGTAGCGGAACCCGTCGAGGCCGACGTCGTCGACCAGATCGAGCGGGTTGACGACGTTGCCGGACGTCTTGCTCATCTTCTCGCCACCGGACAGCAGCCAGCCGCCGATTGCCCAGCCCTTGGGCAGATCGACCCCGGCAGACATCAGCATCGCCGGCCAGTACACGCAGTGCTGGCGCACGATGTCCTTGCCGATCAGGTGGTAGTCGACCGGCCACCAGTCGCGGTAGCCGTCGGTGCCGTCGCCGAAGCCGACCGCAGCGAGATAGTTCGTGAGCGCGTCGAACCAGACGTACGTGACGTGCTTCGGGTCCCACGGCAGCGGGATGCCCCACTCGAGCGAGGTCCGGCTGACCGAGAAGTCGCGCAGGCCGCTCTTGATCAGCCCGATCGCCTCGTTGCCGCGGTGCTCGGGCGTCAGCGCCGTCGGGTGCGCGGCGTACCAGTCGAGGAGGCGATCCTCGAAGCGCGAGAGGCGGAAGAACCAGTTCTCCTCCTCGAAGTACTCGACCGGCCGCTGGTGGATCGGGCAGCAGTCGGCGGTCCGGCCGTTGGGTCCGTCGACGGTGATCAGTTCGTCGTCCGCGTAGTACTCCTCGCAGGCGACGCAGTACTTGCCGGCGAACGTGTCGAGTTCGATGTCGCCGGCGTCGTAGCAGCGCTGCAACAGCTCGGCGACGGCGGCCTTGTGGCGCGGCTCGGTGGTGCGGATGAAGTCGTCGTTGCTGATGTTGAGGCGCTCCCACGCCGCAGCGAACTTCGGGGCGATCTCGTCGGTGAACTCCTGCGGGGTGACGCCGGCGGCCTCGGCGGCCTGCTGGATCTTCAAGCCGTGTTCATCGGTGCCGGTCACGTACTTGACGTCGTCGCCGAGCAGCCGGTGCCAACGGGCGAGCGCATCGCCGACGATCGTGGTGTACGCGTGCCCGAGATGCGGCTCGGCGTTCACGTAATAGATCGGCGTCGTCAGGTAGAACCGGCTCACGCCTGCACGCTAGAGGTTCGCCGGGTGCTGCCCACCGATCTGTTTCGGCCCTCGGGTCGATCGGGCGATGACGATGATCACCACGACGAGACCGGCGACGGCGACCGCTGCGGCCGCCAGCGCGCCGCTCAACGTGGTCATCAACAGACCCTGCAGCGACTGCAGGAACGCGAGCACACCGATCACCAGGATCGGCACGAAGTGACGGGCCAGCCCGACGGCGACGATGCCGGAGGCGGTGATCGTCGCAGCGATCAAGGCGGTCAGCTCGCTGATGTCGAAGAGCATCGAGGCGCCGATCATCGCCGCGATGGAGGCGACAGCGAGCACGTACATCTCCGGCCGCAGCACCTGGGCCACCGCCAGGTATCCGATCAACACGGCGATCGTCCAGACCGCGATACCGCCGACCCACGCAGGCGCGTCGAGCAGGGCGCCGACGCCCCCGAACGCGAGCCCGGCTCCGACGGCGGTCGTGAACACCTGCAGCGGGCGTTCACGGTTGCGCCACAGCACAGCGCCCAGCGCACACACCGGCAGGCCGATGATCAGCAGGTTCCAGGCCGGCTCGTCGAAGGCGGCGGCATCGACGACGGCGCCGAGAGTCAGCGCGACTCCACCCGTTCCGATGAGCCACATGAACGAGGCGAGCCGTCGGGTGCCCGGATCGTCGAGCCGGATCAGCCGGCCGCCGGCGAGGAAGCCGAGCGCGGCGACGGCGAGCCCGATCGCCATCTGTCCGGCGGTGCGGAGGGCGTCCCAGTTCGGGCCGACCATCATCGCCCCGCTCATCAGCGCGAGCACGCTGCCGAGGTAGACCGCGAGTTCGGCGACCATCGAGAGTTGCGGCTCGGGACGCTCGTGCTGCTCGAAGTCCCGGATCGCGTCGACCTGGTCGCTGGAGACCAAGCCCTGTTCGACCCACTGCTCGGCGTGCTCGTCGAGCCAGCTGTGGTCGGTCGCCTCGGATCGTTTGCTGAACGACGAGATCATGTCGTCCTCCCTTCCTCGGCCTCGGAGAATGTGGGGTCTACTTCGATGATGCGCCCGGCACAGTCGACGCAGGAGGGCACATCGGCCCATCGTGTCGATACCGTTCGCTCGATGTCCGGGATCTTCGCCGACGCAACATCGGTGCGACGCCTGGTGACCGAGGCCCTTCCGGCGACCGCTGATGGCGGCGTGCACGTGGTGCGCTTCGCCGGCGAGGTCGCCCCCGGTTGGGACATCGGCGGCAACGCGAACGGCGGCTACCTGATGGCGATCGCCGGGCGGGCGATGGCCGACGCCGTCGGCCGACCGCCCGTCACGTTGACCGCCCACTACCTGCGCCCTGCGACGCCGGGCCCGTGCGAGATCGAGGTGTCGATCGTGCGTTCCGGCCGCCGCTTCGCGACGGCTACGGCCTCGGTCACGATGGAGTCCGGTCAGATCCTGCAGCTGCTCGGCACGTTCGGCGATCAGACGCCCGGCGGACCGTCGCTCACCCGGGAGCCGCCGGTCGAACTGCCCGACTACGACGACTGCGAGATCCGGCCCGCGGCCACCGATGGTCCGCTCCCCGAGATCACCCGGCGCCTGGCTGTACGCATCCGCCCCGGCGACGAGGGGTTTCGCACCGGAAGCCCGACGGGTGAGCCCGAGATCCGGGGCTGGTTCGCGTTCGCCGACGGTGAGCCGATCGACGCCATCGGGCTGCTGCTCGTCGCCGACGCGTTCCCGCCCCCGATCTTCAACACGAACTTGCCGGTGGCATGGGTGCCCACGGTCGAGCTGACCGTGCACGTTCGCAGCGTCCCCGAGCCGGGCCCGTTACGGTGCTGGTTCCGGTCGCGCTTCGTCCACGACGGGCTGCTCGACGAGGAAGGCGAGATCTGGGACTCGACCGGCACGCTGGTCGCCCAGAGCCGCCAGATCGCGCTGCTCCCGCGCCCCGCTGGCTGACCGGTTCAGCGTCGCAGCAGGCCGGACCGTCCGCGTTTGCTGCTGCGCGATCCGGCGACCGCGACGCCCGCGGCGAAGCTCATCCCGGCGATGCCGATCGTGCCGACCGACGCCGCCGTGCGCCGCACGACCGACTTCGTCTGCTGGCTGAAGATCACGATCGGCCAGCCATGGCGGCGGGCGTGACGCTCGAGCCTGGCGTCGGGGTTGACCGCCACGGGGTGGCCGACCGCCTCGAGCATCGGCAGATCGCTCGCCGAGTCGCTGTAGGCGTAGCACTGGTCGAGCTCGTAGCCATTCCAGTTGGCGAGCTCGACCATCGCTTCGACCTTGCCGGCGCCGTAGCAGAACGGTCCGTCGAGCTCGCCGGTGTACCGGCCGTCGACCACGACGCTGCGCGTGCCGATCCCCGAGGTCATCCCGAACGAGTGGGCCAGCGGCTCGACGATCTCCTGCGGAGCGGCCGACACGATGAAGGTGTCGCGTCCCGCGTGTCGGTGCCGGTCCAGCAGGCGACGGGCTTCCGGGCGGAGCTTGGCGAGCAGGCGGGGGAGGACTTCGACGTTGAGTGCCTGGAGGTCGCTCTGGCGCATGCCGGCAACCGCCTTGAGGATGCGGGCCTTGACCTCGTCGGTGGTGTCGTCGTCGGCGCCGAAGAGCCGGAACGAGATCGCCCCGGCGGCGTCGCGGGCGAACTCGACGTTCGGGATCAGGCCCGCCTTGCGCGCCTGCAGCGCGAGCGTGAATGCCGACGACCCGGAGATCAGTGTCCGGTCGAGGTCGAAGAAGGCCGCGCTCGGCCCGGAGCTGGCGACGTTGACGTACTCACTCATCGTTGTCACTCCGTTCCTCGTCCGTCTCGTCGTCGAGACCGACCGCCAACGCGTACACCTCGCGCTTCGGGCGCCCGACGTGCTTCGCGACCGTTGCTGCTGCGTCGCGTGTGGACGACCCCGCCGCGAGTTCGCCGCGCAGCGCCTCGCGGACGTCGTCGTCGCTGGCGGCGCGATCGTCGACCGGTGCACCCTCGAGCACGAGGACGTACTCGCCGCGCGGGCCGCCGATGTCGATCGTGCCCAACGGGCCGCGCACGACCTCCTCGTAGAGCTTGGTGAGCTCGCGGGCGACCACGACGAGCCGGTCGTCGCCGCACGCGGCCCGCAGGTCGTCGATGGTGCGCAGCACGCGATGGGGCGCCTCGTAGATGATCGTCGTGCGCGGTTCGGCGGCGATGTCGGCCAGGCGTGCGGCCCGCTCGGCGCCCTTTCGAGGGAGGAATCCCTCGAACACGAACCGGTCGGCGGCGAGCCCACTGATCGTGAGCGCCATCACCGCCGCGCTCGGACCGGGGACCGCGCTCACGTCGTAGCCGGCGTCGATCGCCGCCCGCACGATGCGCTCGCCGGGGTCGGAGATCCCGGGCGTGCCCGCATCGCTGACGATCGCGACGTCTCGACCCCCCGCGAGGACCCCGAGGACGTCGGCGACCCGGCTGAACTCGGTGTGGTCGTTGCACACCGCCAGCCGCTCGGCTTTCACGCCCGCATGCTGCAGCAGCAGACCGGTGCGTCGGGTGTCCTCGCAGCAGATCAGCCCGGCGTGGGCGAGCACGTCGACCGCACGGGGCGACAGATCGGCGAGGTTGCCGATCGGGGTGGCGACCAGCCAGAGCGTGCTCACGACGCCGAGCCGTCCTCGTCGTTCCGGCGGAGTTCGACCTCGTCACCGATCTGCAGGCCCCAACGCCCGAACGCGCCGCCTTCTGCCTCGATCACCCAGCTCGCACGCCACACCGGGATGCCGAGCCGGAACCGGTTCATGTGCATCGTCTTGACCACGATGCCGTCGCTGCCGACGTAGGCGACGTCGATCGGGAAGCGCATCCCGATCGTGTGGATCCAGCGGCAGTGTTCGACGACGAGCGCACCGTCGAGACCGTCCCTGCCGAGCAGGCCGCGGCGGCGGGCCCGGCGGGTGTCGGCCACCTCCGCCGAGGCCAGCACGCGGGCGTCACTGACCAACCAAGCCATATTGGCAGTGTGCCAGAAGTTGGCGGATCGCGGTGGGCGTGTTGTGCGGTCTCGCGCTGGGGTACGTTCGGCGGGTGGCCCCCGACCAGGTGATCGACGTTGTCGTCGCCTGACGCGTTCGAGCTCGTCGGCGTGTCCGCCGGGCCGGTTGCCGGCGATCCCATCCTGCGCTCGATCGACCTCGTGATCCCGGCGAACGGCGTCACCGTCCTCGCGGGGCCGTCGGGGGCGGGCAAGTCGACGCTGCTGCGGCTGCTGAACCGGCTCGACGATCCAGTCGCCGGCGAGATCCGTTGGCGTGGCCGGGCCCTCACCGAGTGGGCGCCGACGGAGTTGCGCCGGCAGGTGGCGATGGTGTTCCAACGTCCGCCGCTGTTCGCGGGGACGGTGCTCGACAACCTGCGGGTGGCCAGCGCGGACGTCGACGTCGAGCGCGCCGGCCACGTCCTCGAACACGTCGGGCTCGACCCGGAGTTGCTGGGCCAAGATGCCGAGAGCCTGTCGGGCGGCGAGGCGCAGCGGATGTGCGTGGCGCGGGCGCTGTTGACCGAACCTGCGGTGCTCCTTGCCGATGAGCCGACCGCAGCGCTCGATCGGGCGGCGCGGGCCACCGTCGAGGACCTGGGCCGGATGCTCGCCGACTCGGGGGTCGCGGTGATCTGGGTCAGTCACGACACCGACCAGCTCCGTCGTCTCGCCGACCACGTGATCGTGCTGGCCGACGGTGCCGTTCGTTCGGTCGGCCACCTGTCGGAACTCGACGCCAGCCCCGACCCCCTCGTCCGCCAATCGGTCGGCGCCCCATGACGGTCCTCCCCGGCCCCGTCCCCGCCCGGACCGTGACGGTCCTCCCCGGCCCCGTCCCCGGGAGGACCGAGTGATGCTGGGGGTCGAGCAGGGCGACATCGGTGTCGCGGGCCTCGCCGCGTCGGGGATCCTCGTCGCGGTCGCCGTGGCGATCTCCTTGTGGCGCTCGCTCGGGCTGGAACGCAGTTTGTTGTGGGCGGCGCTGCGGGCGCTGGTGCAGCTGCTCGCGGTCGGCTGGGTGCTGCAGTTCGTGGTCGACCCCGACGATCCCCTGATCTTCTCGGTGATCTGGATCGTGGCGATGGTGAGCTTCGCGGCGTACACGACGTCGCGCCGTGCCGCCGACGTCCCCAACGTGCTGCGGCTGTCGTTGCTCGCCTACACCGCGTCGGCGATCGTCGTGCTCGGCGTGCTGTTCGGCTTCGGCATCTACGACCTCGAAGGCCGCACGCTCGTGCCACTCGCCGGCATGGTGATCGGCAACTCCCTCGCCGCGACGGTGCTCGTGTCACGCCAGCTGTTGATCGCCGCCACCGAGCAACGCGGCGTGATCGAGGGGCGGCTCGCGCTCGGGCTCTCTGCGACCGAAGCGTTCCAGCCGCATCTGCGCCAGGCGTTGCGCACGGCGCTCGTCCCGCAGATCGAGTCGACCAAAGCGGTCGGGATCGTGTTCCTGCCGGGAGCGATGGTCGGCCTGGTCCTCGCCGGCGTCGACCCCGCCGATGCCGTCAAGGTGCAGGTGTCGGTGATGTACCTGGTCCTCGGCAGCGTCGCGACCACGACGGCCGTGATGAGCCTCGGGATCTCACGCGAGCTGTTCACCCCGGCCCAACAGCTCCGCCGG
>DATKXG010000104.1:0-3556 GCA_035529175.1 Ilumatobacteraceae bacterium
GGCCGGGAGGGACCACGGTGCGTCAGCGTGCCGGCTCGATGGACCACACGGTGACCGGGTTGTCGAAGCCCTTCAGGCTCCGGCGACCGGCTGGTTGCACCGAGAACTCATCGCCGCCGGCGAGCGGCTGGTCGGTCAACACCTCCCCGGGCACCGCCTCGGCGGTGAGGCGCGATGCCAGATTGACGACGGAGCCGTAGTAGTCGCCGAGGCGGAACAGCACGTCGCCCGCGACGACGCCGGCACGCGGGGCAACGGAAGCATCTGCGCCGACGGCGCCGATCAGGTCGAGCGCAATGGTGGCCACGGTGCGCGCGTCGGGCCCGGCGATCATGACTTCGTCGCCGATGCTCTTCACGATTCGTCCCCCGAGACGATGGGCGATCTCGAAGGCGTGGCGCTCGAACTCGTCGATGGTCGCGATGAGCTCGGCAGGTTCGGCGAAACGCGAGATCGTGGTGAAGCCGACCAGATCGACGAACCCGATGGCGAGCCGGACGATTTCGGGGGACGCGACACCTGTTTGTGCCGTCCGCTGCCGACGTACGGCAGTCCACATGTGATGCCTGAACACCGTGGGGAGCGCGTCCCCCAGCACCAGGACGAGCGCAGACGCGAAGGAGTTCCGGTCGGCTTCGGAGACGAGGTCTCTCGCGCCGTCGTCGTGATGCTCGAGATCTTGGACGTAGGCGGCCACCGCGGCCTCGGCAAGTCGGGACAGCGCGTTCCCGCCGACGCGGAGCAACTGGGCCCCGACGGTGTCGACGATGCCGCTCTGGTCGTTCAGGATCAGTGAGATCAGTGCGATGTCGCCGTCGCCGAACCCCGCGAGATCCTCGACGCGTAGTCCCATCCCTTCGTAGATGGCGCGGACCCGCTCCGGCTCGCACCCCGCTGCGCGGGCGACCCCGGCAAGATCGAGGTCGAGGCCTGCTCGAAGCTGCAGGTCACCGGCGAGACCGATCAGATCGTCGTTCTCGAGACCTGCGAGTTGCTCGTCGGTCGCACCGAGTTCGGTCAGGTGGGCGCGCAACCGGGGGTCGACCATGGCCCATGATTCCACACCGGCGTGAGGGCTCGTGCGGCGTGTCAGGTCGTGTAGTCGGCGTTGAAGCGGACGTAGGTGTCGCTGAGGTCGCAGCCCCACACCGTTGCGTCCGCGTCGCCGGTCGACAGCGACACGTGGATGCGCACGTCGGCACCGCGCATGTAGCTCGACAGTCCGGCGAGGGCGTCGTCGTCGAGCTGTTGCGGGTACACCTCGTCGTCGCCGAAACGGATCACCACGCTGTCCTGGTCGATGTCGGTGTCGTCGCTGCACTTGCCGATCGCCATCGCGACGCGGCCCCAGTTCGGGTCGCCGCCGTGCACGGCGGTCTTGACCAGCGGCGAGTTGACGATCGCCTTCGCCACCCGCTTGGCCTGAGCCCGGTCGCGAGCGGCGTCGACGTGCACCTCGATGAGCGAATGCGCGCCCTCACCGTCGCGGGCGATCTGCTTGGTCAGGTCGAGCGCGACGTCGTACAACGCCGCTTCGAACGCGGCGAGGTCGACGGGGCCGGCGGCACCCGACGCCATGATGACCGACGAGTCGCTCGTCGAGGTGTCGGTGTCGACGCTGACGCAGTTGAACGTCCGGTCGACCACTCGCCGGAACACCGCGTCGAGGTCGGTCGACGACAGCTCTGCGTCGGTGAACAGCAGTGAGATGTGGGTGGCCATGTCGGGTTCGATCATCCCGACGCCCTTGGCCATCCCGACAACGCGTGCGGTGCTGCCGGCCACGGCGGCCTCGGCGAGTTTCGGGACTGTGTCGGTGGTCATCATCCCGCGCGCCGGGCCCTCGGCGTCGTCGGAGGTGAGCGCACTGGGCAGCGCGTCGATGCCGGCGCGGATCCGCTCGATCGGATAGCGCCGTCCGATCACGCCGGTCGAGGTGACCACGACGTCGGTCGGCTCACACCCGAGGCGGTCGGCGACGCGTTGCGCGACCTCGACGGCGTCGGCGTGGCCCTGGGGACCCGTCGCCACGTTGGCGTTCTTCGAGATGACCACCACGGCGTTGGCACGACCGTCGGCGATCTGGGCGCGGCTCAGCGTGACGCTCGGTCCGGCGAACCGGCTCCTGGTGAACACGCCCGCTACGGGCACGGCGCGGTCGGCCGCGATCACCACGAAGTCGTCGGTGTCGTCCTTGACCCCGATGTTCGCGACGTGGCTGCGGAACCCCAGCGGCAGGGTGGTCACTGCGCCAGCCCGGCCTTGATCGATTGGAAGATCGAGGCCAACGCTTCGACCTGGTCGGCGTCGAGGTGATCGAAGATGTGCCGCCGGACGCTCGCCACGTGATCAGGTGCGGCCTGCTCGAGCGCCGCGAAACCGGCTGGGGTCAGCGTTGCCAGCATGACCCGGCGGTCGTCGATGGCGGGTTCGCGCGTGACGAACCCGGCCTTGACCAGCCCATCGAGGCGACGGGTCAACCCGCTCGGTGAGAGCTGCAGGCGCTCGGCGAGGTCGCACATGCGCATCGAACGGTCGGGCGCCTCGGATAGGTACACGAACACCTGGTAGTCGCCGAGCGTGAGGTCGTGCTCGGCCAGATCATGCTCGATCGCTGCGATCAGGTCGCTGTAGGTCTCGACGTAGGTCCGCCAGGCCGTCATCTCCTCGGTGGTCAACCACGCTGTTGCCATACCTGCAACCTACCCCCACCCCGCAATTGTTGCGATGGTCAAAGGTCCCACCATTCGCCGAGATTCGCACCCCCGAAATTCGGAGCATTTGTCCCGCTCAGCGCAACGTTGGCTCCGAATTTCGGGTGGCGTGGGGGCCCCGGACCGAATTCCGGAGCGAATGTCCCGCTCAGCGCAACGTTGGCTCCGAATTTCGGGTGGAGTGGGGGCGCAGAGTGGGGTCAGTCGGTCTGGAAGTGGGCGACGAGGCGGTCGAGGGTGGCCTCGATCGCCTTCGCGTTGCGCTTCGGGGCGCCCGACAGCTTGAGGGCGGTCGCGCTTCGTGCGGGGCGGAAGTCGAACTCCTCGGTGACCTCGGTGCCGCCGTCGACTGGGCGCAGCCGGTACCGCCACACGTGCTTGCCCATGTGCCTCCAGGCGATCAGCGACGGCTCGTCGAACTCGACGACCTCGTTGGTGACCTTGTACGGCACGCCGAGCTTCATCGACATCGAGAACTTCGAACCGAGGGCCAGCCGCTCGGGCGCTTCGGTGGCGGAGCGCACCGAACCCGAGCCGTCGATCAGCGGATGTTGCGAAGGATCGGCGAGCAGGTCGAAGATCGCCTGAGGCTCTGCCGGCACGAACCGGATACCGCGCACCACCTTGTCGTCGTCGGTCGGGGTCGGTGCGTTGTCGCCGGATGTACCTTCAGACATGTCGGCCAGTCTGGCCGATCTCGGTGGCGATGGCCAGCGCACACCGCCGCCCGGAGTACATCGCCCCCTGGATCGAGGCGGTATCGCGATGGTCGCCGCACACGAAGCGGCCGTCGTCGAGCCGAACCCGTTGCTTCGGATCGAACGGCGGGCGTTGGCGGGGTT
>DATKXG010000105.1:0-3660 GCA_035529175.1 Ilumatobacteraceae bacterium
AGTTCTTGCACTCGGTCCTCATCGGCATCGGCCCGATTCTACGGCGACACGCCACGCGGCGGCCCTTCACATCCGACCCCGCCTATGTTACATTTGTGTGACGACGACACGAGTTGACGTCGATCGTTGTTCACCCCATCCAATCGTGAACCCCGTCATCACACAGGAGCAGTACCCCATGAACGACACCCCCGAGACCAACGAGAACATCGCAACCACGGAGACCGACCTAGCCACCGGCGACCGCCGCGCCCTCCTGCGCAAGATCGCCATCGGCGGTGCCGGCGCCGCAGCCGGAGCCGTCCTCCTCAGCAACGGCCGGGCGTCCGCCGCGGCCGAGCCCGGAGCTCTGGAGCTCGGCGAAGGCCAGACCAATACGAGCACAACGCCGACAACGCTCGTCCACGACCCTCTGAGCGCCCGAACGGAAGGGCCGAGCTCCCTCAGCGTCGCCGGCGCCGTCCCCGCCGCCGACGCACCGTTCCCGGCCCAGGTCGGCGGGTACGGCAATGACGAAGTAGCGAACGGACTCCACGGATCCACCGACAATGATGAGGGCTTCGGCGTCGTTGCCGCCAACCTCGCAACCGGCCCTGCGGCGAACAACACCACCGATCCCGTGCCGACCGCGCTCGCGATCGCATCGTCCGGAGCACATGTCCGCCTGTTGGCCGGTGCAGTGACCGGCCCCACTCCTGGCGATCACGTCGCCGGTGAGCTGTACGTCGACAAGGACGGAACGCTTTGGTTCACCGTTCCGGCACCGACGACGACGGACGCAACCGCAGTCCGGTTCGTGAAGCTCGCAGGAACACCGACGTCTGGCTCGTTCCATGCGATCGACCCGCAGCGCGCCTACGACTCGCGTCAGGCCGCCTACACGGTCACGGGCCCGCTGGCGCCGAACACCAACCGGGTCATCAGCGTCGCCGACGGCCACGACACCAACGGCGGCGCGGTGACGACGTCCGACGTCGTGCCCGTCGGAGCCACTGCGGTTCAGATCAACGTGACCGCCGCCAACATGACCGCACCGAACTTCTTGTCGGTCACGGCCGGCGACAAGACCTCGACCAACACCTCACTGCTCAACTGGAGCCCCGGCGACATCCAGATCGCCAACTCGATCACGGTGCCCCTCGACGCCGACCGTCAGATCCGCGTGTACAACGGCAACCAGACCGGCAGTACGGACGTCATCATCGACGTGTTCGGTTACTACCTCTGATCGACTGCCGCTGATCGATCGCCCCGACGGGGCGGCGTGCAGACGACCCGGGACGACCGTCCCGGGTCGTCTGCGCGTCAGGCAGCGTCATGATCGACGTGTTCGGCCATCACCTCTGAGCACACGGCGCCGCACGACAGGCGCAACTCGGGTTCTGGTCTAGCGATCTCGGTGAGGCCGGTCCCGGAAAGCGGGACCCAGCACACCGAGAACGCACGACCCGGACCGCGATACGCACCGTCAGGCCGCGTCGTCGGCCAGATCGACGAGATCGGGCACGTCGTTGCTGCCACCGACGCCGACGGGAACCTCGACCTCGATGAAGATGCACTCCCCCGGGCACAGCTCTGCGGCGTGGATCGTGTCGGCGACGTTCCGTTCGCTCACCCAGGCCAGACTTCCCGATCCGCCCGGGTCGTTCAACACCTCGCCACCCTCGACGACGTAGGCGATGCCGTCCTCGAGCAACGAGAAGACGTCGGGGCAGTGATCGACGCACAGGCCGTCACCGGTGCAGAGGTCCTGATCGATCCACACACGCATGGTGACCGAACGGTACCGCTGGCTGTCTACATTGGCTCGACCGTGATCGAACAACCTGACCAGACATCCGACACACCGACAACCGACGGCGAATCCGCACCCAGAGCGCCAAGGCGGGACCACACCTGGCATCGACCGACCGGCGACGTCGACGATCCGTACGCCTGGATGCGCGACGTCGACGACCCTGCGCTGCTCGACTACCTCCGCGCCGAGAACGCCGCCGCCGACCGGTTCTTCGCCCCCCACGCCGACACGATCGAGACCATCTTCGGCGAGATCCGCTCGCGGGTCCAGGAGACCGACATGTCGACGCCCGTCGAGTTCGGTCCGTGGTGGTACGTCACCTCCACCACCGAGGGCATGAACTACCCGGCCCATCACCGTGGCCCGACCGCCGAGCGCGCCACCGAAATCGTGCTGCTCGACGAGAACATCGAGGCCGAGGGCCACGAGTTCTTCGAACTCGGTGCGTTCGACGTCTCGATGGATCACCGCGTGGTCGCCTGGTCGACGGACATCACCGGCGACGAGCACTACACGCTGCGCTTCCGCGATCTCACGACCGGTGTCGAGCTCGACGACCGGATCGACGACACCTCGAATGCGGGCACCGCCTGGTCGCGCGACGGCCAGTTCGTGTTCTACGTGACGCCCGACGAACAGGAGCGACCCGCGACCGTCTGGCGCCACCGCCTCGGCACGCCGCGCGCCGACGACGTGCGCGTGTTCGACGAGATCGACGAGCGGTTCTTCGTCGCGATCGGCTCGACGCGTTCGGAGGGCTGGATCGTCATCCACTCCGCCAGCCGGACCAGCGCCGACGTGAGGATCATCTCCACCGACCGCCCGACCGACGAGCCCGTCGTGATCATGGAGCGCCGCGACGACGTCGAGTACAACATCGACCACTGGGGCGACTCGTTCGTGATGCACACCAACGACGAGGCCGTCGACTTCCGGTTGCTGATCGCCGACGCCGACGCGGACACCGCCGATCCGGCGGCATGGAGCGAACTGGTGGCGCACCAACCCGGTCGACGCATCATCGGCGTCGACGCATTCGAGGGACACCTCGTGATCCACGAGTGGGTCGACGCTCAACCGCGCCTGCGGGTCCTGTTCCGTGACCGCAGCGAGCGGGTGATCGACCTCGGATCCGAACCCCACGACGTCGAACCCACCGCGAACCCGCAGTGGACGACCGGTGTCGTGCGCTTCATGGTCCAGTCGCTGACCACACCGATGTCGCTCTACGACGAAGCGGTCGCCACCGGCGAACGGGCCCTCCTGCGCCGGATGCCGACCCCGAACATCGACCTCGACGCCTACACCGCCGAGCGGGTGTGGGCCAGGGCGCACGACGGCACCGCGGTGCCGATCGACGTCGTCCGCCACGTCGACACCGCGCTCGACGGCACAGCACCCGGCGTGCTCTACGGCTACGGCGCCTACGAGGCGTCGCTGCCGCCGTGGTTCTCGGTCGCGAGACTCTCACTGCTCGACCGTGGTTTCGTGTGGGCGCTCGCCCATCCTCGCGGCGGTGGGGAACTCGGCCGCAACTGGTATCTCGACGGCAGGCTCCTCGCGAAGCCCAACACGTTCAGCGACATGATCGCGTGCGCCGAGCACCTGACCGCGACCCGCGTGGTCGACGCGCAACGGCTGGCCATCCGGGGTGGATCGGCCGGCGGGCTGCTCGTGGCCGCGTGCATGACGCAGCGTCCCGACCTGTTCGCGAGCGTCGTCGCCGAGGTTCCGTTCGTCGACATCGTCAGCACGATGAGCGACCCGACCCTGCCGTTGACCGTGACCGAGTGGGAGGAGTGGGGCGACCCGCGCACCGAGCCGTATGCCTCGTGCATGGTCGGCTACTCGCCGTACGACAA
>DATKXG010000106.1:0-6914 GCA_035529175.1 Ilumatobacteraceae bacterium
TTGATGCTGACCTCGGCGCCCGCGGCCGCCTGTTCGGCGACCGGGCCGAACGGGCTCCAGATGTCCTCGCAGATCGACACGCCGATCTTGACCCCGCCGACGACGAACAGCTCGAGCGGATCGGACGCGGCGCCCGGCGTGAAGTACCGGGCCTCGTCGAACACGGTGGAGTTCGGCAGCAGCCGCTTGCGATAGGTGCCGACGATCTCGCCGTTGGCACAGACCGCCGCGGCGTTGTACAGATCGCGGTCCTGATCCACGAAGCCGACGATGGCCGCGCAGCGACCGGTACGGGCGGCGAGCTTCGACAGCGATGCGAGATTGTCGGCGACGAAGCCGGGCTTGAGCACCAGGTCTTCGGGCGGATACCCGGTGGTCGACAGCTCGGGAAAGGCGACGAGATCGCAACCGGCGGCCTCGGCGCGTTCGTAGGCGTCGAACATCTTGGCCAAGTTGCCGTCGAGGTCACCCACGGTCGGGTTGAGTTGAGCGAGCCCCACTCGCAGCACCGTCACGGCAGCCCAGGCTAGCTGCGAACGACCAGTCGGGCCCTCGCTGCGGAATCGGTCCCCTGATCTGGCACTATGGCGACGTGCGCAGGGCTCGGGTGGCGATCGTCGGATTGCTGCTCGCTGCTGCATGTTCGCCCGGCGAGGGTCCCGAGTCGATCCCGCTGCCGACGTCGCCCGACACGACCTCGACCACCTCGACCACCTCGCCCACCTCGACCACCACCACGCTGGTTCCGCCCCGCTACGAGGCCACCGTGCGGCGCACCACCGACGGAGTGGCGCACATCACGGGCGCCACCGTCGCCGACGTCGCGTACGGCCAGGGATGGGCGAGCGGAGAGGACCACGGCTGCACCCTGATCGACCAGATCCTGAAGGTGACCAGCACCCGCGCCGCAGTCCAGGGTCCCGGCGCAGAAGGCGAGAACGTCGACAGCGACTTCGCCTGGAAAGCGATCGGCATCGCGGAAGTCGCGGCGGCCGACTTCGAGACCGCCTCGGACGAGGTCATCGAGCAGTTCGAGGCGTTCACGGCAGGGTGGAACGACCAGCTCGACGACGTCGGCGGCGAGCGGCTGACCGGCTGGTGCGCCGATGCCGACTGGGTGCGCCCGATCACACCGGTCGAGGTCTACACCTACGCCCGTTCGGTCACCCTGCTGGCGAGCAGCGGCGCGATCATCGACTACCTCGGCATCGCCCAGCCGCCGACGGTCGAACCGGTCGGCGTTCGCCGCCGCACCCCGACCGCCGCGACAACGTTCGATCTCGACGAGTTCGCCGACGCCGACTTCGGTCTCGCCGACGAGGCGAGCCTCGCCAGCAATGGGTGGGCAATCGGCCGGGACCGCGTCGCGGCCAACGACGGCGGCGTGCTGTTGGCCAACCCGCATTTGCCCTGGGAAGGCGAGCTGCGCTTCACCGAGTTCCACCTCACCGTGCCGGGTGAGGCCGAGATCTACGGTGCCCAACTGCTCGGCGTGCCCGGCATCGGGATCGGCTTCACGGAGGGTGTGGCCTGGACGCACACGGTCTCCGCGGGCAAGCGTATGACCGGCTACAACCTCACGCTCGACCCGACGTCGCCGACGTCGTACCTCGTCGACGGCGTCTCGGTCCCGATGACCTCGACCGAGGTGTCGATCGACATCGTGCGCCCCGACGGCACCGTCGACACCGAGACCCGCACGCTGTGGCGCAGCGAGTACGGCCCGATCCTCGACTTCCCGGGCATCGGCTGGACCGACACCAACGTGTTCACCTATCGAGACGCGAACATCGACAACGACGAGTCCATCGAGCAGTACGCACGGATGCCGTTCATCGAGAGCATCGCCGACCTCCAGGCGCTCACCGCCGAGTACCAGGGCGTTCCACTGTTCAACACCGTGGCGGTCGGCGACGACGGGACCACCTGGTACGCAGACACCTCCGCCACCCCGAACCTGAGCGCCGAGGCCGAACTGGCCTACATCGGCGCACTGTTCAGCGACCCGTTGACCCAGATCGCCTACGACCAGGGAGTCGTGTTGCTCGACGGCTCGGACAGTCGATTCCGGTGGGAAGTGGTCGACGGCGCTCGCGACCCGGGGCTCGTGCCGTTCTCCGAGATGCCGTTGGTCCAGCGCTCCGACTACGTGTTCAACGCCAACGACAGCTTCTGGGTGCCGAACGCCGAGTTCCCGCTGACCGGTTCCTACTCGATCCTCCACGGCGAGCAGGGGACGCCGCTCACGATGCGCACCCGACAGAACACCGCCGTGCTCGGCGCCGACAATTCCGCCGGTCTGGCGGGACCCGACGGGCTCTTCGACGCCGAAGAGGTCCGCACGGCCGCATTCGAGAACTCCGGCCGCTCGGCGGTGCTCCTGCGGTCTGCTGCGGTGGACGCATGCCGAGCGACTCCGACCGTGGAGGTCCCCGATCTCCTCGCCACCGACGGCACTGTCAGCCTGCCTGCGGCGTCGGTCGACCTGACCACTGCGTGCAACGTGCTCGCCGGATGGGACGGCGTCTACGACCTCGACCGCTCCGGCCCCATGATCTGGCGAGAGACGATGAGCCAGTTCGACGACGCCGCGTTCGAGAACGCCGGAGCACTGTTCGACGACCCATTCGATCCGGCACGCCCGACGTTGACCCCGTCGATCCCCGCATCCGACACCGGGCCACTGCTGCAGGCGATGGCGCGCGCTGTCCAGACGATCACGACAGCCGGGTTCGCGCTCGACACCACGCTGGGTGCGTCACAGTTCACCGAGCGATCCGAGACCCGCATCCCGATCCACGGCGGCAACAGCGCCGACGGGGTCACCAACATCGTCACCTGGAGCGGCCGGTCGTCGTCGAGCGAACCGGCGCCACAACGCGGCGAGGCGGTCGCGGTCGGCAGCTCCCTGCGCGGCGACGGCTACCGCGTCAACTCGGGCACCAGCTTCGTGATGACCGTCGACTACACCGGCGACGACGTGGAGGCGTGGGCGTTGCTCGTGTACGGCCAGACCGGTGACCGCACCTCGCCGCTGTTCGACTCCCAGACGGTTGCCTTCAGCGAGAAGCAGTGGCGCCAGGTCGCGTTCACCGATGCGCAGATCGACGCCGACCCCGATCTCGAGACGTACACCGTGATCGGTCGCTGACCGTTCACGAAGCCGTGGCGCTGTTCACACGCCGTTCACAACCGAGCAACGACTCGGCAACCGGACGCTGCGACGATGCCGCCTGCCATCGGGCGACTTCCACGCCGAACATCTAGGTTGGAGTGCTCGTACCCCCGAATACATCCCCGCACACGGACGGAATTGAGGACAACAGTGGTTTACAAGGCTGAATACATCTGGGTCGACGGCACGCAGCCGACATCGAAGCTGCGTTCGAAGACCAAGATCCTGGACGACGGCGCCGAGCTGCCGATCTGGGGCTTCGACGGCTCGAGCACCAATCAGGCAACCGGCGACAAGAGCGACTGCGTGCTCAAGCCCGTCGCCAGCTACCCGGACCCGATCCGCGGCGGCGACGACGTGCTGGTGATGTGCGAGGTGATGCTCGTCGACGGCAAGCCGCACCCGACCAACACCCGCCACCTCGCCGCCAAGACCGCGAAGAAGTACAAGAAGCACGAGCCGATGTTCGGCATCGAGCAGGAGTTCACCCTGATGAAGAACGGGCGGCCGTACGGCTTCCCGCCTGCCGGTTACCCCGAACCACAGGGCGGCTACTACTGCGGCGTCGGCGAGGACGAGATCCACGGTCGCCCGCTGGTGGAGGATCACCTCGAGGCATGCCTCGCAGCCGGGCTGTCGATCTCGGGCATCAACGCCGAGGTCATGCCCGGACAGTGGGAGTTCCAGGTCGGCCCGCTCGGCCTGCTCGAGGTCGCCGACCAGCTGTGGATCGCCCGCTGGTTGCTGTACCGGATCGGCGAGGACTACGGCATCGCCGCCACGCTCGAGGCCAAGCCCGCCAAGGGCGACTGGAACGGCGCCGGCGCGCACACGAACTTCTCCACCAAGGAGATGCGTGAGGAGGGCGGCTACAAGTACATCGAGGCCGGCTGCAAGGCCCTCGGCGAGAAGACCGCACTGCACATCGCCAACTACGGCACCGGCATCGAGGATCGCCTGACCGGCGCCCACGAGACCCAGCGCCACGACCAGTTCAGCTACGGCGTGTCCGACCGCGGCGCCTCGATCCGCATCCCGTGGCAGGTCGCCGTCGACCGCAAGGGCTACCTCGAGGATCGCCGCCCCAACGCGAACATCGACCCGTACACCGTTGCTCGCCTGATGGTGGAGACCGTCTGCGGCGCCATGAAGTGACCCGTCGGAACACCGTCCCGACGGGCTGAACGAGACACCGAACACCGAACACCGGAACTGACAGGACGGGGGCTGCGGCTCCCGTCCTGTCGCATTTCCACCCGGACCGCGAGAGACTCAGGAGATGACCGAAATGCGCGAGCAACAGCGCGACTACGTCCTGCGCAGCGTCGAGGAACGCGGCGTCCGGCTCGTGCGCCTCTGGTTCACCGACGTGCTGGGCACGCTCAAGAGCCTCGCCATCTCACCGGCGGAGCTGGAGAACGCACTCGAGGACGGCATGACCTTCGACGGGTCGTCGATCGACGGGTTCTCGCGCGTGCAGGAAGCCGACGTGCTGGCGATGCCCGACCCCGACACGTTCGAGCTGCTTCCGTGGGGCGACCCCAAGGCGGCGGAGGCACGCATCTTCTGCGACATCCACCACCTCGACGGCACACCGTTCGAGGGCGACCCGCGGCAGGTGCTGCGCCGTCACGTGCAGGAGGCCCACGACGACGGTCTGACGTTCTACGTCGCGCCGGACGTCGAGTTCTTCTACTTCGAGCCGCTGGTGCCAGGCCAGCCACCGGTGCCGGTCGACCAGGGCGGTTACTTCGACCTCACCACCAGCGACGTGACCGGCGAGCTGCGCAAGAAGACGATCCGCACGCTGGAGGCGCTCGGCATCCCGGTCGAGTACAGCTTCCACGAGGACGCCCCGGGCCAGCAGGAGATCGACCTGCGCCACACCGATGCGCTCACGATGGCCGACAGCATGATGACGTTCCGCCTTGCGGTGCGCGAGGTCGCATCGCATCAGGGGGTGCACGCGACCTTCATGCCCAAACCACTCGAAGGTGTCCAGGGCTCAGGGATGCATGTCCACCTGTCGCTGTTCCGCGGTGACGACAACGCGTTCTACGACGCCGACGATGCCTACCTGCTGTCGCCCACGGCGAAGGCGTTCATGGCCGGCATGCTCCACCACGCCGCGGAGATCACCGCCGTCACGAACCAGACCGTCAACAGCTACAAACGGCTCGTGCCGGGCTTCGAGGCGCCGGTGCACATCAGCTGGGCACGCAACAACCGCAGCGGCTTGATCCGGGTTCCGATCCCCAAACGCGACAACCCGATGGCGACACGCATCGAGTACCGCTCAGCCGACCCGGCCTGCAACCCATACCTCGCGTTCAGCCTGATGCTGGCCGCCGGCATGCGGGGCGTCCGCGAGGGTTACGAACTCCCCGACGAGGCCGATGCGAACCTGTTCGAGATCGGCGACGACGTGCTGACGAAGCTCGGCATCCGCCAGCTACCACAGTCGTTGAACGACGCGTTGACGGTGATGGAGAACTCCACGCTCGTCCAAGAAGCACTCGGCGAGCACATCTTCGAGTGGTTCCTGCGCAACAAGCGCAGTGAGTGGCGCAGCTACAAGACCCAGGTCACCCCGTTCGAACGGGACCGTTACCTCGGGACGTTGTGATCGTGGCCACCCGCGAGTCCATGGTGGCTGTCGTTCCCGATCCGGCGACGCCGGAGCTGGCGCGCACGCTCGACCTGGCCGGCTACGCGTGGAAGGCCGTGTCAGGGAACGACGGTGACGAACACGCTCCACCCGGAAGTTGGGCAGGCGCGATCGTCGACATCGCCAGCGACCCCGACGGCGGCTGGGCCTTTCTGCGTGCGATTCGCAAAGGCGGCGAGCGCATGTTTCCCGTGATGCTGCTCATCGGCGGTGGTCAGCTCGGCGACCTCGAACACCGCGACGACCTGTTCGACGACTTCTGTCTCACGCCGTTCCATCCGGCCGAGCTCGAAGCCCGCCTTCGGCACCTGCTGGCGACCGACATCGATCTCCACCGGGCCGAGCTCGTCGAGTACGGCGAGCTGACGCTCAACCTCGAGACCTACCAGGCCGCGATCGCCGGTCGCCCGCTCGACATGACGTACATGGAGTACGAGCTGTTGAAGTTCCTCGCCCAGAATCCGGGCAAGGTGTTCACTCGCGAGATGCTGCTGAGCCGTGTGTGGGGCTACGAGTACTACGGCGGTGCCCGCACCGTCGACGTCCACGTCCGGCGCCTGCGCGCCAAGCTGGGCGAGGAGCACGCCAACCTGATCCAGACGGTTCGCTCGGTCGGCTACCGGTTCGGTCAGTCCCGCTGGGACAGCTGAGCACTCGCGCCCTCACCCGCACCCTCACCCTCACCGTCCCCGTCCCCGTTTGCGGGCAGATTCGGGTGGACCGCCCCGCCCGGAATGCAACACAAACGGGGGGATGACCGGACGTCAACGGCCGAGGAACGCGCGGACGGTGTCGGTGACCACGAAGGCGAACACGTCGGAGCCCTCGGACGTGGGATGCACCCCATCGCCGGTCAGCACGCCGTCGCTTGCGGCGAATGCGGCCCACGGAGCAATGACGCTGTCGCCGCGTCGCGTCACCCGTTCTCGGATGATGGAGTTCACCGACGCAGCGTCCTCGGGTCGATCGCGGAAATAGTTGTCGACCCACCCCACAGCGGCATCGTCGGGCACCTCGTTGAGCACCTCGTTGACCGACGCGGCGATGCTGTCAGGGCCCGAGTACTGGCTG
>DATKXG010000107.1:0-2624 GCA_035529175.1 Ilumatobacteraceae bacterium
GCTCGCCCCCGAGGGCCACTCGAGCATCTACGTGCTCGAACCCACACCGAACCTGAGCGGCACGATCGACTGGTCGAAGGAGCGCGACACCATCGTCGACAGCCTGCGCGCTCGGGTCGACTCGCTCGGCTACCCGACCGAAGTCGTCGTCGAGGAGATCTACGACCCGCAGGACTGGGAGCGCATGGGCATGGAGCAGGGCACGCCGTTCGCGCTCGCCCACACGTTCTTCCAGACCGGACCGTTCCGGCCGAACAACGTCAACAAGAAGGTACCCGGCCTCGTGTTCACCGGTTCGTCGACGCTCCCGGGCGTCGGCGTGCCGATGGTGCTGGTGTCGGGCAAGCTCGCCGCTCAGCGCGTCGACCAGTACGCACGGCAGCGTCGTTGATGCCCCGCGTCCCGTTCCGACGCGCGGCGAAGCCGCCGACGCCCACGACGCAGCTGCTGCCGTCCGGGCCGGTGACCCTCGACGAGAGCTACGAGCTGTGCCGCGAATTCAACAAGCGCCACGGAACCACCTACTACTGGTCGACCAAGGTGCTGCCCAAGGTCAAGCAGCACCACGTGCACGCGCTGTACGCCTTCGCCCGGTACGCCGACGACATCGTCGACGAGATCCCGTCGCAGGGTGGGCGCGATGTGCCAACCGAGGTCCGCGCCGCAGCACTCGCCGATTTCGGCGACCGGTTCTTTGCCGACGTCGAGGCCGGCAAGTCAGACGATCCGGTGCTCAAGGCCGTCGTGCACACGGTGCGAGCATTCGACATCGACATCGAGGCGTTCCATCGGTTCCTGCGTTCGATGACGATGGACCTGACCGTCGAGTCCTACGCGACCTGGGACGACCTGTTGGTCTACATGGACGGCTCGGCGGCCGTCATCGGCGAGATGATGCTGCCGATCCTGGAGCCGACCGACTACGACGCTGCGCTCCCCCACGCTCGCGATCTCGGCAACGCGTTCCAGCTCACGAACTTCCTGCGCGACATCGACGAGGACCTCGACCGGGGGCGCCAGTACGTACCGCTCGAGGACTCCATTCGGTTCGGGGTCGATCTCACACAGCGTTCGGTCACCCCCGAGTTCATCGCGTTGATGCGATTCGAGATCGACCGCTGCCGCGAGCTGTACCGGTCGGCGCAGATCGGCATCGACATGCTGCCGGACCGCTCCGCGAAGTGCGTCGGCGCTGCACACGCGCTGTACGGGCGGATCCTCGACAAGATCGAGGCGAACGACTACGACGTCTTCACGTCGCGAGCAAGCGTGTCGACCACCGAGAAGGCAACCATGGTCGCCAAGCTCCTCTCACCGTTCTCGTGAACTCGTCCGGGAACAGTTCCCCGACGAGTTCACGAGAACGGTGGGCGGGGTGGGTTGCCGGGGGTGCGAGCGTGGTGACGGTCGCTGGGATGATCGCGACGCCGCTGCTGCCACAGGGCGGCAGAGCGCGCAAGGTGTTGTCGACGGTGGTCGTGGTCGGGTCGTTCACGACGACGACAGCCAACGCCGTGCGGCGCTGGGGTGCAGCGCGCGCCGGAACCGCCGCAGTCGCGACGGCGGTGGCCACCACGGCGGTGGAGCGCATCGGCACGGCGACCGCGATCCCGTTCGGGCGCTACGCGTACACGCGAGCTCTGCAACCGCAGGTGGCACACGTCCCCGCAATCGTGCCGCTCGCGTGGTTCGCGCTCGGCTTGCCGGCGCGCGAGACCGCTCACGCCGCGCTCGGCGAACGCTCGACGGCCGCGACGCGCATCGCCCTCGGCTCGGCGGCGCTGACCGCATGGGATCTGTTCCTCGACCCGCAGATGGTCGGCGAGGGCTATTGGGTCTGGGCGCGGCGAGGTGTCTACCGCGGGATCCCGCTCACGAACTACCTCGGTTGGTTCGTCACCGGCCTGGGCGTGATGGCGCTGCTCGAAGCAGCGCTCCCGCCGGCCAGCACTTCGGCGGACGCCGATGGCGCGCTCGTCGGCGAGTATGCGTACATGGGAGTGATGGAGACCATCGGGTTCGCCCGGTACTTCCGCGACCCGATGGTCGCGATCGTCGGCGGCCTCGGCATGCTCCCGGTCGCCGCCACCGCCGTCGCAAGGAAACTCGGTGCCTGAATTACGACAGGGGTCAGACCCGCGATGTAATCCCTCGAGCGTCGCGGTGGTCGGAGGCGGGGTCGGCGGGCTGACGGCAGCGATCCGGCTGCGGGCACTCGGCCATGACGTCACGGTGTTCGAGCGCAGCGACGTCGTCGGCGGCAAGCTCGCGACCTTCAGGTCCGACGGGTACACGTTCGACATCGGCCCGTCGCTCGTGACGCTGCCGCACGTGTTCGACGACGTGTTCCGCGCGGCGGGAACCTCGCTCGACGAGCAGATCGATCTGATCCGGCTCGACCCGCAATTCGTCTACCACTGGCCCGACGGTTCGTCCCTGGTCATTCCTGATGCCGACGACGCCACCGCGAGCGCCTTCGACGAGTTCACCCCAGGAGCAGGCGAGCAGTGGCGTGGTTTCGATGCACGTGGTCGTCGGATCTGGGACGTCGCCGATCGGACGTTCTTCGCCGGGCCGATCTCGAACCCCTGGTCGCTCGCCAAACGGATGCGATCGCCGTTCGA
>DATKXG010000108.1:0-2074 GCA_035529175.1 Ilumatobacteraceae bacterium
ATCGAGCACGACGACGCGGCCCGGAACTCCTCGAGAACCGCCGGCACAGCGTTGGCCGGCGACGAGCGGCACCAGCAGCTGTTGCTCGGCGCCTTGATCAGCGACGAGGTGACCTCGGTCAACGAGGAGCGGCTGCAGCGCGGCGCCCGGCCGCTGTCGCAGCACGAGGAACAGCACGTGCGAGCACGGGTGGTCGCCGAACTCACCGGCGCCGGTCCACTCCAGCCGTACCTGAGCGATCCGATGGTCGAGGAGGTCGACGTCAACGGTCCCGACTCGACGTGGGTGACCTACACCGACGGTCGCAAGGTCGACGTCGGACGCCTGTGGGCGTCGGCCGCCGACCTGACCTCGTTCCAGAAGCGCATGGCGTTGCGGATGACCGGCACCGGCGAAGGTCGCCTCGACACGTCGTCGCCGATGCTCACGCTGCAATCGCGCGACGGGGCGCGCATCGTGATGGTGTTGGGTGGCAGCGGCGAGCACGGCGTGTCGACGCATCCTCGACTGGCGATCCGGCGCTTCGTCGTCCGACAGGTCGGTCTGACCGGTCTCGCCGACCTCGGGCTGTTCCCGCACCCGCTGGTGGCTCGGCTGCGGGCCTTGGTGCGCTGCGGGTTCACGATCCTCGTGTCCGGTCCGCCGGGCGCCGGCAAGACCACGTTGCTGACCGAGCTGCTCGGCGAGGTCTCACCGCTCGAACGCATCATCACCGTCGAGAAGAACCTCCTCGAACTCCGCCTCGAGGACGACCCCCGCCACCCCGACGCGCCGGCGCTGTTCACGCGCCAAGCCAATGCCGAGGGCGAGGGCGAGATCACGACCCGGCAACTCGTCGAGCTGACCCGTCGACTCAACCCCGATCGGGTGGTGGTCGGAGAGCTGGTCGAGGACGAAGCGCTCGACATGCTCGACGTGGCGTCGATGTGCAAGCGGGGGTCGTTGGCGACGATCCACGCCCACACGGCGGACATCGTCCTGCAACGGCTCGCGTATTACGTGTCGAAGTCGAACACGAGCCTGCCCGAGTTCGCCGTGTGGTCGTTGATCGCGCAGACGGTCGATTTCGTGGTGCACATCGACCTCGTCCGCAACGCGGTGGAGGACCAGAGTGCGGTGCGTCGCGTGACGTCGATCATCGAGGTCGGCGGGCTCGGCGAGGCAGGTGGCGTGTCGAGCACCGAGGTGTGGGCGCTGGACGGTAGCGACGACCTCGTCCAGGTGGCGCCGCTGTCGCAACGTCACCTGAACCGTCTCCGACTGGCGGGATACACCGCCGACCTGTTCGCCGTCGAGGGCAACGTGCGATGAACCTCGACGTCGCGTTGCTGGTCGCCTCGACGGTCGCGGGCGTGCTCGCGGTGGTCGTGTTGGCGACCAGCGACGACGCGCCGCCCCGATCCCGTCGTTCCACACGGCCCGGAATGCCGGTTCGGCTCGCCGGAGCCGGCGTCGCCGCACTGGCGGTGGTGGCCGCATCGGGCTGGTTGGTGGCGGCACTGATCGTCGGCGTCGGTACCTGGTATGCGATCGGCGCCTGGCAGCAACGCGACGCCGGCGGAGTCAGCGACCTGCAACGCATCGACGCGCTGGCGTCGTGGATCGAGAACCTCCGCGACGTGTTGATCGCCGGCGACCAACCGATCGGTGCCATCAACGCCACGGTGGCCACCTGCCCGGCGGCCAT
This sequence comes from Ilumatobacteraceae bacterium, assembly GCA_035529175.1. Classification (GTDB taxonomy): domain Bacteria; phylum Actinomycetota; class Acidimicrobiia; order Acidimicrobiales; family Ilumatobacteraceae; genus Sva-07. Next base: position 1,688 of record DATKXG010000108.1, read on the forward strand.
CAAGCCCCAGGTCCGCCGGCTCGCCGCCGGGCTCGGCCGTCAGGACCCCGCGATCGTGTTCCGCCGCTTCGCCGACGACATCGACGATCCGCTCGGTGACCTCGTCGCCGCGGGACTCCTGATCGCCGTGCAGCGCGGCGCTCGCACCGCGGCGGTGCTGAGCTCGCTCGCGGAACAGGCACGGCGGCAGTCGGACCGTCGCCGGCTCGTCGAGGCCGAGCGCGCACCGATCCAACGCGAGGTCACCCTGCTGACGGTGATCATGGGCACGCTCGTCCTCGGGCTCCTGGTGTTCGGACGCGCCGAGTACCTCGAGCCGTACGACAGCGCCGGCGGGCAGCTGTTCCTCGGCCTCGTTCTTGCGATCTACGCGATGCTGCTCCTGCG
>DATKXG010000109.1:0-16956 GCA_035529175.1 Ilumatobacteraceae bacterium
GAAGTCGAACATCATCGGGCTCCCTTCGGGTCGACGAGCACTTTGGTGTGCTCGCTCGTTCCGCTCGCCAGGTCGGCGAGCGCGATCTCGAGTTCGTCGAGTTGGACGGTGGAGGTGTGGAGCGGATCGACGCGGACGCGACCGTCGGCCATCATCCCCATCGCCATCTCGAACTCCTCGTGGAGGTACGCGAGCGACGACGTCACGGAGATCTCCTTGATCAACCACGCGCCGGGCGAGATCGATGCGTCGCTGTCGGCGAGGCCGATCAGGCACATCGCTCCCCCGCGCCGGGCGAGATCGACCGCGGACTGGACGGCGAACGGGCGCCCGACACACTCGTAGACGATGTCGGCACCGAGCCCGTGTGTGCGTTCGCGGATCGCCTGGTCGGCTTCCTCGCCGGGGGCGACCGCAACGTGAGCACCGAGTTCGAGGGCGAGCGCGCGGCGCTGCTCGTTCGGCTCGACGACGATCACCTGGCCGGCGCCTGCGGCACGGACCCACTGCATCGTGCCGAGCCCGATCGGACCGGCGCCCTGGATCACCGCGATATCGCCGAGCCGCAGCGCGCTGGTTCGCACGGCGTGGAACGCGACCGTTGTGGGTTCGACCTGCGCGCCCTGTTCGTCGGTGAGCGCGGGATCGGTCTTCACGACTCTCGCTGCCGCCACGGCGATGCGTGGCGCGAATCCGCCGTGGGGCGGCGCGAGCGGGTCACGCCCCAGCGCCGAGAGGAATGTCACCTCGCAGCGGTCGGTCTGGCCGCGATGACACGCCGTGCATCGGCCACACGACGGCGCCACCGCGACGACGACGCGGTCGCCCTCGGTGAACGACGACACCTCGGCGCCGATCTCCGACACGGTGCCCGACCACTCGTGCCCGCAGATCGCCGGGTTGTACGGACGTCCCGACTGGTAGGCGTGGACATCGGTCCCGCAGATCCCGCAGTACGCGATGTCGACCACGACGCCGGTCGGTGCCGGCGTGGGGTCGGGAAACTCCCGCAACTCCACGGTGTCCTTGCCGGTGATCACTGCTGCCAACATCTTGCGACCTCTTCTGCGTTTCGCGCCCGACTCGTTCGGGCGGCGACCATCGTCGTCATACTGGCGAGCGAACCCCGGCCCGGACGAACCGGCCCGGACCCACCCTGCCGATCCCACCTCTGGAGGAACCATGAGTCTCATCGTCATCGAAGCCGCCATCCGCTTGACGGACGCGTCGAAGCGTCACGACCTGATCCAGCAGACCGCTCCGATCCAGCAGGCGACCCGGGACGACGAGCCGGGATGCCTCGTCTACTGCTTCGCCGAGGACCCGTGCGAGGACGACCTCATCCAGGTGTACGAACTCTGGGAGTCCGCAGAAGCCCTCTCAGCGCACTTCGACCACCCGAACTACTGGAACATGCGCAACACACTCGGGGCCGGTGGAATCGCAGGGGTCGTTCATCGCAAGCATCGAGTCGACGCGACCGCTGAGGTCTACAACGCCGAGGGCAGGGCGAACGCCTCGTTCGACTGATGCCCGACGTTCCCCGAGCCCGGGTCTCCGGGGACCATCAGGCCGTCGAGGCGGTGGTGTTCGACTTCGGTGGAGTGCTGATCACGTCGATCTCCAACCAGCTGGGCACGATCGCCGCTTCGCACAACGTCGACACCGCCGTGATGCACGAGGTGATCCTCGGGCCCCGAGACAGCAGGCCGGACCATCCATGGCACCGTGCCGAGCGCGGTGAGATCGCGGTCGCGGCGATTCAGGAACTGCTCGATCCATGGGCCGCCGAACACGGTGTCACCCTGCACGGCGACGAGATGGACCGCGTCCTCGCACCGGGCGGCTACACGGTGGTCGACGCCATGATCGATCGCGTGGCACGCCTGCGGTCCGAGGGCTACCTCACCGGATTGTTGACCAACACGTTCGCCGAGTTCCAACCGACGATGCAGCGCGACATCGACTTCGATCTGTTCGACGTCGTCGTGGAGTCGTTCGCCGTCGGAAGCCGCAAACCCGAACGCGCCATCTACGAGATCGCCCAGACGAGCTTGGGTGTCGATCACGACGCCATCGTCTACCTCGACGACTTCGAGCAGAACCTGATCGAGCCACTGACACTCGGCTGGACGACCATCCGCGTCGGCGACCATGCCGACGCACTGGCGCAACTCGACGGGCTGCTCGCCGTCCGGTGACGCGTGAAACTCATCGTGTGGTCAATAATGGTTCCATGACCGCCACCGACCAGCCCGCAGTGGACACCGGAGCCCGCTCACCCGGGCTCTCGTTCCAGGATCTGCTCGACGCCGACACCCACCCGGTCCCCGACGTGTTGCGCCTCGAATCGCCTCGATACTTCGGCAGTGAGGACATCCCGATCGAGCGATACACCAGCCGCGAATGGCACCGCCGCGAGGTCGACCAACTGTGGTCGCGTGTCTGGCAGTTCGCGTGCCGGGAGGACCACATCCCCGAGCCGGGCGACTACATCGTCTACGAGATCGCCGAGAAGTCGTACCTCGTCGTGCGCCAGGCCGACGGCTCGATCAAGTCGTTCCCGAACGCGTGCCTCCACCGGGGCCGCCAGCTCAAGGAGTACGACGGCCGCTGCTCGGAGATCCGCTGTGCCTTCCACGGGTTCGCGTGGGACCTCGCCGGCAACCTCGCCGACGTTCCCGCGGCGTGGGACTTCCCGCACGTCGACCAGCGGCCCGACGACTTCACCCTGCCCGAGTGCCAGGTCGGCACGTGGGCCGGATTCGTGTTCATCAACCCCGACCCGAACGCCGGCTCGCTCGAGGAACACCTCGGCGAGATCATCGAACAGTTCGAGGTGTGGGACCTCGGCAACCGGTATGTCGAAGCGCACGTGTCACGCATCATCAACGCCAACTGGAAGATCGCCCAGGAGGCGTTCTGCGAGGCGTACCACGTCAATGCCACACACCCTCAGATCCTCACCTACCTGTGCGACGTCAACAGCCAGGTCGACGTGTGGGATCGCTGCTCGCGGGTGATCACTCCCGGCGGCGCTCCGAGCCCGCTGCTGGGCGACATCGATGTGCCGGAGCAGGACATCCTGCGCGGCATGCTCGACGTCCGCGTCGATCAGGAGGCACCGATCACCCTCGAGGAGGGCCAGACCGCTCGGGCGGTGCTCGCCGAGATGTCACGCGAGCGGTGGCGCCCACAGGCCGGGGACATGGTGGATCAGATGAGCGATGCCGAGATGATGGACTCGATCGACTACACGGTGTTCCCGAACATGCACCCGTGGGGCGCGTTCAACCGGATCACCTACCGGTTCCGCCCGAACGGCGACGACCACCGGTCGTCGATCATGGAGGTCTTCTTCCTGTCGCCGTTCACCGGCGAGCGCCCACCGCCGGCGAAGGAGCGCAAGCTCGGCGTCGACGAGCCGTGGACCGATGCGCCGGAGTTGGGCATGCTCGCCAAGGTGTTCGAGCAGGACGTGTTCAACATGGCCAAGGTCCAGAAGGGCCTGGAGACGACCTGGAAACCGGGAGCGACGTTCTCGAACTACCAGGAGTCGAAGATCCGCTGGCTCCACCAGCTCCTCGGCGAGTTCGTCAGCGACACCACCGACACTCCGGTGAGCGTGGGGACCCGGTCATGAGGGGCATCGTGCATCCGTTCACCGGCGCCCTGCACGAGCAGGACGGCGAGGGCAACATCCGCGTCACGCTCGACGGCAAGGAAGGGATCTTCGGCACCGACGGGCACTGGATCTCCGGCGAGCTACGCGAGTGCGATCCGCAACTGTGCGGCTGGGTCGGCGGGCCGCTGCTCACCAATCACCGTGTGACCTCCCAGCCTTCCGCCCGCTGACGGATCAGCCGCCCGAGTCCCGCTCGTCCGCGAGACGTCAGCTCGGCGCAAGGGCTTCGAGGAGATCCCAGGGGGCGCCCGACCGCTGGCCGTCGGCGCTGTTGACTCCGAGTTGCACCTGTGTAGCTCCGGCCTCGATGTGCTGCTCGACGCGCTCGAGGATCGCGTCGCGATCTCCCCACGCGATGAACGCGTCGATCAGACGGTCGCTCCCCCGCCCGGCCCAATCGATCTCGTCGAACCCCTGCGCGGCCCATTGACGTTGGTAGGCGGGCAGTGGCAGGTAGATCGACAGTGCTCGGCGGCCGGCCTCGCGAGCAGCCTCGGCGTCGGTCGTCATGACGCACGGGAGCACGACGCTGAGCGCCTTGTCGGGGCCGAGCGTCGCGCGGGAGTCGCGGGTGTGGTCGGGCAACTGCATGTAGGTGTTTGCTCCGTCAGCGAGGTCGGCGGCCACCTTCATCATCTGCGGACCGTGCGCTGCGACGTAGACGGGTACCGGTGGCGGATCCGCCGGGGTGTGCAGCAGACCACCCGACATCGCCGCCTTCATCTCCGTGAGGTACGAGCGCATCTTGGCGATGGGTGGTTCCCAGGTGAGCCCGCGCAGCTCGGCCGCCGGCGGGTGCGAGATGCCGACGCCGTGAACGAATCGTCCGCCCGAGAGCTCCGAGAGCGTGCGCGCCGCCTGGGCAGAGGCGATCGCATCGCGGCCGTAGACGTGAGCGATCCCCGAGGCCACCTTGATCGTCGTCGTGTTGTCGAGGAGGAACCCGCACGTCACGTAGATCTCGCGCCCGAACATGTCGGGGATCCACACCGAGTCGTAGCCGAGCGCCTCGAGTCGGCGCACGTAGTCGACGAGCGCTTGGGAACTCATCATGTCCGCGGGGACGATGACACCACCGATCGAGGCCATCACTCGACTCCGGTGAACTTCGGTGGGCGGCGTTCGGACATGGCGCGGGTTCCTTCCTTGAAGTCGGCCGTTCGACGAAGGCGTTCCTGCTCGGCGAGTTCGTGATCGGTGGCGGCGGCGACACGGTCGGCGAGGTCACCGCGCAGCGTCGCCCGGATCGACTGCACCGCGAGCGGAGCTGAACCGGCGATCTCGGCAGCGAAGGAGTGGGCGGTTGCATCCAGCTTCTCGAGCGGCACGACCCCGTCGACCAGGCCGATCGCTGCGGCGTCGTCGCCGGAGATGCGGCGGCCCGTGTAGAGGAGCTCGGCGGCGTGCTGGCCCCCGACGGCGGCGGACAGGGTCACGCTCAGGCCGAATCCGTGATGGAATCCGAGGCGTGCGAAGTTGGCACTGAACCGCGCCTCGGGTGCGGCGATGCGGAAGTCCGCGGCCATCGCCACGCCGAGCCCGCCACCGATCGCAGCGCCCTGCACGGCGGCGACGATCGGCTTTCGAGTGCGAAACAGACGTACCGCAGCGCGGTAGAGATCACCGGTCGAGTCGGCGGGCCCGGCGGATGCGAAGTCGGCGCCGGCGCAGAAGTGCTTGCCCTCGGCCGCTAGCACGATCACCCGACAGGACCGGTCTTCGTCCAACGCTTCGAGGGCCTCGGCGAGCTCGGTGATCATCGCCGCCGAGAAGAAGTTGTTCGGCGGACGGCACAGCGTGATGGTCGCCACGTGACCGCCGGACATCGACACCGCGACGAACGGTTCCTCCATCAGCGCAGGTTCCGTTCGAACAGGTCGAGCAGCGCCGCCCAGTGGCGATCATCGGCCGCCGCGTCGTACGCGGGCCGGTCGTCGAACGCGAAGCCGTGGTGGGTGCCCCAGTACCGCTCGACCCGGCCACGGACACCACTGACCTGCATCGCCGCCTCGAAGCGATCGATCATGTCGAGCGGGACGTAGTCGTCGTGCTCGGCGGCCCCGACGTACAACTCGCCGGCGATCTCGCCGAGGCGCAGGTGCGGCGAGTCGGTCGCGTCGACGTGGAGCCGAACGCCGTAGAACGACGCTGCTGCCTTCACCTGTTCCGGATACTCGGCGGCCACCCAGACCGAGAACGGACCGCTCATGCAATAGCCGACACAGCCCACGGTGGAGGCGTCCGCAGCGTCGTCAGCGGCGGCGTGGGCGACCAGCGCTCCGGCGTCGCGACCGACCTTACGGTTTCCGAGGTTGCTCATCAGCTCGACCATCCTCTGGAACGACTCCTTGCTGGCGAAGTCGAGCTGGAACTCCGATGTGGTTCGGTAGTACAGGTTCGGCAGCATGACGTAGTAGCCGTTCGCAGCGATTCGTCGCGCCATGTCGTGCAGGAGCGGCCGCTTCCCGGGCGCATCCATGAGGAACAGCACGACCGGGTGCGGCCCGCCACCATCGGGATGCACGATGAACGTCCCCATCGCCCCGTCGTCGGTCTCGATCTCGCTCTCGGCCTCGAACATGGCTCCGACCGTACTCAGCCTGTCTTTCTGGACCCGACCCCGAAAGACCGGCTGAGTACGGTCGCGGGGATGACGGGGCAACAGCGAACCGAGGAGGAAGTACGGGCCGAGGTGCGAGCGTGGCTCGACGCCAATTGGGATGCGGATCGCCACCTCGTGGAGTGGCGGCGCCTGCTCGCCGACGCGGGATGGGCCGTGCCGTCGTGGCCGAAGCGCTGGCACGGACGCGAACTTCCGGCATGGGCCGACAAGCTCGTCGCCGACGAACTGCGCAGGGCCGGCGCCGTCGGGACGCCCCTCGGCGCCGGGATGTCGCTCGCTGCACCGACGATCATGACCCACGGTTCCGACGAGCTGCGCACGCGCATCCTGCGCCCGACGATCACCGGCGAGGTCACCTGGACCCAGTTGTTCAGCGAACCCGGCGCCGGTTCCGACCTCGCCGGGCTCACCACGACGGCGAGGCGCGACGGCGACGACTTCGTGGTCAACGGCCAGAAGGTGTGGAACACGAGCGCCCACCACGCGGACTTCGGCATGCTGCTGGCGCGCACCGACTGGGAGGTCCCCAAACATCAGGGCATCAGCTACTTCGTGCTGCCGATGGACCAGCCCGGCGTGGTGGTCCGCCCGATCCTGCAGATGAACCGCCACTCGTCGTTCAACGAGGTGTTCCTCACCGATGCCCGGATCCCCGCGGCCAACCTCGTCGGCGCCCTCGGCGACGGCTGGCGCGTCGCGCGGACGACCCTGATGCACGAGCGGACGTTCGCGACGCTCCGGCGGCCGTCGTTCGCCGGGGGCGCGAGGGGACGGACGATCGAGGAGGCCGCCGCAGAAGCCGCCGATCACTTCGCCACCTACGCGTGGTACCCGCAGCGGGCGGGTCGGGCAGACCTCGTCATCGAACGGGCTCACCACTTCGGGCGCACCGAGGATCCGATCGTCCGTCAGGCGATCGCCGAACTCTTGTCGTTCCAACGAGCGCACGAGTGGACCGCTGAGCGGGCCCGCGCAGCCCGAACACTGGGTCGAGCGCCAGGGCCGGAAGGGTCGCTCGGCAAGCTCGCAGCAAGCGGGGTCGCGAGGCGGTCGGCGCGGGTGCACGGTCTCATCGCGGGCGGGTCGGCCCTGCTCACCGACGGACCGAACGACCTCGATGCGGTCATCGCCGAAGTGCTCGTGTCGACTCCGGCTCAATCGATCGCCGGCGGGACCGACGAGATCCAGCACAACATCATCGGCGAGAACATCCTCGGACTCCCCCGCGAGCCGAACACCGACCGCGACCTCGCCTTCCGAGACGTCCCGCGCTGAACCCCATCCACCGATGAGTCAAGTGTCGCTATTCGGGCTTGGGTTCCATCGGTGAGTGCAACGCCTGACGATTCGAGGTGTTGTGATGGGTGGTCGTTGGCAGCGTGGGCCGGCGCCATGCCGGCGGAGGTGCGTGCGGAGTTGTTGGCGCGGTGGCGGGCCGGGGCGCTTCGCTCATCGCTAGGACCACTCGTTCCAGCAGATGAACTCCTCGGCGGGTGGGCGCTTGGCCGGCTTGAAGTCGGTGCCGATCGTGTACGCCACCGGGAACAGGCCGGCCTGGCTGTAGTCGTCGTACGGGATACCGAGCAGCTCGGAGATTTCGCGTTCGTTCTGCAAGCTCAGCGAGGTCCAGGCCGAGCCGAGGCCCCGCTCGCGCAGCGCGAGCATGAAGCTCCACACCGCGGGGAGTATCCCGCCCCACCGTGATGCCTGGCGCCACGAGGGCGTGCCCTCGCCCATTCGATCGGCGAGCAACGGGATGACCAGCACCGGCACCTCGTGCATGTGCTCGGCGAGGTGGCGGGCCGACTGGTTCACTCGGTCGGCCTGGGAGCCGGGTTCAGGCTCCGGCGCTCCCGCGTAGGACGCCGCGAAGTTCGCTCGGTAGATGTCGGCGATCACCAGCTTCTTCGCGGCGTCCTCGACCATCATCCAACGCCATCGCTGCGAGTTCGACCCGGTCGGTGACTGGTGGGCGATGTCGATGCACTCGATGAGCACGTCGCGGGGTACCGGCCTGGTGAGATCGAGCCGCTTGCGGACGGCACGGGTCGTCGTGAGCACCTCGTCGGCGCTCAGGCCGAGCTTCTCGGTCACGAGGCGGACCCCTTCTGCGCCTTCATCCACTCGGCAGTGGCCTTGCCCATCTTCTGGCCGTCGTAGCCGATGCGCTGGGTGGGCTCGACTTCGAGGATGACGCGGCGCGGCGAGTCGAGGAACTTCTCGAACACCTTCGCACCCTCGACGTCGTCACCCCGGATCGCCTTCGCGAGCGCCGGGTAGAACCAGTCCTTGGTCTCCTGGTCGTCTCGCACGGTGCACGTGCCCTTGTACGTCACCGTCTTGTTGCGGGCCATCTTCGAGCCGGTCGACGTGACGACGATGCAGACTCGGGGGTCACGACGAACGGCGCTGATCCTGGCCCGCTGGCTGGATGCCGTGAGCCAGAACTTCCCGTCGACGAACACATACGACATGATCACGCCGACGGGCCACCCCTCCTTGTTCGACCAGATGAACGTGCACTCGTTCTGTGCATCGAGCATCTCGGCTTCGTCGTCGGCGTCGAGGCCGAACACGGTGACGTCTTCGTAGTTCTCGGGATGTTCGCTCATGGACGCACCGTACGGCGCCGGTGGAGCGGCCGACGATGCAGAGCGGTCAGGCGGGTTCGAAGCGCAGCGGGAGTTCCCTCATCGGGAACAGGATGAAGCTCGGTTCGTGGATCGGCGCGACGAGTTCACGTGCCAGCTCGATCGACGAGGTGCGCTCGAGCCACTGCGTGAATCCGCTGACGAGTTCCTGGCGTGCCAGTGCACTACCCACGCAGAAGTGCGGGCCGACACCGAACGCGAGGTGCTGTGGGGTGCGCGGCCGGTCGATGTCGAATTCGTCGGCTCGTTCGAACACCGACGCGTCGCGGTTGGCGGCGGCGTAGCGCACCATCACCATCGAACCCTCCGGTATCACGACGCCACCGACCTCCACGTCGCGGGTCGCACGACGGGTGAGCCCCTGCACCGGGCTCTCGAACCGTAGGACCTCCTCGATGAACCGGGGCACGAGCGACAGGTCGCGGCGGACCCGCTCCTGTACGTCGGGGTGACGGGTGAGCAGCCACATGCCGTGGTTCAGCGCGCTCGTGGTCGTCTCGAACCCGCCGGTCACGAGTTGATGCATCAGGTTCTGCAGCTCTGCGACGCTCAACGGCTCGACGCCGTCTTCGTCCTCGTGGGCGTGCACGAGCGTGGAGATGAGGTCGTCGGTCGGCTCCGCACGCCGCGCCTCGAAGACAGCGGCGAGGTGATGCTGAGCCTCGAGCTCGATCTCGACGGTCTCGAGCACCTCGTCGGCGGTCAGCGGGCGCATTGCGAGCGCGAGCATGGCGCCGGCCCAGCGGTTGAAGCGATGAATCTCGGAGCTGTCGAGGCCCAGCTCCTCGGCGATGATGATCCCCGGAAGTGGCATCGCGAAGTCCAGGTTGAACTCGCACTCCCTGCGCTCCATCAACCCGTCGATCAGCCCGCGGGTGACGTCATCGATGTGAGGCGCCATGTCGGCGATGCGACGCGGGAGGAAGGCCTTGGCGACCAAGCGTCGGTAGTCGGTGTGGACCGGCGGATCGGTGCGCTGCAGCGTCTCGACCGGACCCCAGCCACGTTCGCGCAGGATCTCCTGATACCGACGAGCGTTGTCGACCTGTAGTCCCTTCTTCGCTCCCCCGCCGCGTCCGCTGCTCGAGAACAGCTCCGGGTTCGTGAGCACGAACCGGACGTCCTCGTAGCGCGTGACCATCACGGCGCCGATCTCGGGCATCGGGAACACGGGACACCGCTCCTGCAACTCGGCGTAGAAGTCCCAGGGATCGTCCTGGATCATCGGGTCGAGCATCGTGTGATCGACGGGACACGCGAGTGCGCCGATCCGGTCCTCGAGGGTCTGCTCTGCCATGCCGATCAGTGTTCCAGGTCCCCGGCTTCCCGTTCGGAGCGGACGGTCCTGGTCGACACGTGAGTGCCATCGGGAATAGACATCTCCAGGTTCCGGTTGTGTGGTTTACTACTAAACAGTGAGACTTGCTCGCACCCCCCAACTCCGAAAGCAGACCGAGGAACGACATGTTCGCCACCAAGACCCGCATCCATCCCGAACTCGCCACCAGCGAACTCGGCCTCGCTGCTCCCATCGAGGAACTGCAGAGGCTCGATCGCCTGGCGACGATCATCTCGGTCCCCGCCGGTGAACAGATCATGCAGATGGACGGCTTCGGCCGCGAGTGCTTCATCGTGATCGACGGCCAATTCAGGGTCGAGCGGGACGACCTGACGATCGTCGTCGGCGCCGGCGCAGTCCTCGGCGAGATGGCGTTGCTCACGCTCAAGCCGCGCAGCGCCACCGTGACCGCAGCCACCGACTCGACCGTCTACGTCTTGAACCGGGCCGAATTCTCGAGCCTGCTCGACACGTGCCCGAGCATCGCTCAACACGTGCTCGTCGGCGCCACCCGCCGCGCCGCCGCCTGACCCTGCCGCTGTCAGACCCTGCCGTTGGGTCCTAGGTTGTCGACATGACGACCGAGGAACGACTGCTCTCACTCGCAGCGGGAGTGTGCCCTGACACCGGGCCTGCCGAGTTCGTGTCCGCGTGCGCGTCGGCCGGCTGGCCTGCCTGCGGCATCTGGTACGACGCTGCGACGTGGACCGACGCCGTTGCCGCCGAGGTTCGCCGGCGGCTCGACGACACCGGTCTGATCGCGCTCGACATGGAGCCGATCTTCGTGACCCCGGACGGCGACCACGGCGACGCGGTGATCGAGGCAGCGGCAACCGTCGGCGCCCGCAATCTTCTCGTCGTGTCCCGAGGCGTCGACGACGACCGGTTCGTCGAGCGCTTCGGTGAACTCTGCGATCTCGCCGCGGCGCACGGCATCGGGTGCAGCCTCGAGTTCATGGCCTTCATGTCGATCCGTGATCTCCCACAGGCGACCGCCGTGCTCGACGCAGTCGACCGGCCGAACGCGAGCGTGTTGATCGACAACCTGCATCTTGCCCGAACCGGCGGCGCAGTCGCCGACGTGGCTGCGGTCGATCCAGCCCGACTGCCGTACGTCCAGCTGTGCGACGCGCCGGCATCGGCGCCCGAGCAGCTCGTCGTCGAGGCCCTCGACGGCCGCCTCACGCTGGGTGTAGGCGAACTGCCGGTCAGCGAACTCGTCGAGGTGCTCCCCGCGCACACCGCGCTCTCGTTCGAGATCCGCTCTGCCCAGCTTCGGTCGGCCCACCCCGATCCCACCGACCGGGCCCGCCACGTGCTCAAGACCACCCAGGCATTCCTCCAGCGATGAGCCAAACGCCGCTATCCGGGCGGTTCGCTCATCGCTGGGGTTGTCAGGCGGTGGGTTGTCGGACAGTCCAGCGGATGGGGAGGGTGGTCAGTCCGCGGAGGATGAACGGCTCGTTCACGGCGACCGGTCCGGTGCGCTCGACGGTCTCGAACCGTTCGATGATCCACCGCAGCGCCAGCTCGCCCTCGCGCCGGGCGAGCGCGTTGCCGATGCAGTGGTGCACGCCCCACCCGAAGGCGAGGTGAGGCCGGGTCCCGGCGCCGAATCGGTCGAGCCGGACCTCGTCGGGCGCATCCCACACCGCGTCGTCACGGTTCGCCGACGCGAACAGCACCTGCAGGCGTGAGCCGGCAGGAAACTCGGTCCCGGCCACCACGCTGGGCGCGGGGTTCGACCGGAACAGGCCCTGGACCGGCGAGTCGAACCGCAGGAACTCCTCGACCGCCGATGGCACGAGATCGGGTTGCGCGCGGAGGATCTCGATCAGATCGGGCTGCTCGATCAGCCGGTACAGCATCAGCGAGATCAGGCTGGCCGTGGTCTCGTGACCCGCGACGAGCAGCTGCTGGCTCAGCCGGCGCACCTCACGGTGATCGAGCGTTCCCTCGATCTCGGCGAGCGTCATCACCGACAGGACGTCATCGGGCAGTTCCTCACGACGCTCGTGGAGCGTCCGTCGGTCGTCGACCAACTGGTCGACGAGCACGAACAGCTGACGGTTCGCCTCCTCCGCCAACGACGGGTCGGCGCCGCCGAGCGTGTTGACGATGTCGTCCGACCATCGCCCGAAGTCATCGCGCCGCTTGCGAGGAACCCCCAGCAGCGCCGCGATCACGACCGCGGGGAACGGAAACGCGAACAGCCGCACGAAGTCGCCCTCGCCGTCGGCGCCGAACGCGGTGGACCACAACGACTCACCTTCATGGACGATCTCGTCGTCGAGTGCTGCGATCGCACTCGGCCGGAAGGCGTCCTGCAGCACCTTGCGTTGCCTGCGGTGATCTGGGTCGTCGGCCGTGCCGAGCACGCCGCGATCCTGTTCGTAGACGCCGACGCCGAACCCGTTGCACCACTCGCCCGGCCGCATCAGCACGTCGAAGACGTCGGCGTGGCGGCCGATCACGTGGAACGGCGGATCGTGCGCCGTCTCGGTGTGGACCGGGCACCTCTCGCGCAGCGTCCGGTGACCGTTCGACGGTTCGAGATCGTTCGCGTGGGCGAGATGCGAGTAGTCGGGATCACCCAGTTCGATCACATCCTCACCGTGCCGCTCACGCGGACTCAGTAGGGCATCGTGCCGCCGTCGACGGGGAACATGCAGCCGGTCATGTTCTTCGCCGCATCGGAGGCGAGCAACACCGCCACCGCGGCGACTTCCTCCACCGTGTTCGGGCGCTTGATCGCCGACTCGGAGCTGAACATCTCGATCAGGGCGTCGTACGTGCCGACGCCCATCGCGACCGCCGAGTCCGGGCCCGTGGCGCGCACGATGTCGGTCTCGATGATTCCCGGCAAGATCGCGTTGACCGTGATGCCAAGTGTGCCGACCTCCTGCGCTGCAGCCTTGACGAGGCCGTTCACCGCATGCTTGGTCGCCGAGTAGCCCGGAATCCCGGGCTTGCCCAACTTGCCTTCGACCGATGACGTCACGATCACACGGCCGGTCTCGCGCGGAATCATGTGCTGCAGCGCTCGACGCATGCCCCAGAACACGTGGTTGAGGTTCCAGTCGATCTCGAGCTGCCACTCCTCGTCGCTCATCTGAGCGACCGGCGCCGTCATGTTGACCCCGCCGGAGTTCAGGCAACAGATGTCGAGCTGTCCGTAGCGTTCGATCGTGAAGTCGACCAGCCCCTCGACCGCGTCCTGCTTCGTCATGTCACCGGCGAAGAACGCTGCGTTGTCACCAGCGTCCATCTCGGAGAGGCACTGCTGGCCCTTCGCTTCGTCGCGACCGTTGACGACGACCTTGGCTCCCTCGGCGAGGAAGGCGTCAGCCATCCCCCGACCGATGCTGCGCGTGCCGCCCGTGATGCAGGCGACCTTTCCGTCGAGCTTTCCCATGATGGTTCCTTTCGTACCTGCTCGGCTCAGTACGGAGCCGTGCCGCCGTCGATCGAGATGAGTGAGCCCGTGATGCCGGCGCCAGCATCCGAGGCGAGCAGGGTCGCGACCGCGGCACAGTCCTCGACGTCGTTGAGCCGCTTGATCGCCGACTCCTGAGCGAACATGTCGAGCAACCCGTCGTAGGTGAGTCCCATCGACTCCGCTGCCGGTGGGCCCTGTTCCATCATCGTGTCGGTTTCGATGGCTCCAGGGCAGAGCGCGTTGACCGTGATCCCCAACGTGCCGACCTCGTGAGCGGCCGACTTCGTGAGCCCGTTGATCGCATGCTTGGACACCACGTAGATCGACAGGCCGGGCTTGCCGACCTTGCCCTCGACCGAGCTGATGTTGATCACCCGTCCGAACTGCTGCGGGATCATGTAGTGGAATGCTCGACGCATCGTCCAGAACGTGTGCCAGAAGTTCCAGACCAGCGCATCCTGCATCGCCTCGTCGGTGAGCTCAGCGACCGGTGCGTTCCCGGACGATCCACCGGCGTTGGGCACGAGGATGTCGATCCTGCCGAATCGTTCGACCGTTCCGTCGACGATGGCCTCGCACACCTCGCGCTGCTTGACGTCGCCGGGGATGTACGCCGCCAGGTCACCCGCGTCGAGTTCTGCAAGCGTTCGCTCCGCTTTGGCCTCGTCGCGACCGTTGACGACGACGCTCGCGCCCTCGTTCAGAAAGTCTTTCGCGATCGCCAGGCCAATGCCTCGCGTGCCGCCCGTGATACAGGCAACGCGCCCGTCCAGTACACCCATGTGAACCCCCTTCGTGTGTTGGCCGAGCAACGTACAGCCTCAGCGGCACCGACGTGGAATCGAGCCTCGCCGGCGACGTTCAGATGGGTTCTGACGCGACCAGTTGGCCGCGCATCGCCATCTTGATCGACGTGATGGCCAGCTCGTGGCGCTCGGAATCGTCGGACACGCCGTCGGTGAGCCCGACGAGGATGATCGCCACGAACTCGTTCACGAGGTCCCGGTTCGCCGGGGCGATCTCGCCGCTGTCGATGCCGGCGTCGACCAGCCGGACGAAGAACCCGTGTCGTCGCTCGGCGTGGGCGGCGAGTGCGTCGGCGATCTCGGGATGTCGACGCATGTCGTTGCGCACGGCTCCGAGAAACGCGGCGAACGTAGGGTCGGACTCGTTGAGTTCGTGGGCGACGTCGAGGACCGCATCAAACTTCCCGAGAAATCCCGCGGCAGCGTCGGCGGCTTTGTTGAACTGCCCGTAGACACGTTGCTGTACGTCCTCGTGCACGGCGAGGTACAGGTCGAGCTTCGATCCGAAGTAGTGGTAGAGCGCCCCGGACGTGATCCCCGCCTTGGTGGCGAGCTCACGATTGGTCGAGCCGTCGTAGCCGCCGAAGGCGAAGGCGGCCCGGGCGATCTCGAGGATGCGCTGCCGAGTCTCGGCCGAGTCGGTGTCGGGCGGCCGCCCCAGTCGGCGAGAGTGGGTGCTGGCAGCCATCGGGTCAGTATGGTCCACGTACCGATGCCGGAGCGTCACTGGTCGCGCGGCCGGTACTGGTGCGTGCGATGGGTCCGGCCTCCCGCGACGAGGATCAGTTGGCCGGTCACCCAGGACGAAGCATCGGAGACCAGATAGAGGACAGCTCCGGCGATGTCGTCGGGTCGACCGATCCGGCCGAGCGGAATCGTCGCGGCGATCGCGTCGTGCTGGCCATCGGTGTTCAGCACCTCGGAGAAGGCCTCGGTCACGACAGGCCCCGGTGCGACGGTGTTGACCCGGATGTCCGGCGCGAGCTCGAGGGCGAGCGTCTCGGAGAGGTTGTTCATTCCGGCCTTCGCTGCGGCGTACGGGCCCGTGTACGGCGACCCCCGCATCCCGGCGCCCGAGCTGATGTTGACGATCGAGCTCCCCGGCTGCATCCGCTTCGCTGCGGCCTTGCAGCCCTGGAATGCCGAGGTGAGGTTGAGTTCGAGCTGTGCCCGGAACACCTCGTCGGGGGTGTCGATCAGCATGCGGGTCGTCTTCTCGTCGGAACCACCGACGTTGTTGACCCAGATGTCGATACGACCGAAACGCTCCATCGTGCGGTCGGCGAGTTCCTCGGAGAGGTCGCGGATGTCGCCGGCGACGATGAGGGCGTCGCGCCCGCGCTCGCGGACACCATCGGCGGTGACCTCGAGGTCATCGATCCGTCGAGCGTTCAGCACCAGGTCACATCCTGCGTCGGCAAGGCCCCACGCGATCGCCCGGCCGATCCCCTGACCGGACCCGGTGACGACGGCGACGCGGCCGGTCAGGTCGAACTGATCGATGATGCTCATGACGTGGACTCCGTCTTCGATTCTCGGGGAAGGAACTGACCGGTGTTGGCCGTGATACCACCGTCGACCGGAACGACGGCGCCGTTGACGAACGACGACTCGGCAGAGGCGAGGAACGCGATCACCGCAGCGATCTCGTCGGGGCGCGCCCAGCGTTGCAGCGGGATCCGTCGGCGCAGGCTCTCGTAGACCTCGGGCATCGACGAGATGCCGCTGGTCATCCCGGTCTCGGTAGGGCCCGGGCAGACCGCATTGACGGTGATCGAGTCGGCTCCGAGATCGACCGCAGCGGCGCGCACGAGGTTGATCACGGCGCCCTTCGCGGTGTTGTAGGCCCACATGTTCGGGTCACCAGCGATACCGGATGTCGACGCGGTGACCACGATGCGGCCACCGCCACCCGCCCGCAGTGCCGGAATAACGGCGCGGATACCGACGACCACCGCGCGGACGTTGACATCGATCGCGCGGTCGAATTGATCGAGCGACAACCCCAGCAGGTCGCCGCTCATCGACACGCCAGCATTGAAGACTGCGGCGTCGAGGCGGCCGAACATCTCCAGCGCCGCGGCGACCGCTGCGTCGTTGGTCGCTGCATCGGTGACGTCGCCGATCACCGTCACCCCGGCGTCGCCGAGGGCCGCGGCCCAGTCGATCGGCGCGCGGTCGACCAGAACGACCGAGGTCCCGGCGGCGGCCAGGCGCTCGGCGGTTGCTCGCCCGATCCCTGATGCTGCACCGGTGACGATTGCGGCTCGGTCGCTCATGGGTTCATGTAGTCCTTGTAGTAGACGAGCTGTCCGTTGCGGACCCGGTAGACGCCGACACCCTGGCGAACGCCCTTGTTCGTCGTCGCCTCCCACTGGGCCCACGCGGTCTCGTCGTCGCCCGAGAGCTCGAC
>DATKXG010000110.1:0-4570 GCA_035529175.1 Ilumatobacteraceae bacterium
GGCGGCTGCGACGCTCGTGGCGAGCACCGGTGTGGCGCCCATGTTGACGAGGCCGACGCCGGCCTGGTCGCCATTGCGCCATGCGGCGACGCCGACGATCGCCCAGTCCTGGGCGCGCCGGTTGAACTTCTGGAAGTTCCACCCGGCGCCGTTCATCTTGGGCACTCGCACCTCGGTGAGGATCTCGTCGGGCTCGAGCGCCGACTCGAAGAACGTGCGGTAGAAGTCGCCCGCGGCGATCTCGCGGGTGCCGTTCGGGCCTTGCGCCACGTAGGTGGCACCGAGCGCAAGCGTGGTCGCCGGAAGATCGGAGGCCGGATCGGCATGAGCGATCGTGCCGCCGAGGGTGCCGCGGTGACGGACCTGCGGGTCGCCGACATGACCGGCCGCATGGGCCAGCAGTGGTACGTGCTCCTTGAGGAGCGCTGAGGTCTCGACGTCCATGTGGCGTGTCATCGCGCCGATAGCGATCTGGTCGCCCTCTTCGCGGATGTAGGACAGGTCGGAGAGCCGTCCGATGTCGATCAGCACGCTCGGCTGGGCGAGGCGCAGCTTCATCATCGGCAGCAGGCTGTGGCCGCCGGCGATGAACTTGGCCTCGTCGCCGTGTTCGCCGACGAGGCTGATCGCTTCCTCGGCGGACTCGGCGCGGACGTAGTCGAACGGTGCGGGGATCACGGGTTGCCTCCGGAAGTGGTGCTGGTGGAAGAAGATGTCTGGGCGGACGCGATCGCGTCCCAGACGGTGTTCGGGCTTGCAGGCATCGGGACGTCGCGGACTCCGAGCCCGGACAACGCATCGACGATCGCGTTCATGACGGCAGGTGCGGATCCGATGGTGCCAGCTTCGCCGACGCCCTTCACGCCGAGCGAATTGGTCGGCGAGGGAGTGACCGAGTGGCCGATCGTGATCGAGGGGACGTCGCTTGCGGCGGGCACCAGGTAGTCGGCGAGTGTCGACGTGCGCAGGTTGCCGTCGGAGTCGTAGTCGGCGCCCTCGTACAGCGCCTGTGCCAGGCCCTGGATGACGCCGCCATGCACCTGACCTTCGACGATCAGCGGGTTGACCTGGTTGCCGCAGTCGTCGACGGCGACGTACTTCAGCACGTCGACGTCGCCGGTCTCGGTGTCGACCTCGACGAGGCACATGTGGGTGCCGAACGGCCAGGAGAAGTTCGGCGGGTCGTAGGTGACCTGCGCCTCGAGGTTCGGTTCGAGCCCGTCGGGCAGGTCGTGCGCGGTGAATGCGGCGAAGGCGATGGCGGCGAGCGGGGTCGACTTCGACGGTGTGCCCGCCACACGGAACTCGCCACCCACGAACTCGAGGTCGTCGACGCTCGCTTCCATCTGGTGCGCCGCGATCTGCTTGGCCTTCTCGATCACCTTGTCGCAGGCCATCGACACCGCGATGCCTCCGACCGGCAGCGACCGTGAGCCGTAGGTGTCCATGCCGAGCGGGGCGATCGTGGTGTCGGAGTGCAGCACGTCGACGTCGGCAGGATCCATGCCGAGCTTGTCGGCCACGATCATCGACCAGGCGGTCTCATGTCCTTGTCCATGGGGTGACGTGCCGGTGACGACTTGGACCTTCGCAGTGGGAAGGATGCGCACGGTGGCAGCCTCCCAACCACCGGCGGAGTAGTTGAGCGAGGCCAGCACGCGGGAGGGAGCGAGCCCGCACATCTCGAAGTAGGTCGACACGCCGAGCCCGAGCCGCTTCGTGGACCCGGCGACGTTCTGCGTGGCCTGGCGGGAGCGAACCCCGGTGTAGTCGATCAGATCGGCAGCGATCGTCGCCGCTTTGTCGTGGTCGCCGGAGTCGTACACAAGCCCGGTGCACGCCTCGTACGGGAACTGTTCGGGCCGGATGAAGTTGCGACGCCGCAGCTCCAACGGATCGACGCCGATTTCCTTCGCGAGCGCGTCCATCGCCCGCTCGATCGCATAGGTCGCCTCGGGGCGGCCCGCGCCGCGGTAGGCGTCGGTCGGGGTGAGGTTCGTGAACACCCCGGTGCACGAGAAGTCGTACGCCTTGGGGAGGTCGTACACGCCGGCATACAGGAACGCACCGAGCAGCGGGATGCCCGGGGTGATCAGCTGCATGTAGGCGCCCATGTCGGCGGTGAGCTTGACCCGCATCGCCGTGAGCTTGCCGTTGGCGTCGGCGGCGAGTTCCATGTGCTGGATCTGGCCGCGCCCCTGGATCGTGGCGACCGTGTTCTCGGAGCGGGTCTCGTTCCAGCGGACGGGTATCCCGTGCTTGCGCGACAGCGCAACGCACAACAGCTCCTCGGCGTACACGTCGAGCTTCGAGCCGAACCCGCCTCCGACCGCCGGCGCGATCACGCGGAGTTGGTGCTCGGGCACCCCGAGCGTGACGGCGATCATCACCTTGAGCACGTGAGGGATCTGCGTCGAGGTGTACAGCGTGAGATCACCGCCGAACGGCTGGGGGATCGCAACGACCGCTCGAGGCTCCATCGCCATCGGGATCAGCCGCTGCTGGACGTAGCGTTCGCTGACCGTGTAGGTCGCGTCGTCGAACGCCCGCTGGACGGCGCCGTCGGTCTCCTCGATCAGCAGGTTCCACGTGTACGACGAGTTGGTGCCGAGGTCGGCGTGCACGAGCACCCGGTCGGACAGGGCATCTTCGAGGTCGGTCACTGCCTCGCTCGCGTCGTAGGTGACATCGATCGCCTCGATGGCGTCGTGGGCGATCGTGTCGCTTGCGGCGAGCACGACGGCCACACCGTCACCGACGTAGTTGACCGAGTCGAGCGCGATCGGGTGGTGCGGCGGGTTGAGCATGTCCTCGGTGACCGCCCAGGCGCACGGCATCGGCGCGGCCCAGAGGTCGGCGAGGTCGGCGCCGGTGTAGACGGCGCTCACGCCCGGCATCGCCGCGGCGGCGCTGGTGTCGATCGCCACGATCTTGGCGTGCGCATACGGGCTGCGCAGCACGGCCATGTAGAGCGCGCCGGGCACCTTCATGTCGTTGGTGAACACGGCCTCGCCGGTCAGCAGGACCGGGTCCTCCTTGCGCAGCAAGCGGGTGCCGATGACGCCGGTGGCGGTGGTCGGATCTTCCGTGATGGTCATGTCTGGACCCCCATCCAGTCGTTCTCAACTGTCAATTCGGTTTTTCAGGCTCCTGCGGACGCCGCAGCGAGGACCGACTTCACGATGTTGTGGTAGCCGGTACAGCGACAGAGGTTCCCCTCGAGGCCGATGCGGACCTCGTCCTCCGTCGGGTTCGGGTTCTCCTTCAGCAAGCTGGTCGCGGCCATCACCATGCCGGGCGTGCAGTAGCCGCACTGCAGGCCGTGGTTCTCCATGAACGCCTGCTGCATCGGGTGCAGCGTGCCGTCGGCATCGGCCATCCCCTCGATCGTGCGGATGTCGGCGCCATCGGCCTGGACGGCGAGCACCGTGCAGCTCTTGACCGCTTCGCCGTCGAGATGCAGCGAGCACGCCCCGCACGACGAGGTGTCGCAGCCGATGTTCGTACCGGTGAGCCCGACGTGTTCGCGGATGTACTGCACGAGCAGCGTGCGTGGCTCCACGTCGTGGGTGTGCTGTGTGCCGTTGACGGTGACCGTGATCTCCACTTGTGCCCCCAAATGATCGTCGTGGTGGATGAGCGACCCCGTCGCGCGGCGTCAGGTGACCATCATGCCCCATCGGCCCGGCCGCGTCGACATCGAGCGTCGCGCGGTCGGGCTGTTGTGACATCTGGGGTCTGACCCCAGATCCCACGTCACGACAGGATGGTCGAGAGGTCCTTGGCGGCGAGGTAGATCAGGAAGCCGATGATCGCGGCGCCAAAGATCGTGTAGTGCCAGCGCTTGGAGTGGTTCGCCCGCCAGAAGCGGCGGATGCTGTACACGATCGACACCATTGCCAGCACGCCGATGACGAGGCCGATGTAGGGCCCGACGCCCCGTGCGATGCCCACTGCCGGGAGCACGAACGGGAACACGATGTACATCAGGAGGCACCGGCAGGTGCTGATGAACAGCGACTTCTGGAACGCCGACCGGGCTTCGTCGGCCGTCGAGGTCTGGCCCTCGGGGAGCCGCAGCAGGCGCCGCATGAACCGGTCGGCGTCGGAACTCGGTGCCGGTGTCGCCGGGGCTGACGCCGGAGCAGCCGTGTCGATCGGGGGTTGGTCAGCGGTGGTGCTCATGGCCGCACCGAACGGTACGTGGCTGCGACGGCTGCGGCAACTTCGCCCGGGGAGTCGACGGTCAGCGCCGCGCCGGCGCTGTCGAGCTCGTCGACCGATCCGAAGCCCCAGGTGACACCGATGCAGTCGATGCCGTTCAGGTGCGCGCCCTCGACGTCGTGGTCGCGATCGCCGACCATCACGACACGCGGCAGGTCGGCCGGGCCGAGGCGCAGGCAGATGAGTGCGTAGTTGATCACCTCGGCCTTGGTGCGCCGACCGGTGCCGACGTCGACGGTCGCTCCGGCCTGCACGGCGAAGTAGTCGGCGAACCCGAAGTGGTCGATGATCCGGCGGGCCGTCGGCTCGGGCTTGGCCGTCGCGATCGACAGGGTGTGTCCGGCGG
>DATKXG010000111.1:0-7076 GCA_035529175.1 Ilumatobacteraceae bacterium
CTCCCACGCGGAGATGCCGCCCTCGAGCAGGGCGGCGCGTTCGCCGAGGATCCGCAGCATCCACACCAGGCGGCCGGCGAGCGCACCGCCGCGCTCGTCGTAGGCCACCACGGTCGCGTCGTGATCGATGCCGAGTTCGGCGAGTGATGCGGCGAACTCGCTCGGGGAGGGAAGCGGATGGCGGCCGGCCGTGCCGGACGGGGGCGCGGCGAGCACGTCGTCGAGCGACACGAACCGGGCGCCGGGGAGATGGCGGGTGACGTAGACCTGTTCCGGTTCGGGGCCTGCCATCGTCGAGCCGACGTGGCAGATGACGATCGCCGGGTCGCCGGCGCGTCGATCGACGAGCCACGCGACGTCGACGATCGGAGGCACCGGTGCACGTTCGGGAGCGGGCGTGGACATGGGCTCACTCTGCCACGCGTGCCACGATGAGGCGATGAGCGACACCTTCACCGCCCTCGTGCTGCGCGAGACCGACGATGGACACGTCGGCGCGCTCGAACAACTCACCGATGCCGACCTCCCCGACGGCGACGTGACCGTCGCCGTCGAGTACTCGTCGCTCAACTACAAGGACGGCCTGGCCCTCGCCGGCAAGAACCGGATCGTGCGCAGCTACCCGATGGTGCCCGGCATCGACCTGACCGGCACGGTGATCGCCAGCGACTCGCCGAACTGGAAGGTGGGCGACGAGGTCATCTCCACCAGCTTCCAGGTCGGTGAGAGGTACTGGGGCGGCTTTGCCCAGCGTCAGCGCCTGCAGTCCGAGTGGCTGGTGCGCCGACCCGAGTCGATGAGTGCGCGCACCTCGATGGCGATCGGCACGGCGGGGTTGACGGCGATGCTCTGCGTGATGGAACTCGAGACCGCTGGTGTGCAGCCGGCCGACGGACCCGTCGTCGTCACCGGCGCGGCGGGCGGGGTCGGCTCGGTCGCCGTCGCGCTGCTGTCCGGGCTCGGCTACGACGTCACGGCGGTGACCGGTCGGCCCGAGACGCAGGACTACCTGCGCAGCCTCGGTGCCTCGGCGTTCCTGACCCGCGAGGAGATGAGCGAGCCGCCCAGGCCGCTCGAGTCCGAGACGTGGGCCGGCGCGATCGACACCGTCGGCTCGACGATGCTCGCCAAGGTGCTCGCGCAGATGAAGTTCCGCTCGACCGTGGCCGCTTGCGGGCTTGCCGGCGGTGCCGATCTGCCGACCACGGTGATGCCGTTCATCATCCGCGCCGTGCGCCTCCAGGGCGTCGAAGCGGTGATGGCGCCGATCCCGATGCGCGAAGCGGCGTGGGCACGCCTCGCCACCGACCTGCCAGCGGACATCGTCGACACGATCACCGAGGTCGTGCCGCTCACTCAGCTGCTCGACCGCGGCCCGACGATCCTCGACGGCCAGGTCCGCGGCCGCTGGGTCGTCGACCCCAACACCTGATTACATCCTGGGTCTGACCCCTGCTGTCATCGTCAGTCGACGGGGGCGCGGTCCTTGTAGTCGGCCCATTCCCATTCGCTGCCGTACTCGTCGAGCAGGTCGAGGAACGGCATCGGCGGCAACGCTTCGGGCCCGACCACGCCGGGTCGATGCCACACGCCGGTCCCCATCAACTCGATCGCTACCGCCGGCATGACCGCGGTCTGCCACACGACGGCCTGGTGGCCGAACTCCTTCATCGACCACGCGTTGTCGACGACGTGATACACGTAGACCTCGCGGGGCTGACCGTCCTTGCCGAGACCGGTCACCCAGGTCCCCGCACACGTGCGCCCGCGCATCGCGTCGCCGAGCGTCGCCGGGTCGGGCAGCGTCGCCGCCACCACGTCGCGGGGCGACACCTTGACGCCCTTGACCTCGACGGCCTCGGTGGAGTGAAGGTCGAGCTTGCGGAGCGTCTTGAGGACGTCGATGAACTCGTCGCCGAGGCCGTACTTGAACGTGACCCGCTGGGTGTCGATCCAGCGCGGCATGAGGATGACCTCCTCGTGCTCGACGTTGACGCACTGCAGGGGTCCGATCCCCTCGGGGAAGGTGAAGATCTCGGGCTCGGAGAACGGTTCGGTCGTGAACCAGCCGCGCTCGCGTTCGTAGACCACCGGCGGGTTCAAGCACTCCTCGATCGTGGTCCAGATCGAGAACGTCGGCGCGAAGTCGTAGCCGTCGACCACCAGGTCGGCGCCGTCGCGGACGCCGATCTCGTGGATCTCGCTGAACAGCTCATCGGCGGCGTAGCGGGCCGCGACGTCGGAGAAGCCGGGCTCGACGCCCATGCCGCACAGCGCCATCAGCCCTCGGGCCTTCCAGATCGGCGACTGCGCGAACTGCCCGTCACCGAGACGGATGCCGGTCTTCTCGTAGGGCTTGGTGGCGTGAGGAACCGACAGGTTCATCGCCATGTCGACGTAGTGGCATCCGGCGTCGAACGCCCCCTCGAAGATCGGCGGATTGAACCGCGGGTCGCAGGCGTTGAGCACCACGTCAGCGTGAATCTCGCGCGCAAGCGCGGCGACCGACTCCTCCGATGAGGCGTCGATCCACGCCGCCACGACCCGTCCACCCTCCGCGTCGGTCGCGGTCTCGACGGCGCCCTCGGCCTTGTCGAGGTCGATGTCGGCAACGGTGATGTGGTCGTACGCCTCCCGCTTCGAGGCGATCGCCACGAACGCCGATCCCACTCCACCTGCACCGACCACGAGAACTCGCATTGCGGCAATGTACTCCTCGGGCGGTGCTGCCCGGCCGGTGGGGGCGAAGCGGTCTCGGTACGCTCGCCGCGTGGACGAACCGTCGCTCAGGTCGAGATCGCTCTGGCTCGACCAACTCGCCGGCCCGATCAGCGCTCGCCCGTCGCTCGCCGGCGACACCGACGTCGACGTGGCCATCATCGGTGGGGGCTACAGCGGACTGTGGAGCGCCCACGCCCTGCTCCGAGCCGATCCGGCGCTGCGGGTGCTGGTCGTCGAACGCGAGGTGGTCGGATTCGGCGCATCGGGCCGCAACGGCGGCTGGTGCGTCGGCGAGCTCGCCGGCGGACTCGGCGGCGCCGTCGCGACGTGGGGTCGCGAGGCGGGAATCTCGCTGACCAGGGCCATCGTCGACACCGTCGACGAGATCGGACGAGTGGTCGCCGCTGAGGGAATCGAGTGCGGCTTCGAACCCGGCGGCGTGCTCCGTCTCGCCCGCACCCAGCCCCAGCTGCGCCGCCAGCGCGACGAGGTCGACGAGTACCGCCACCATGGTTTCGGCGACGACGTACTCCGCTCCTTGAGCGCCGAAGAGGCGACCGACCGACTGTCGGCCACGGCGGTGCTCGGTGGGCTCCACTACGCGCCCGGCGCGCGTGTGCAGCCCGCACAGCTCGCCCGCGGGCTCGCCGAGGTCGTCGAGCGGCTCGGCGGCACGATCGTCGAACACACGGCCGCGATCGATGTCCTGCCGGGTTCACCGGCAGCGCGTCCATCGGTGGTCACCGACCACGGCATCGTGCGCGCCGACGTCGTCGTTCGCGCCACCGAGGCCTACACGCGTGACCTTCCGGGACTGCGTCGAGCCCTCGTTCCGCTCTACTCGCTGATGGTGGCCACCGAGCCGCTCGACGCGGCAGCCTGGGAGTCGATCGGTCTGCGCCGGTACGAGACGTTCGCCGACGATCGCCGCATGGTGATCTACGGCCAGCGCACGACCGACGACCGGATCGCCTTCGGTGGCCGTGGAGCGCCGTACCGGTTCGGCTCGGGCATCGACCCGGTCACCGAATCGGCGTCGGACGTCCACGATCGCATCGCCGCGGCATTGGTCGAGTTGCTCCCGCAGCTCGCCGGTGTCGAGATCACCCATCGATGGGGTGGTGTGCTCGGCGTTCCTCGCGACTGGCGTCCTTCGGTCGGGCTCGACCGGTCGACCGGGCTCGCGTGGGCCGGCGGCTACGTCGGTGAGGGCGTCGCTGCGGCCAACCTGGCCGGGCGAACCATCGCCGATCTGGTCGTGCGCCCGGACTCCGATCTCGTCGCCCTGCCGTGGGTGCAGCACCGGTCGCCCCGCTGGGAGCCCGAGCCGTTGCGGTGGGCGGCGATCAACGGTGCTCGACGGCTCGCAGGCTGGATCGACGAGCAGGAATCCGATCGTGGACGAACGCCGCGTCTCGCTTCTGTTCTGGACCGGATCGTGGGATGATGCAGCAATGAGTGCCGACAACCTCTCGCATGTCTGGTTCAAGGTGACCGACCTCGAGGTCGCGTCCGGTGAGGGGTCGTGGGTCACGACCACCTCGGGCGAGCGATATCTCGACTTCAGCGGCGGTATCGCCGTCACCTCCACCGGTCACAGTCACCCCCACGTCACCGCCGCCATCGCCGAACAGGCGAAGCGCTTCGTCCACGCCCAGGCCAACGTGTACACGCACGACCTGATGCAGCCGCTCGCCGCCCGCCTCGCCGAGATCACGCCCGATGGCATCGACACGTTCTTCTACGCGAACTCCGGTGCCGAGATCACCGAGGCGGCGGTCAAGCTCGCCAAGCAGGCGACGGGTCGCCCCAACATCATCGTGTTCCAGGGCAGCTTCCACGGCCGCACCCATCAGGCGATGGCGATGACCACCTCAAAGACCGTCTACCGGGCCGGTCACGCACCGCTTCCCTCGGGGATCTTCATCGCGCCGTACCCGAACGTGCACGCCGACGATCTCCAGGACGAGATCGCTCGCGCGCTCGCCGGGTTCGACGAACTGCTCACCAGCGTCACGGCGCCGAGCGAGACCGCAGCGGTCATCATCGAGCCGGTGCTCGGCGAAGGCGGCTACATCGCCGCTCCGCCCACATTCCTCGAAGCGATCGACCGGCGATGCAAGGAGCACGGGATGCTGTTCATCGCCGACGAGGTGCAGTGCGGCTTCGGGCGCACCGGCAAGATGTTCGCCATCGAGCACTACGAGATCGAGCCCGACGTGGTGTGCATGGCCAAGGGCATCGCCTCGGGGTTCCCGTTCTCCGCGCTCGGCACGCGGCGGGAACTTGACGATCGCTGGCCGACCGGGTCGCACGGCGGCACCTACGGCGGCAATCCGATCGGGTGCGCCGCTGCGTTGGCGACGATCGACGTGCTCGGCGCCGACGGCTTCCTCGACGACGTCAACGCACGTGGCACGCAGCTCGCCGACGGATTGCGACGACTGCAGGAACAACACCCTGCGCTCGTTCGGGTGCGGGCGCTCGGATTGATGATCGCCGCACAGTTCGACACGGCGACGCGCACCTCGGCGATCGTCTCGCACTGCCTGCGCGAGGGCAAGTTGATCACGATGACCGCCGGCGCCGCGGGCACCACGCTGCGCTTCATGCCTCCGCTGACCGTGACCGCCGACGAGATCGACCTCGCGCTGGCGGCGCTCGACAAGGCCCTCGTCGACGTCGTGCCGAGCTGAGTCTCGACCCGCTGGTCACCCCCGTTTGCGCGGCGTTTTCGGTGACCCGGGTCACCAGAAGTGCAACGCAAACGAGGGGTTTGGGGGTCAGGGGTGGGGGGTGTCGGCGTCGTCGGGGAGACCGTGCAGCGCCAACGAGGCGTTGGTGTAGCGGCCGTCGTCGGTGACGTCGCGACCGAACCAGGCGGGTGGCTCGAAGTCGTCGCTGGCGGAGATGCTGTCGAACTCGACCTCGGCGACGACCAACCCGTCGAGGGCGCCGCCGAACACGTCGAGTTCGATCACGTGGTCGCCGAACGGGATCAGGTGGCGCGTCTTCTCGATGCGTTGGCTGCCGGTGTGCGGCCACGCCGCCTCGAACTCGTGCCGGGTGATCGACCATTCGAGTTCGGTCCGCTCGACGCCCGCGCCGGCCTTCACCGTGAGCGTGCAACCGCGGGTGCCGGCATCGCGGACACGCACCGATCGACGCTCGTCGGCGGCGAGATAACCCTGGCGCAGCTCGACGGTGGCGGAGGAGACGAGGTCGTCGGGGACGGCCTCGACCAGGAACTTGCGTTCGCGCTCGACGACCGGGCGCTGCGCCTCGTCGGCGTCGTCCGGCTCGGCTTCGGGACCGAGGTCTCGGGTGAGCTTCCAGTACCGGGTGAGTCGCCGCGCGAATGACTTCGACGGCTCCGCGTAGATCGTGGCGCCGGCGCGGACCGCTGCGGTGCGCAGTTCGTCTTGTCGGCGCCGGGCCCGCTCGCGGATGTGGGCGACCTCGCCCGGTGTGCCGTAGTCGCCGGGCCGGGCGTCGAGCAGCGCGACCAGGACGGCGACATCGTGGTCGTTGCCGAGCAGCTCCGAGAGCACGTCGAGTTCGTCGGCGAGCGGGCCGAGCACACTGGGAGCGGCGTCGTGGAGCAACTGCACCTGATACCAGAGGTACTTGACGGCCTTACGCCACTCGTGGATCTCCTCGTCGGTCGGGTCGGCCCGCACCCGCCGCAGAGCGGACCGACCCCGCGCGTATGTCGCCATGATTCCGGCCTCGATGGTGTTCGACGGGCGCCGGATCTTCCAGCGTGACGACGCAGCGCGGGCTTCGGCGAGCATCGAGAGTGCCGTCGCGATCCGCTCGTCGCCCGACGCGACGGCGTCACGGGTCGCCGCCGCAGAGATCTCGGCCTGGCGCCGGCGGGCCGCGGCCAACACGGGGTCGTCGGGTTCGGTGGCCAGCAGCGCGTCGAAGGTCGCCATGATCGCGTGGGCGTCGCGCAGCGCCGAGAGCTGGTTCGCAGCGCCGCGCACAGTCCGGTCGAACCAGCGGAAGTCGTCCCCCAACGACGGCTGAACCAACCGTGCGAGGCCGCGCGACCACTTGCACCGCTTGCGTGCCTCGTGGACGGCCACCTCGAGGTCGTTGTGCTCGGGGTCGATCAGAGCCCGGGCCAGGTACTCGATCGCTCCGTCGAGACGCTCGGCCTCCACACGCCGGACCTCCCGTTGCAGCCGCTTGCCCGGATCGAGCGAGGAGCCCATGGGTTCAGTCAACCCCTCGCCGGAGTCCGGGTCAACGTGCCCGGCGTCGACGGGACGTTCGGCCCTCACCGTTTCGGTGACGGTTCCGTACCGTGTGGATCGTGGGGAAGAGCGTCGTGACCTGTCCGTCCTGCG
>DATKXG010000112.1:0-2815 GCA_035529175.1 Ilumatobacteraceae bacterium
GAGCTGATGGTTCGGCCGACCGAACCCTTCGACTCCGAGGGCGACACGCCGATGACCCCCACCGGGATCATCGGATCGACCACCTTCGTGCCCGATCAGCCCGACGGGATCGTCGAGGTCACCTTCGCCATCCCCGCCGACGCACCACTACGCGGCCACGTCGTCGTCGTGTACCAGCGACTCGCCATCGCCGCGTCCGGCCGGACGATCGCGCTGCACACCGATCCCAGCGCTGCCGAGCAGACCATCAGCTTCGCCGACGACGCGCCAACCACGACGACCACCACCACGACGACCACCACCACGACGACCACCACGACCACTGCGCCGTCGACCACTGCGCCGTCGACCACGGCCGAGCCTGTCGCGATCGCCAGCACGACGACTGCCACCACCGCAGCGGCGCCCACGACGTCCGCGGGCCCACCGTCATCACCGCCACCGACGTCGGCGTCGGCGTCGGCGGGGCCTGCCCTGCCACGAACGGGCAGCACCAGCGTCCAGGCAACGGCACTGGGCGGCTTCGCACTCGTCGTGCTCGGCCTGACGATGCTCACCACGGTCAGCCGTCGGCGACCGTCTCGATCGACGACGGGAACGACCTGATCGTCGCCGCGGGCCGACCGTCGACCGCGGCGGTCGTCAACGCTCAGTGGGTCATCAACGCGACGGGCAGTCCGAGGCCCACCTCGGACCGGACGGTGGCGATGCGACGGCCCGGCTGCACGGCGTCCTTCGGAGCCGAGATCCGGTCGGCGCCGAGCAACTCGTGCGCGGCGTCGAGGTCGTCGACGATCAGCACGAGCCCCCAGAAGGTCGCGGGGCCGGCGGGTAGATCCGGGCGCTCCACGAGTTCCACGATCAGGCCGCCGCGGCCGATGCGGTGGAACCCCTGTCGCATCGAACCGACCTCACGGATCCGCCTCAGCTCGCAGCCCGTCGCCACCGCGATCTCGCCGCTGGTGCGCTCGAGATCGGCCGTGGACACCACCACGTGATCGAGGCCCGACGCTCCCAACGGATGGTCGGCGTAGACCGGCGTGGCCGGTGCGACGACCTCGGTGGCGAGGCCGTCGATGTCGGTGGTATCGCGAGCGCCGCTGAGCGCCCAGCCGACGATCCCGATCGCGTCGCCCTCGGGTGCCGGCACGATCCGGATCGAGGTGCCGACGAGCGGGATCAGGCCGTCGACGGTCACCACCAGGCCGATCGAACGCCACGCGTCGGCGTCGCCCGCGACCGTCAGCCACTCCACCTTGGGCTCGCCGGCTCCCTCAGAGCCGGGTTCGGCGGATCGCGCTGCGTCGGTCATCGATGCAGTCTCGTGCACGGGCGCCCGGCGTGCCGAAGTCGATCGGCGCCCAGACGCGACAAAGCGCCCGGGCGGCCGCTCCGGAGAGCAGTTCGGCGGGCGCTTCAGCGATTCGGGGGCGTCGACGGCTGACGGAAACTCGACGTCGGGTCAGCCGCGGCCCATGTTGGGACGCTTGCCATGATTCGCCTTCGAGCGGCGCATCTTGGCCTTCTTCTTCTTGGTCTTCTTCGACATAGGGCCACCATGCTACGGCGCCACCCACCAGACCACCACCCAGACCCACCACCACGCCCAGCACCACGTTTGCGTTGCATTCCGGGCGGACCGGGTCGCCGGAAACGTCACGCAGACGTCTACGTTGCGGCGATGGCAGAGATCCACGGCACCGTCGCACCGGGATTCGATGCGGTCCGGACCGCGTTCGAGAACAACTTCGAGACGCAGGGCGACGTCGGCGCGTCGGTCGCGATCACGGTGGGCGGCGAGTTCGTCGTGGACCTGTGGGGCGGCACCGCAACCTTCGACGGACCCGACGACGATGCCGGAGTCCCCGGTGTCGAGCGCGACTGGCAGGAGGACACGATCATCAACGTCTGGTCGACCACCAAGACGATGGCGGCGCTGTCCACCCTCATCCTGGCCGACCGGGGCAAACTCGATCTGTACGAGCCGATCGCCACCTACTGGCCCGAGTTCGCAGCGGG
The DNA here is from genome assembly GCA_035529175.1 of Ilumatobacteraceae bacterium. GTDB lineage: Bacteria > Actinomycetota > Acidimicrobiia > Acidimicrobiales > Ilumatobacteraceae > Sva-07. The sequence goes on from DATKXG010000112.1 coordinate 2,020, forward strand.
CGGCAAGGAGGCAGTGGCCACTCGACACGTGCTCAGCCACACCGCCGGGCTGTCGGGGTGGGACGAGCCGCTGCAGGTGACCGACCTGCTCGACCACGACAAGCTGGTCGGGCTCCACGCCGCCCAGGCACCGTGGTGGGAACCCGGCTCGCAGTCCGGCTACCACGCGATCAGCCAGGGCTACCTGCTCGGCGAGATCGTCAAGCGCGTCGACGGCCGGAGCCTCGGCACGTTCTTCGCCGACGAAGTGTCCGGCCCGCTCGGGGCCGATTTCCACATCGGCACGCCGGAATCCTGCGACCCCCGTGTCGCCCGCGTGATCCCGCCGTCGACGGGCCTGGAGGCTCCCGATGACGACCCGACGTCGATCGCCATGCGCACGCTCACCAACCCGGCCGTCGGCGCCGAGTTCTCGTGGCGCAAGGACTGGCGGCGCGCGGAGGTCCCAGCCGCCGGCGGCCACGGCAATGCACGATCGGTGGCGCTGTGCCACACCCCGACGGCGTGTGGGGGCACGGCGCGCGGCGTCACCCTGCTGTCGGACGAAGGCGTCGCACGCATCTTCGACGTCCAGTACGAGGGACCCGACCTGATCCTGCCCCTCCCCCTCAAGATGGGCATGGGGTTCGGACTTCCCGGCGAGATGCTGCCCGTACCGAACCCGCGCACGTGCTTCTGGGGCGGATGGGGTGGATCGCTGGCGATCATCGACGTCGACGCGCAGATGAGCTTCAGCTACGTGATGAACAAGATGGGCGAAGGAACCACCGGCGACCTCCGCGGCGCCGGCCTCCTC
>DATKXG010000113.1:0-4478 GCA_035529175.1 Ilumatobacteraceae bacterium
GACGGTCTCGTGCGGGGGAGGGTTCAGATACGAGTCGTACACGTCGAGCACGACGAAGGTCAGCAAGGTGCCCAGTCCAGCGGCGAGCAGGCCGCTGGCGCCGGTGATCACGCCCACCACGGCGCGGCTCCGGCCGGCACCCGACGGTCCGGATCGCCGGATCGCGATGATGCCGAACGCCAGGGCCAGCAACGCCGCGATGGCGCCGACCACGACCACGAACGGAATCCAGGCGATTGCGACCGCGACGATCCCCAGCACCATCGAGGCGGTGGCCAGTGACGTCGGAGCGTTCTCCGTTGCGGCGGAACGGGTGGGTTGCCCCGCGTGCTGCCCGACGTCGATGCCGAGTGGATCCACGAACCGTTCGCCGCCCGTCGACACGTCGGCGGTCCACGTCGCACCGTTGTAGTAGCGGAGCTCGAATCGTCGAAGTGGATCGGCGTACCAACCGGGTCGTGCTCCGCCGTCGTTCGCCACTGCGCCGCAAGCTAGCGGCGTCTCGTGGCCGTACAGTCGTCGCCCATGGAGATCGTGCTGATCCGTCACGGCGAACCCGAGTGGGTGCGCGATGGTCTGGCCGTCGTCGACCCACCGCTCACCGAACGCGGTCATCGTCAGGCCGAACGTCTCGCGGAGTACCTGAGCGACGAACGATTCGACGAGGTCCTCGTGTCGCCGCTCGTGCGCGCCCGCCAGACCGCGTCGCCGCTGCTCGCTGCGCTCGGGGTCGCGGAGGTGATCGATCCGTGGCTCGAGGAGATCCGCGACCCGATGTGGCACGGCAGCCCGGCGGAGAAGGCGGCGGAGGCCTACGCCGAGCTCAAGGGCCGTCCGGCCGAGGAGCGTTGGCACGGACTCGACGGTGGTGAATCGATCCGCGATTTCGTCGGACGCATTCGTGCCGGGGCCTCGTCGTTTCTCGCTGGCCGGGGCGTGCTCCGCTCCGAGGTCGATCTTCCCGTGTGGCAGATCGCCGAGCCGGGCGCCCGTATCGCCCTCGTCGCCCATGCCGGGACGAACTCGGTGACGATCGGCCACCTGTTGGGGCTCGAACCCACGCCGTGGGAGTGGGACCGGTTCGTGCTGGGACACACGTCGGTCAGCCGGGTGGAGGCGCTGCCGCTCGAGGACGGCTACACGTTCTCGCTCACCAAGCTCAGCGATCTCGAGCATCTCGACCGCGAGCAACGCACGCGCTGACGGGTTCGCTGCAGATCGGGCCCGTGCGACGATCTACCGTCGTGGCGATGGCCGACGCACCCGATCCCGATCGTCTGAAGTTCTATTCGTTCTCGGTGTTCACCCAACTCAGCGGTGCGGTGACCGCCGGGATGATCCACCTGGGCGACAAGCTCGGGCTCTACAGCGCGATGGCCGCTGCGGACGAGCCGATCACCACGTCCGGGTTGGCCGAGCGCACGGGACTCGACGAACGCTGGGTGCGCGAGTGGGCTTACAACCAGGCGGCGGCGAAATTGATCGCGGTCGACACCGATGCGGCGCCCGGAGCCGAGCGTTTCTGGCTCACCCCGGAGGCCACCGCCGTGTTGGCCTCGCCGGACCATCCCGCGTTCGGGATGGGGATGTTCCACCGATTCCCGCAGACGATGGGGGCGCTCGAAGCGATGCCCGAGAGCTTCGTGACCGGGATCGGTCACGACTACGACAGCCACGGTCCCGAAGGGGCCGTCGGGATCGAGCGGAGCTTCGAGCCGTGGAACCGGCATCATCTGATCCCGACGGTCCTGCCGGCGCTCGACGGAATCGTCGAACGGCTCGAGTCGGGCATCACCGTTGCCGACATCGGCTGCGGCGCCGGAGGAGCGGTGCTGCTGATGGCCGACGCATTCCCCAACAGCCGCTTCGTCGGCTACGACATCTCGAAGTATGCGCTCGAACGTGCCGAGCACCGCCGACGCGAGGAAGGCGCTGACAACGTCCGATTCGTCGACCCCCGCGACGAGCCGCTGCCCGATGACGGGTCCGTCGACTTCGTCACCACCTTCGACTGCATCCACGACATGACCCATCCGCAGGAGATGATCGCGGCCATAGCGGAGGCGCTGGCGCCCGATGGCACGTGGCTGCTCGTCGACATCAAGGGTCGCGAGACGTTCGCGGAGAACGTCGAGAAGAACCCGATGGCGTCGCTGATGTACGGCATCAGTGTGCTGTCGTGCATGTCGTCGGCGTTGTCGGAGCCCGGTGGCGCCGGTCTCGGTACGCTCGGACTGCCCGCGTCGAAGGCTCGGGAGATGGCGGCGACGGCTGGGCTGAGCAGATTCAGAACGCTCGACGTCGAGCACTCGGTCAACTCGTTCTACGAAGTCCGTCACTGAGTACGGTGCGCACATGAGCAACGACACCGACCGCATCGAGCTCGACGACGTGAAGGCGTTCGCCATCGGCCTCAGTCCGTGGGGGCACCTTGCGACGGTCGGCAGCGACGGCAAGCCCGACGTGGTGCCGGTGCACCCGTGCTGGGAGGGTGACGTGTGCTGGATCATGGGCGGCACCGACTCGGTCAAGGCGCGCAACATCGCCGCCAACCCGAACGTGGCGATGCACTGGCAGGTCGAGGCGGTCGGTGACGGTGTGGAGATCTGGGGCACCGCCGAGGTGTTCGACGACCTCGACACCAAGCGCCGCCTGTGGACCGGTGTCTTCGACTACGACCTGAACGCGTTCGCTCCCGGTGGCCCGGACAACTCGCCGGGCACCTGCTTCATTGCGATCACGGTCGAACGGGCGCTCGTGTTGAAGCAGTACGGCATGGGCGGATCACAGCGCTGGACGGCCGGGTGAGCGAAACGGTGACCGGCCGCCTGTCGGCGCTGTCACGTTCGATCGAGGGCAAGGTCGCCATCGTCACGGGCGCGGCGAGCGGGATGGGGCGCGCCACCGCGCACCTGCTCGCCGACGAGGGCGCCCGAGTCGTGGTCGCCGATCTCGGAGCCGATCGTGTCGCTGCCGTGGTCGACGAGATCCGTTCGATGCACGGCGACGATCGGGCCCTGGGCGTCGAGTGCGACGTCTCCGACCACGGCCGACTCCGGGCGCTGGTCGATACCACGATCGACTGGGGAGGGCGTCTCGACATCGTGGTGAACAACGCCGGGATCTCGCTGGACAACTCGATGTTCCAGGACGAAGCCGAGTTCGAGGACAACTGGGCCCGCACGCTCGACGTCAATCTCACCGCGCACGCTCGCCTCGTTCGTCTCGCGCTGGCTCACCTCATCGAGTCGGGCTCCGGGCGAGTGGTCAACATCGCCTCGACCGAGTCGATCGTCGCCACGGCGGGCCTCGCCGCGTATGCCGCGTCGAAGGCGGGCGTCACCGGGTTGACCCGGGCACTCGCGGTCGAACTCGGCCGGCACGGCGTGACGGTCAACTGCATCTGCCCCGGCCCGATCGACACCGGCATGACCGCGGCGATCCCCGACGACGCCAAGGCCACGTACGCTCGCCGCAGGGTGCCGCTGCGCCGCTACGGCCTCCCCGAGGAGGTCGCCCACATGACGCTCAACCTGTGCCTGCCCTCGTCGAGCTTCGTCAATGGCGCCACGATCGCCGTCGACGGCGGCATGACGATCCGCCACACGTAAATCTTTGCGAGGCCTCACGCCAGGTCTGTTCGCGGCGATTGTGGTCGGCCTCGCTCCGGCTCGTCGCTTGCGCTTCCCTCGCCGGCGTGACCCGGTTGCGATGAGCGAGGCGCCCGGATGGCGTCACTTGGCTCATCGCTGGGGGAGTGTCGGGCATTGCGATGAGCGAAGCGCCGCTATCTGGTCACTTGGCTCATGGGTGAGGCGGGACCCGTTCAGCGATGAGTGAACCGCCCTGATGGCGTCACTTGCCTCATCGGTGGAGGAGGGACCCGTCCAGCGGTGAGCGAAGCGCCCGAATAGCGGCTTTTCGCTCATCGCTGGGGACTTGGGCTAGGGCTGCCAGCCGTCGAACAAGCCGGCGAGACCGGTGGGGTCGTGACGGCCGATGGCGAGCTGTTCGAGGATGCCGATGCCCTGGTGCTCGCCGAGGCCGCCGGTGGTGGTCGCCCGCACGATCGCCTGGACGTGGAGGCGATCGAGGGCGGTGGGGTTGTCGACCGGGAGGTCCCAGCGCTCGCCACCGACCTCCGACTCGCCCTTCCACACGCCGTGGCCCCACTCGGGATGCAGGTAGCCCAGCCCGGCCATGTGGAACTCGAAGAGCGGCTCGAGCCGGACGACCGTCGGATCGCCCGTCCACGGGGTCATCGTGGCCTCGAACCACTCGGCGGTCCGTGTCCCCGGACGCCAGGCGATGTCGTAGTCCACGGCACGCATCGCCTCGGGTGGAGGGGCACCGTCGGGCCCGGCGACCGGGGCGATGAAGCCGGTCTCGTGCCAACGCTTGCCGTCGAAGAGCTCGTTGACGTCGAAGTGCGTCGAGAACGTGTCGAAGTTGATCGGTGCCCACAGCCAGAAGAACTG
>DATKXG010000114.1:0-3842 GCA_035529175.1 Ilumatobacteraceae bacterium
GCCCGGCGAGCGGTGCGGCCGTTGGGAACGGCGGCGCAGGCCGCATCCGCGATCGCCGGCGGCCGTCTCGACACCCGGCTCGAGACCACCGACGATCCGGACCTGCGGATCCTCACCGAGTCGTTCAACGACATGGCCGCAGCGCTTCAGCAGCGCGTCGAGCGAGACGCGCGGTTCGCGTCCGACGTCAGCCACGAGCTCCGATCGCCGCTGATGACGCTCTCCGCGTCGGTCGAGGTGATGCAGGCACGCCGCGAGGAACTTCCCGAACGGTCGCAGGCCGCACTCGACCTGCTCGCGAGCGACGTCGTCCGGTTCCAAGGCCTGGTCGAGGACCTGCTCGAGATCTCCCGCTTCGACGCCGGCGCGATCCGCTTGCACATGGAGGAGCTGCTCGCCGCCGAGTTCGTCCGCCAGGCCGTGGCTGTCAGCTCGGTCCCCGACACCCCGGTCCGCGTGTCCGAGCGCGCCGAACTCGCGCTGATCCGCGGCGACCGGCGCCGTCTTGCGCGGGTCATCGCGAATCTGATCGACAACGCCCGCGCCTACGGCGGCGGCGACCCCGAGGTCTCGATCACGGTGATCAACCCCGACGACGAACCGATGTCGCACATCCTGATCGCCGTGGAGGACCACGGGCCAGGTGTCGCCGAGGAGGAACGCGACCTCGTGTTCGAGCGGTTCGCCCGTGGCGGCGGCGCCGGCCGGCGCACCGGCAGCGAGGGAGCAGGGCTCGGATTGTCGCTGGTCGACGAGCATGTTCGGATGCATGGTGGACGCGTCTGGGTCGAGGACCGTCTCGACGGCGAACCCGGCGCCCGGTTCGTGATCGAGCTGATGGCCGCGGAGCTCGACGAATGAGGCGGGTCGCCGCGACGGCGCTGTTCGCGCTGGCCGCGCTTGCGGGGTGTTCGATCCAACCCGAGGCGTCGCCGAACGATCTTCCGGACGAACGTGCGGACGTCTTCGGCGAACCGGCGACGGGAGACGAGGCGGCGGGAGCGAACCGCATCTACCTGCTGGCGCCACCCGACGTCGAGGCGCCGCAACGGCTGCGATCGGTGCAGCGAGACGTCCCGCCGGCGGCCGGCTCGGTGCTGGAATCGTTGTTCGCCGGGCCGAACGCCGACGAACGCGACGCCCAGCTCGACACCGCCATTCCCGCCGATGTCGAACTCCTCGATGCGCGGTCGGTCGGTCAGGTGCTCACCGTCGACCTCAACGACGTGTTCGACGACCTCACGCCGGACGGTCTTCGCCTCGCCGTTGCCCAGATCGTGTCGACGGCGACCGACATCGAGGGCGTACGGTCCGTTCAGTTGCGCGTCGACGGTGAACGGCGGGTGTGGCCGCTCGGCAACGGCGAGCTCAGCGATCGTCCGCTCACCCAGTACGACTATCCGGGCCTCGTCGAATCCACCCAACCGGCGTTCCCGGCCATCCCCTCGCCGAACCGGTGACGTCTCCCGCATCGATCCGGCCGCGCTCGATGTTGGACGACCACAGCGGACGCTGCTAGGACGTGCCCATGGCGTGGGACAGCAGCCGACCGGTTCCCTGGAATCGATTGATCCGTGAATGGTTGATCTACGCGGCGATCATGTCTGCGGTCTTCGTCGTGTTCTTCCGCGGCGACAACGTGCTGGGTGCGGTCGCCGGCGTGTTGATCAGCGGACCGCTGTACCTGGCGTTCGGTGCAGCGATGGCGAAGTTCGGGTACCAGCGAACGCGCCTGAAGGACGTGCGCGGCGCGGCGAAGACCTCCGAGGGCGCCTCGTCGTCTGCGGCGAGCGCCCGCTCCGACGACGAACCACGGCCGAAACCCGCGCCGACGAGTCGCACCGCAGGGGGCGGCAGTCGCCCCAAGTCGTCGAGCCGGCGGAAGCGCTGATGACCCGATCAGACGACCCTCGCTGCGTGATCGCGATCGACGCGGGAACCACCGGCGTGCGCAGCCGTGCAGTCTTCGTCGATGCTCGACCCCCCGTCGCCGCGTACCGCGAGTTTGCCCAGCATTTCCCCGCCCCCGGTTGGGTCGAGCACGACGCCAACGAGATCTGGGACGTCGCCGCCACCACGTTGCGCGAGGTGATCGACGAGGTCGGCCGAGCGAACGTTGCCGCCATCGGCATCACGAACCAGCGCGAGACCGTCCTCGCCTGGAACCGGTCGACGGGCGAAACCTACGGCAACGCGATCGTGTGGCAGGACCGTCGCACCGCGTCGCGCTGCGACGAACTGGCCGCCGCAGGCCACCTCGCGCTGATCCGGGAACGCACCGGGCTGGTGCTCGATCCGTACTTCTCCGGCACCAAGGCGGCGTGGCTGCTCGAGCACCGCGACATCCCTGTCGACGACGATCTGGCCATCGGCACGATCGACACGTGGCTGGTGTGGAACCTCACCGGCGGGCGACGTTTCGTCACCGATGCCACCAACGCGAGCCGGACCATGCTGTGCGACATCCGCTCGTGTTCGTGGGATCCGGAACTCTGCGAGCTGCTCGGCGTCCCGATCGCCGCACTGCCCGAGTTCGTCCCGTCGAGCGGGCGCATCGGCACAACGTCGTCCGACTGCGGGGTACCCGAGGGCATCGCGATCAGTGGCATCGCCGGCGACCAGCAGGCCGCGCTGTTCGGCCAGGCCTGCGTCACGCCCGGCATGGCGAAGAACACCTACGGCACCGGGTCGTTCGTGCTGCTCAACGTCGGCGAGACGTGCCCGCCACCGACCGAGGGGATGCTGACCACCGTGGCATGGACCCTCGCCGACGGCACCACCCACTACGCACTCGAGGGGTCGATCTTCGTCACCGGCGCTGCGGTGCAGTGGCTGCGCGACGGCCTGCGTATCATCGACGACGCCGCCGAGACCGGGCCGCTGGCGGAATCGGTCGACGACACCGGCGGTGTGTACGTGGTGCCGGCATTCACCGGGCTCGGATCACCGTGGTGGGACCCGTACGCCCGCGGCACGATCGTGGGCATCACCCGCGGGACCGGACGCGCCGAGATCGCCCGAGCGGTGGTCGAGGCGATGGCCTACCAGACCCGCGACGTGGTCGACGCGATGACCGCAGCCAGCGGGACACCGCTCGTCGAGTTACGCGTCGACGGTGGCGCCTCGGTGATGGACGTACTGTGCCAGTTCCAGGCCGACCAGCTCGGCGTCAACGTCCAGCGACCCGTCGATCAGGAGACCACGGCGTTGGGGGCGGCCTATCTCGCCGGTCTGGCGGAGGGTGTGTGGGCGTCGATCGCCGAGGTCGGCGAGCAGTGGGGCCTCGACGCCGAGTTCACGCCCCAGGCCGACCGCACCGTGGCCGACGCGCTCCACGGGCAGTGGTTGCGCGCCGTCGAACGGTCACGCAACTGGGTGTTGTGACACCAGCGCGTCGGCGAGCCGGAGCAGCAGCGAGAACCGCACGCGCTCGCGCTCGTGGATCGGGTTGCCGGTGCGACCGGCAGCGACGGTCAGCGCCGACGTGATCATGTGACCCCAGAGCAGGTCGCTCGGCGCCGAGTCGTCGAGCCCGTCGAGGTGCTCACTGCCGGCGAGGAACGCGGTGAGCCATCCGATCTCGGGTGGCGCGCCGAGCTGGGCGATCGGGTCGCCGTTGTCCAGCACGACCACCCAGTCGGTCTCGGCGAAGCGCCGGATGCCGCCCACCATCACCTCGAGGCGCTCGGCAGGCTCGCTCTCCGCGATCGCCGCGCCGAGTGCCAGTGCTGACAGGCTCGCGTCGGTCCGATCCGGATCGACCACCCGGATGCTCTCGACCGACACCCCGTCGACCGCGTCGATCTCCGCGGTCAACAGCGGCATCAGGTCGTCGTCGGGCA
>DATKXG010000115.1:0-2516 GCA_035529175.1 Ilumatobacteraceae bacterium
CCGATCGCTAGTCTTCGCACAGGTGCCTCCAGAGAGCGAGTTCCCGCTGCAGTCGTTGACTGCTGCCCGCGTCGTCGTGGTGGCGGGCAAGGGCGGTGTGGGGAAGACCACGGTAACGGCTGTGATCGCCCGTGCCGCATCGGATGCAGGTCGCCGCGTGCTGGTGGTCGAACTCGACGGGAAGCCGGCGCTGGCCGAACTCCTGCCCGACGTCGAGGTGCTGGCGATCTCGGCGCCGGACGCGCTCGACGAGTACCTGCGCGACCACGGATTCGCCCGAATTGCCAAGCGATTGAACCGCACGGGGGTGATCGACGTCGTCGGGACGGCGGCGCCCGGGATCGACGACATCGTCGTGCTGGGCAAGATCAAGCAGCTGGAACGATCGGGTGACTACGACCTGATCGTGGTCGACGGCCCGGCCGCTGGACATGCGATCACCTTCCTCACTGCGGCCGCGGGGTTGGCCGATGCCGTCAGCTCCGGTCCCGTGCGAGCGCAGGCCGACGACGTGCTCGAACTGCTCCACGACGCCGAGCGCTGCCAAGTGGTGCTGGTCACCCTGCCCGAGACCACCCCGGTCAACGAGGTGGTCGAGACGGCGTTCGCCCTCGAGGACGACGTCGGCGTGCAACTCGGTCCGGTGGTGGTCAACGCCGTCGACGTCGGTGATGCACTCCCCGACGACGCCGCCGTTCGCGCCGCGACCGCCCATCTCGACCCGGCGATGGCGCAGGATCTGGTGGATGCCGCTGCGTTCCGGCGGTCGCGTCGCGAGATGGAGTCCGGTGAGATCGCCCGGCTCGCCGCCGAACTGCCGATTCCCAAGGTGACCCTGCCGGCGCGGCTCGTCGCCGGGTTGACCGCCGCCGACATCCGCGAGCTGGCGGGTGTGCTCCGTGGCGGCATCGGGGTGCCAACGTGATCGCGGGTTCCGACATCGCACCGAGTGGCGCCGACGGTGATGTGATCGACGCGTCGAGCGTGATCGTGTGCTGCGGTTCGGGCGGGGTCGGCAAGACCACCACGGCGGCGGTGCTCGGGTTGGAGGCCGCCCGTCGTGGTCGACGCGCCGTCGTGGTCACGATCGACCCCGCGCGCCGTCTGGCCGATGCACTCGGCCTCGTGGACGGACTGGCCTCCGTGCCCCAGCGCATCGATCTGGACACCGACGAGGCGTGGGCGCCCGGTGGCGAGCTGTGGGCGATGATGCTCGACACCGCAGCCACCTTCGACGGGCTGGTGCGGCGGCACGCGGACTCCGAGGAGCAGATCGAACGCATCCTGACGAACCCGTTCTACCGCAACATCGCCGGGGCGCTGAGCGGCACCCAGGAGTACATGGCGGCCGAGACCCTGCACGAACTGCACGGCGACGACCGCTTCGACCTGGTGATCGTCGACACGCCGCCGAGCCGCAATGCGCTCGACTTCCTCGAGGCGCCCGGGGTGCTCGCCCGCTTTCTCGATCACCGTCTGTTCCGTCTGCTGATGCTGCCGACGCGTGGGGGCCTGCGAGTGATCGGCACGGCGACACAACCGATCCTGAAGGCGATCGGCAAGGTGGTCGGCTCGGACGTGCTGGCCGACTCGGTGGCGTTCTTCCAAGCGTTCGCCGGGATGGAGACCGGCTTCCGTGAACGGGCCGACGACGTGGTGCGGCTGATCCGGGCGCCGGAGACTTCGTTCGTGGTCGTGGCCGCACCTCGCCACGACACGATCGACGAGGCGGTCTGGTTCGCCAACCAGCTGGTCGACCAGGGAGTGGGGGTCACCTCGGCGATCGTCAACCGGGCCCACCCCGAGTTCGGCGCCGGCTCCGCAGCCGACGCGATCGCCGCCGCCGCCGACGCGCGACGCACTGGCGACGAGACGTTGGGCCTGTTGTGGGACAACGTCGCTGCCCTGCGCACCATGCGCGACCTCGAGCTCGCGGTGATCGCACCGCTCGCCGAGATCGTCGGCGGCGAACGTCTCGTGGTGCTCCCGCTGCTCGACAGCGATGTGCACGACCTCGCCGGGCTGATGGTGATCGCCGCGCATCTCTTCGACCATCCGGTCCTCGACGGGTAGCGTCTCCGTCGTGCACATCCTGCTTGCCACCGATGCCGACTGGATCGTCGACGAGGTCATCGCCGCACTCGGCGACGACGACGTCCACTTCACCGTGTGCCGGGAAGGTCGAGCGGTCTCCGGCCAGGTCGCCGAGCGGATGCCCGACCTCGCGATCCTCGACCTGCAGGTCGGATCGATGGGTGCGATGGCGGTGACGATGTCGCTGCGGCTCGACGAGTCCGCGGGCGTCGTCGACCACGTCCCGGTGCTGATGCTCCTCGATCGCCGCGCCGATCTCCACCTGGCGCGTCGCAGCGGCGCCGAGGGCTGGTTGATCAAGCCGCTCGACGCGTTGCGGCTTCGCCGTGCCGCCGACGCCATCCTCGCCGGGGGCGTCTACACCGAGGGCCTGGCCGCCGATGCGCCGCCGGTGGAACCGATGGTGCCGCTGCCCGAGACGG
>DATKXG010000116.1:0-4232 GCA_035529175.1 Ilumatobacteraceae bacterium
TCGACCGAGGTCGACGGCAAGCGCCAGTTCGGTCTCACCGATCGCGGGCGCCAGATGCTGGCCGAACTCCGCGACGCGCAGGGAGACGACGCCGACGAGCCGTGGAACCAGTCCGGCACCGGCGGACGCGGCGACATGAAGCGCCTGATGTCGGAGCTCGGTGGCCAGGTCCGACAGATCGCCCGCTTCGGCTCGGCCGATCAGCGCGACGCCGCGACCAAGGTGCTCGAGGACACCAAGCGCCAGCTCTACGAGATCCTCGCCCGCCCTGCCAGCGACCCCCGCGAGTAACCGTTTGCGTGACACTTCGGGCGACCCGCCCCACCAGAAGTGCGACGCAAACGTGATGTCAGTCGCGCTGGGTGCGCCCGTTGAGGAAATCGATCGAGCGGGCGACCGTGGCGGCGACGAAGCGTTCGAGCTTGGGCGCGGCGATGAATCGGGCGGTCGCGTCGAGCGCGAGCGTCGAGCCCGAACGCGCCGACTCGAGCGCCGCCGCTCGTGACGTCTTGACCGCGTGGGCGTGGACGATGAACGCCGTCGTCCCGTCGAGCAGCGATTGGCGCTGGAGTTCGGCGCCGTAGGCCGCGAGGTCGGGCGCGAGCGGCTCGACCACATCGCGCTCACCCACCCGCGTGTGCCACTCGTGGCGCCCGGTCCACTGCGCGAGGAACGTCGTGAACAGCACCAGGCGCAGCAGGTCAGGCGAGGCCACTCCGCCCTCGTCGACAGCGTTGGCATGGTGCCAGCGCACCGCGTTGGCGTAGGTCAACCCGTGGGTGATGTCGAGCCAGCCGAAGTCGTCGGCAAAGTCGAACTCGCCCGCGGCGTCGTAGCGCAGCATGCGCTCGCTGACCGCCCGCACGACGACGTCGAGCACGTCGTCGACCGACGCACCCGACCGGAGCGCTGCCACCGTGGCCTCGACGGGCGCCGTGCGTCGATCGCCGAGCAGCGCGGCCAGCAACGATCCGTCGTCGGACCACCCAGCGGCCGGCGTGATGTCGGCGATGGCGGCCAGATCGACGCCCGCGAGCGCCTTCATGAAGGGGCGCATGTACGGCAGCTTGTCCTCGCGGGTTCCGTACACGAGGGTCGGCACGAGGTGCGGCAGCACGGTCGCCGCACGATCCCAGCCGATCATGTCGAGCAGCTCGAAGGCCTTCTGGGTGTAGATCGCGCCATGGCCGTAGGAGAGGTGATGGTCGCTCACCACCGAGGTGAACCATGGGCGAAGGTCATCGGCACCGTCGCCACGCTCGATCGCGGCGAGCACGTGCGCCTGCGCGTCGGTGGTCCGCTCGGCCTCGATCGCAGCCCCGAAGGCGGCGGCGGTGGACTCCTGCGCCGAGGAGGGATCCGGCAGCGGATTGACCGGACGATTGCGTTCCGACTCGGCGATGCCCATGATCCCCTGCACGATCGGCAACGCCCGCTGGTCGCCCTCGTACAGGCCGATCATCGCCAGGCAGTCGGTGGCGGATGCGATCGAGTGTCCCCAGCCGAACTCGGCCCGGGGAGCGCCGTGGGCGATCGCTTCCCAGATCAACTCGCCCGGATTGGCATCGGCCTGGAGGAGCCGGACGACGTCGCGTGCGACCTGCCCCGTGTACTCACGCTCGATGCCGCTGCGCAAACTCGCCAACAACTGCGGACGTCGGGACGCGGGATCGGGCCGGTTGATCGACACCTGGACGGCGCCGTCGTCGGCGACCGCGACGTGGTGGGTCTGGACCCCTTCCTCGCCCTGCACGCAGACACCATCGGTGACCCGGAACTTCCAGTTGTGCCACGCGCAGGTCACGAGGTCGCCGTCGAGCTCGCCCTGGGTCAGGCCGTACCCCTCGTGGGGACAAGCGTGGTCGATGGCGTGCAGACCATCGCTGGTGCGCACGAGACACACGCGGTGACCGTCGGCCTTGATCATCTTCATGGTGCCGACGGGGAGGTCGTCGAGGTGCAGATCGGGGTGGAGGTCGGGGTGGCGTTCGAGGTCGGGGCTGAGGGTTGCGTCCATGAACGTGCACGGTAAAACTTCAACAATGGTTGAAGTCAAGGGCGAATCCCGGCGAACGTTCTCCGTCGGTGAGGTCGCCGCCCGGTCGGGTGTGGCGACGTCGGCGCTGCGCTTCTACGAGGCCAACGGCTTGATCGTCAGCGAGCGCACCGAAGCCGGCCATCGGCGGTATGCGGCGGATGTGATGCGCCGGGTCGGGTTCATCAAGGTCGCCCAACGGGTCGGGCTCAGCCTGGGCGAGATCAAGGCTGCGCTCGACTCGCTGCCGTCGAGTCGCACACCGAACCGGCGCGAGTGGGCGAAGCTCGCCGCGTCGTGGCAACCGATCCTCGACGAGCGCATCGCACTGCTCGAATCGATGAAGGAGAAGCTCGACGGGTGCATCGGCTGCGGCTGCCTCAGCCTCGACACCTGCGCGCTGTACAACCCCGACGACATCGCCGCCGCTCGCGGGACCGGCCCCCGCTACCTCCTCGGCGACTCCCCCGCCACCTGACCCGTCAGCCAAACCCCGTTTGCGTTGCGATTCCGGTGACCCGGTCCACCCGAACCGTCACGCAAACGGGATGGCAGCAGGGGTCACGTCCGGCGTGTGGGGAGGCCCATTGGCAAGACGTTGCGCCACTCGCCGTCGGCGGCGTGGAGGGCGGCGGCAACCGCGGGTGCGGTCGGCACGAGGCCGATCTCGCCGACGCCCTTGATGCCGTAGGGCGAACGGGGCTGGGGCACCTCGACGAGCTGCACCTCGATCTCCGGCACGTCCTTGGCCCGCAGGATGCCGAGCGACCGCAGCGTCATGTTCGTCGGGAAGCCCGTCTCGGGGTCGGTCGGGAACTCCTCGGTCAGCGCGTACCCCAGGCCCATGTGCACCGACCCCTCGACCTGGCCCTCGACGAGGGTCGGGTTGACGGCCTTGCCCACGTCATGGACAGCGACGACCTTCTCGATCTCACCGGTGTCGGGGTCGGCGATCACCAGCTGCGCGGCGAAGCTGAACACAGCGTGGATCGTCGGATTGGTCACCGACGGATCACCGAGCTTCTGGGTCCAGTCGACGACGTATTCACCCTCGTAGTCGACACCGATCTCACACCCGCCCGCCAGCGCCGCGGCCGCGGCGTCACTGGCCGAGCCGGCCACCATCAGCGTGCCGCGTGATCCGGTCGTCTGGCCGAAGCCCAGCTCGCGGGTCGTGTCGACGATCACGTCGATCCGGTTGGGGTCGACACCCAACTCCTGTGCTGCCACCTGCAGCGCGACGGTGTGCACACCCTGGCCCATCTCGGTCCAGCCGTGACGCACCTCGATCCGTCCGGGCGCGTCGCCGACAGGGGGCAGGAACCGGATGACCGCCTTCGACACCTCGCGGAACCCGTTGCCGAGGCCCGAGTTCTTCAATCCGAGTCCGAGCCCGACCGCCTTGCCGGCGGCGATCGCATCGTCGTACGACGCCTTGATCTGATCGAGGCACGCTTCGGCGCCGCCGGCACCGTCGTCCATGATCTGGCCGGGGCCCCACTCCTGACCCGGGCGGATCACGTTGCGCTTGCGGATCTCCCAACCCGAGATGCCGACCTGCTCGGCGAGGCGATCGAGCACACCCTCCATCGCGAACTGCGCCTGGTTGGCACCGAACCCGCGGAACGCGCCGCACACGAGGTTGTTGGTGCGCACGGCGATCGTCTCGATGTCGAGCGACGGCCACCGATATGGCCCGCACGCGTGACCAGCCGCTCGCTCGAGCACCTTCATGCCGACGCTCGCGTACGCGCCGGAGTCACCGATGCCACGGACCTTCAACGCAGTGACACGCCCGTCGGCGTCGCAGCCGGCCCAGTACTCCAGCTCGATCGGATGCCGCTTGGCGTGCATCCGGAAGCTCTCCTCGCGTGACAGCGTGCACTTCACCGGGCGACCGAGCTTCCAGGCGGCGAGCGCGGTCTGGGCCTGGTTGCTCATGTCCTCCTTGCCGCCGAACGCACCGCCGTTCGAGACCAGTTCGACGGTCACCCGCGCAGGATCGACGTCGAGCACAGCGGCGATGTCGTTGCGGTCGTCCCACACGCCCTGGCCGCCGGAGTAGACGTGCAGCGTTCGGTCGCCGCCGTCGCCGGTCGGCACTGCGACCGTCGACTCGGGTTCGAGGAACGCGTGCTCGATCCGCTGGGTGTGGAACGTCTCGTGCACGGTGAACGCGCTGGCGGCGAACGCCTCG
>DATKXG010000117.1:0-2453 GCA_035529175.1 Ilumatobacteraceae bacterium
GCCGGTACCTGCGGCACTCACCGACTACATCAAGGACCGTCAGGCCTACGACTACAACGAACACGGCCAGGTCGGCAACGTCCACACGACGTTCGTGCCCGACGAGATCGTCGACCGCTTCTGCATCCTCGGCCCGGTCGAGGCCCAACTCGAGCGTCTGCACGCGCTCGCCGATCTCGGGGTCGACCAGTTCGCGATCTATCTCCAGCACGACGGCAAGGACCACACGCTCGCACAGTACGGCGAGCACGTGATCCCCGCGCTCCGGGACCAAACGCTTGCCCGTTCGTGACCGATCGGCCATGATCCGTCAGGGAGCGCGGCGTGCCGCCCTCTTCGTCGTCTCGCTCGCCGACATGGAGCGCGATCTGTTCGGTGACGGTTTCGAGCCGATCGAGGTGACGCTCAACGAAGGCGGCGAGTGACGATCCGCTGAAGCCGTCCAACTCGTGAACAAGGTGCGCACCAGGTGCGCACCTTGTTCACGAGAACGGCGGAGCGAGCCGGTCAACCGCGAGGCCAGAGGCCCCACACGGTCCAGCCCCGATCGGCGAAGCCGACCGCGTCGGCCACACGGGCACTGGCGGTGTTGTCCGGTGCGTGGAGATAGGTCGGCACGGCGCCCTCGGTGAGGATGCGTCGCGCCGCCGTGGCGACCAACCGGCGGGCGACGCCACGCCCTCGGGCCGCCTCCTCGGTGACCACGGAGAGTTCCTGGCCGAAGCGATCGTGGACCTTGATGCCCACGCTGGCGATCGGGCGGCCGCCGTCGTCGAAGGCGACCAGCCGCGGACCGTTGAACGGGGCCAGCCAGTCGGGCAGCTCGGGCGTCTGGCGTTCGAACCAGTCGCCGAGGTCGTCGATCGTGTCGTCGACGTGCTCGGTCGTGCGGAAGACCCCGTGTCCGAACGCGGCGGGACCGACCCCGAGGATCTCTCCCAGCTCGTCGCCGAGACCCACCCTCGCGAGGTCGTCGGCGATCGCGTCGGCCACGGCGCCGACGGCATCCGGTGGAACCGCGATCACGGTCGAGCGACCGTCGCCGACGCCCTGCAGTTTCCTGACCGAACCGTCCCAGGTCGGCTCGAGCCGGGACGGATCACCGACGACGTTGACGCCCTCGGAAGGTGCCGGCCATGCGCCGACCCACGAACGCAGATGGAGGGTGAGCCGCTGCTCAGGTGCCAACTCCGACATGGCCGCAACCTACGCCACCTCGGTCAGCAAGCCACCGCCCAACCCGTTCTCGTGAACTCGTTGCGGAACTATTCGCGCACGAGTTCACGAGAACGGGTCAGGACATGGCGTCGTCGGCGACGGAGAGCGCGGCGTCGAGGATGGCGAGGCCGTTGCGGGCCAGGTCGTCGGGGGTGTTGCAGGGCGGCACGACGTGGATGCGGTTGCCAGCCGACAGTGGCCACAGGCCGTTTCGCTTGCACTCGGCGACCACGGCGCCGACGGTCGCCGGTGGGGCGGGTTCGCGGGTGGCCGGATCGGTGACGAGCTCAACTGCCCAGAAGACGCCGAGGCCGCGCACCTCGCCGACCGACGCATGGCGTTCGGCCATGTCGCGCAGTGCGGGCCCGATGATGTCGTCGCCCAGGTGGCGGGCGTGGGCGAGCACCCCCTCGTCCTCGAAGATGCCGATGCTCGCCACGGCGGTCGCGCAGGCGAGCGGGTGACCCGAGTAGGTGAGCCCGCCGGCGAACATCCGGTTGTCGTAGGCGTGCGCGATTGCGGACGAGATGACCACGCCCCCGAGTGGGACGTAGCCGGAGTTGACGCCCTTGGCGAAACAGATCAGATCCGGTTGGGCGTCCCAGTTCTGCCACGCGAACCACTGGCCGGCGCGCCCGAATCCGGCCATCACCTCGTCGGCGATCCAGACGATCCCGAACTCGTCACACAGCGCGCGCAGCCCTTCCAGGTAGCCGGGCGGCGGCACCAGGATGCCGTTGGTGCCGACCACCGATTCGAAGATGATCGCGGCGACCTTGTCGGTGCCCTCCATCACGATCGTGTCGCGCAGGTGCTGCAACGCCCGCTCGGTCTCCTCCTCCGGCGACGACGAGTGGAAGGCAGAGCGGTAGGGGTACGGCCCCCAGAACTTCACGAGCCCGGGCACCGACGGCTCGTTCTCGAGGCGTCGCGGCTCGCCGGTCAGCCCGACACTCAGGGCGGTGCCGCCGTGATAGCTGCGATAGGCCGACAACACCTTCATCCGGCCCGTGTACCCCTTCGCCAGACGTACGGCGTTCTCGACTGCCTCGGCGCCGGCGTTGGTGAAGAACACCTTCTCGAAATGACCGCCTGCGCCGTCCCGGTTCGCCTTCTCGACGATCAGCCGGCCGGCCTCGCTGCGCTGGTCGTTGGCGAAGGGCGGCGCCACCATGCACAGCACGTCGGCCTGGTCCTTGATCGCCTGGATCATCTTCGGGTGCTGGTGTCCGAGG
>DATKXG010000118.1:0-19912 GCA_035529175.1 Ilumatobacteraceae bacterium
GGCGCCATGTTCACCATGCAACGAGGGGCCGGTGCGACGCTCGCACGGGCGTTGTGCCAGTACGGCCTCGACCTCAACGCGGACGTGCACGAGGAGGTGCGACCGCCGTCGCTGGTGAGCACGGCCACCCTGACAGCCACCGGGCAGCTCCCCAAGTTCGCCGACGACGCCTACGCCATCGAACGCGACGACCTGTGGTGCATCCCCACGGCCGAGGTGCCGCTCACGTCGATCTACGCAGACGAAACGCTCGACGACACGGCGCTGCCGATCCGGGTGATGGCCCACAGCGCGTCGTATCGACGCGAGGCCGGCTCGGCGGGGCGCGACACCCGCGGCATGTTGCGAGCGCACGAGTTCGACAAGGTCGAGATCCTCGCGTTCGCCACACCGGAGCAGGCGCCGGCGCTGCTCACCGACATGGTTGCACGCGCCGAACGGGCGATCGCCGGTCTCGGGTTGCCCTACCGCATCATCGAGATCTGCACCGGCGACATGGGCCAGAGCCACCATCGCAGCTTCGACATCGAGGTCTACGCGCCCGGCGCCGACGCCTGGCTCGAGGTCTCATCGATCAGTTGGTTCAGCGACTACCAGGCTCGTCGCGGCAACATCAGGTTCAAGCGTCACGATGCCGATGGCAAGGCGATCAAGGGCACCGAGTTCGTCCACACACTCAACGGCTCCGCCCTGGCAGTTCCTCGGGTGTGGGCGGCGATCGTCGAGAACTATCGCAACGCGGACGGCTCGGTGACCGTGCCCGAGGTCCTGCGGCCGTACATGCGTGGCATCGAACGGATCGACCCGCCACCGGTAACGAAGGTGGATGACCGGTGACCGACTGGGCCGCACCCGACAAGCGCGCCGAGCTGTGGGGCCGGCGCGTCCAGTACGAGACGGCGGGCATCGACATCGGTGACGTCGATGCCGACCCCGTGGCACAGTGGCATCGGTGGCATGACGAGGCCTCCGAGGGCGGGGTCGCCGAACCGAATGCGATGACCGTGGCCACCGTCGACGCCGACGGAGTACCGGACGCGCGGATCGTGCTGGTGCGCACCGTCGACGAACGTGGTCTGATCTTCTTCACGAACTACGAGAGTGCGAAGAGCCGCCAATTCGACGCAGTGCCGGCCGCTTCGGCGGTGTTCTCGTGGCTTGACCTGCATCGTCAGGTCCGGCTCCGTGCGACGGTCCAGCGGGTGTCCGATACCGAAAGTGATGCGTACTTCGCGTCGCGGCCGCGCGCCAGCCAACTCGGGGCGTGGGCGTCGCCTCAGAGCGACGAGATCGCCGACCGTTCGGTGCTCGAGGAGCGGGTCATTGCGTTCGACGAGCGTTTCGCCGACCACCCGGTGCCCCGTCCACCGCACTGGGGAGGCTGGCGCCTGGTGCCGTTCGAGTGGGAGTTCTGGCAGGGACGGCCGAGCCGCCTCCACGACCGCCTCCGCTATCGACGCGACGGCGTCGATGCACCGTGGACCATCTCCCGCCTCGCCCCCTGACGCGTCACCACGCCGCTCGAGCACGCCACACCACCTCGAAAATTCGGAGCGAACGTTGCACTGGGCGCAACGATCCCTCCGAATTTCGGGCGGGGGACGGCGTCGGAACGATCGGGAAACTGCTGGTCGAAGGGTTGAACGCGGGGGTGCGAGGGGCGAGGCTGTTCCCATGACGAAGGTGCTGGTGGTCGACGACGAGCCGACCGTGCGCGAAGTGGTGGTCGGCTATCTCCGCCGTGACGGCCACGAGGTCGCCGAGGCCGGGGACGGAACGACCGCGCTCGCACTGCTCGACGCCGACCCACCCGACCTCGTCGTGCTCGACATGATGCTGCCGGGCGTGCACGGCCTCGACGTGCTGCGCCGCGTTCGTGCCACCAGCGACGTCCCGGTGATCATGCTGACCGCTCGGGCGGAGGAGTCCGACCGGGTCGCCGGCCTCGAACTCGGCGCCGACGACTATGTGGTGAAGCCCTTCTCGCCTCGCGAGCTCGCCGCACGCGTCAACGGCGTGCTGCGTCGCACCAACGGACGCCAACCGTCGGCGCCCGGTCCGATCGTGCACGGCGCACTCACGGTGGAACCGCTCAGCCGGCAGGTCACCCTCGACGGCCGGCTCATCGAGATGACCCCGAAGGAGTTCGACGTCCTCGCGTTCCTCGCCGCCTCACCGCGGCAGGTGTTCTCCCGAGCGCAGCTCCTCGAGTCGGTGTGGCAGTCGTCGCCCGACTGGCAGGATCCTGCAACGGTCACGGTGCACGTGCGTCGCATCCGCAACAAGATCGAGGACGACCCCGAACACCCGCGCTGGATCACCACCGTGTGGGGCGTCGGGTACCGGTTCGAACCGTGAACACCCCGGGCCATCCAGGCCGGCGGCTGCGCCCGTTCGATCGAATCGGCGTCCGTTTCGTCGCTGCAATGCTCGCCGTGCTCGGCGTCGCGGTGATCATGATCGCGATCGCCGCGCAGTCGATGTTCATCAACGAACACGACCAGCGCCTCCTGATGTGGGTGCTCGTGCCCGCTGTACTGGGAGCCGCACTGGTCGCGATGATGATGGCTCGCCCAGTTGCCCGTGATGCATCGAAGATCTGCGAGGCGGCGATGCGCGTCGCCGACGGCGACCTCACCGCTCGGACCGGCGTCGTGCGCTCCGACGAACTGGGTGAGGCCGCCGCGATGTTCGACCTGATGGTCGATCGCCTCGACTCGGTCGAACGCGAGCGGGCGGTGATGCTGTCGTCGATCTCCCACGATCTGCGGACCCCGCTCGCTGCGTTGCGCGCGTCGGTCGAGGCGATCCGCGACGGCGTCGCCCCTGATCCGGATGCGTACCTGTCGGGCATGGAGCGTCAGATCAAGGCCCTGGCTTCGCTCGTCGACGACCTGCAGTTGCACAGCCGGATCGTCAGCGGCACCTTCGCCATGACCCGTGCCCGTCTCGACCTCACCGAACTGGCCGACGAGGCGATGGAGACCCTGCGGCCGTTGGCCGAGACCCGGCGTGTAGCGCTGCTGTTGGAGGCCGACCGCCGGGTCAGCATCGAGGCCGATGGTCCGCAGCTCGCGCGGGTGATCCGGAACCTGCTGGAGAACGCGATCCGTCATGCCCCCGAAGGATCGGTCGTGCTCGTCCAGATCGCGTCGACGGAGCGGTCCGCAACGCTGCGAGTCGTCGATCAGGGCGACGGCTTCCCGGCGGATTTCCGCGAGCGGGCGTTCGAGCCGTTCACCCGCGCCGATCCGGCACGCGACCTCGGCACTGGCACCGCCGGCCTGGGGTTGTCGATCGCCCGTGGAATCGTGACGGCGCACGGCGGCACGATCGGTCTCGCCGACGGCCCCGGCGGCGTGGTCGAGATCGCCCTACCCGTCTGAGCCGGCGGGCGTCCACGACGTGGCGGCATCGGCCAGCCCCGCGATCAACGACTCGGTGTGCGGGGTGAGACCCGGACCCTCCCAGTCCCACCACAACGGGCTCGACCCACGCACCCGCGGCGGCAACTCGATCTGCACGCCACCGTCGCGCGGGAGATTGACCGGATTCGCCGGATGCAAGCCCCGCAACTGCTGGGGGATCGTGTCGATCTCGGTGCGGATGTCGTAGGCCGGCAGCCTGCGTCGCAGCGATCGGCCGATGTGGTCGGCGAACGGACGATTGCCGCCGCCGAGGAGCAGCGATCCGAAGAGTCCTCGGCGCCCGTAGCCGTGCACGGTGATCACGATGTCGACGTGCTCGACGAACGTGGCCAACGCAGCGGACTCGTCCGGGTTGACCTGGATGGAGGGAAGGTGGTCGCGCATTCCGGGCGGCTGGATCACGCTGTAGCAGGACGCATCGGCCCGCTCGGCGGCCTCACGGGCGATCACATCGGTCATCGCTTCGAGCGCACCGCCGTGATACGCCATGAATCCGATGCGACCGCGCAGCTCGGTGACCTCTTCGACGCCTGGCTGAGCGAGGAGGGCGGCAAAGGCGGACATCGCCCCATGATCGCAGCATCTCGGCCCTACAGTGATGTCGATGTTGGTGTGGATGGACCTGGAGATGACCGGACTCGATCACACGTCCGACGTGATCGTGGAGATCGCGACGATCATCACCGACGATGACCTGGCGATCATCGCTGAGGGCCCCGACCTGGTCATCCACCAGCCCGACGAGGTCCTCGCCGCAATGGATCCCTTCGTGGTCGACATGCACACCAAGTCCGGTCTGCTCGAACAGATCAAGGCCTCCGAGGTCAGCCTGGAGGCTGCGGGCGCGGCGACGCTCGAGTTCATCAAGCAGCACGTGCCCGAACCTGGCAGCGTGCCGTTGTGCGGTAACTCGATCGGAACCGACCGGCGGTTCCTCGCTGCGTACCTGCCCGACATCGAGAACCACCTGCACTACCGCTCGATCGACGTGTCGAGCGTGAAGGAACTCGTCAAGCGGTGGTACCCCGGTGTCGACGCCGACCGACCTCGTGGACAGGGTTCGCACCGGGCGCTCGACGACATCCGCGAGTCGATCCGCGAGATGGCGTACTACCGCGAGCGCGTGTTCGTGCCGCAGCCCGATGCGGAGCCGGCGGGAGAAGACTCCTCGGATTAGGGACCAACGGCCCCTCCCCTCAGATACCCACAGGGGTACGTTGGATCTTGAGAGATCGAGAGCAGCCAGCGATCTGAGGCCGGGTTCTCCAATCCCCGGACCTCCATGCCATCTGCCGGAGCCGATAGGTTCCGGCAGATGCGCGCAGTGGTCCTTCGCTCCCATGGTGGCCCCGAGGTGTTGACGATCGAGGAGGTCGACGACCCGACGCCCGGCCGAGACGACATCGTCGTCGACGTCGAACACACCGCGATCAACCGTGCCGACATCCTGCAGCGGATGGGCATGTACCCCGACCCGCGGAACCGGTCGGTGGAGATTCCGGGCCTCGAGTTCGCCGGCGTCGTCTCGGCGGTGGGAGCCGACGTCACCGGGTGGTCGGTCGGCGACCGGGCGATGGGGATCGAGGCCGGTGGGTGCTACGCCGGCAAGGTCGTCACGCACGCCCGACAGGCCCTGCCGGTCCCGGCATCGGTCGCGTCCGCCGACGCAGCCGCGATTCCCGAGGTGTTCCTCACGGCCTGGGACGCCCTGGTCGTCCAGGGCGGGCTCACCAGCGGCCGCTGGGCGCTGGTGCACGCCGGTGCGTCCGGTGTCGGCACCGCGGGCATCCAGATCGCGAAGGCGATCGGCGCCCGCATCGCGGTCACCTGCTCCGCTGGCAAGGTCGACGCCTGTCGCGAACTCGGCGCCGACGTCGTGCTCGAACGCAGCCCGGCGGACTGGCTCGGCGCGCTCGCCGAAGCGGTCCCCGGCGGCGTCGACGTCGTGCTCGATGTGATCGGCGGCGAGGAGACCGATCGGAACCTGAAAGCGGTCCGGATGGACGGCACGATCGTGCAGGTCGGCCTGATGGGGGGCGCCACGGCCTCGGTGAACGTCGGGTTGATCCTGTCGAAGCGGATCACGTGGATCGGCACCACGCTGCGGGCGCGCCCGCTGGAACGCAAGCTGGCACTCAGCCAGCGCTTCATCGACGAGGTGCTCCCGCTGTTCGACACCGGCGCGCTGCGCCCGGTGGTCGACTCTCGCTATGCCTTCGACAACATCGCCGACGCCCACCGCCACATGGAAGCCAACGCCAACATCGGCAAGATCCTGATCGATCTCTGAACCGTCAGTCGGGACGTGCGGCGACCGAACGCTGTTTCCACGTCACGTCTCGCCGGAACACCATCGCAACCAGGCTGCGCAGGAAGATCACCACGAAGATGCCAACCGCCAGTGGGTACAGCGCGGCGGTCAGTGGGTGCATCGAACCGGCTCGCCGGCCGAGCATCCAGAACTGCAGCGCACTCAACGGGTAGACGAGCGGCTCGGCCAGCCAGCCGCCGGCCAGCGACCACACCCACAGCACCACGGCGAGCGACAGCCACCACGGGGTGAAGCGGGCGCCGGTGGCGATGCTGCGCGTCCAGCCCTGTACGAGTTGCCGGAGCCCCTCCGGGTACATGCGAAACGACGTGTCGGGCCGGCCGGTCCATAGCGCCGAACGACCGACCGCTCGGGCCAGGCCGATGTCCTCGGTGTGCAGCGCCCGAACCGCAGCGTGCCCGCCGACGGCGTCGTAGGTTGCCCGCTCGACTGCGAGGACCGGGCCGAAGGCCACGGTCGGCGCGAGCCGCGACCCTGCCACCGTGAAGCCCCCTGATCCCATCAGCGCGGTCACGTTGGCGAGCAGGCTCGCCTGCTCGATCCACGAGCCCGTGTCGTGCCACGGCTGGACCGACACGACGGTGTCGGGGTGCTGTGAGACCGCGAGCGCCACACGGTCGAGCAGGTCGGGTGCCGGACGGACGTCGGCGTCGACGAACAGCAGCAACGGCGCCGTGGTCGACCTCGCTCCGGTCCAGCACGCATGCGGCTTGCCGAGCCAGTCGCCGGGAAGTGCTGGCGGGCACACCACCTGCGGGCCCAGTCGCGTGGCCACGTCAGCGGTCGCGTCGGTCGAGTGGTCGTCGACGACCACGAGTTCGTCGCCCGGTCGCAATTGCGTCGCCAATCCGGGCAGCAGATGTGGCAGCGCCGACGCTTCGTTGCGCGCCGGGACGACCACGGCGATCGCCGGGCGACCGGTCGTTGGGCCCGAATCCTGCCCGGCTGTCGGCAATGGCCGCAGCTGCCACAGCAGCAACCAACCCAGGATCCAACCGACGCCGAACAACGCGAGATCCACGCCGTCACTCTTGTCGGTGTGGCCGGGCACGGCCAACGTTCGCGTGCGAATTCTCGCCGACGTGCGCAAAACTCCCTTGACCTGCCCACCACCGACGTGGTTGTGTAGCCATCCGGGTCAGCACTTCAGCGCCCGCGACGACACGACGAGACGAGAGGAACGACGATGAGCATCACGCCCACCGCCACCATCTGCTCGGCGTCGCCGCGTCCGTCTGCCGGTGTCCACGGAGCATCGCTGTCGGTCTCGACCCTGTCGTACGGTTCGCTCCAGGACCCGTCGTTCGGTGGCAACTGGGTGTGCTGCGACCACATGTCGACCGAGCACAACCCGACCACCGGCAACACCACCGGCTCCAAGCGACTCGGCCCCGGCTCCTTCGTAGGAGTTCTGACGTAACACCAACGTCAGATCACCTCTCACGAGGCCGCCGGGTTCCGACCCGGCGGCCTCGTTGGTTTTTCCGACCCGTTTCTCCATCCAGCAACACCGAAAGGCACCGACCATGACCCTCCTGGAATCCCCCAACTTCCACTCCGACTCCGCCATCTCATCCAACGACCTCGAACAGGACCACACCATGTACCGCTCCACGCTCATCGAACCCCGCGACTCGGCCCTGCTCGAGCCGCGAGAGCCGGACAGTCCGAGACCGCCCGGCGACGAACCGGTCCGACGACCGGTCGCTCGCTGCGCGGACGGCCACGGCACCCTCAGCGCGTTGTTCTTCTCCGACAACGTGATCGACATCGCACGCGCCAAGGCGATGTGCGGCCTGTGCCCCCTGCAGGCCGACTGCCTCGCCGGCGCCCTCGAACGTGAGGAGCCGTGGGGCGTATGGGGCGGCGAGCTGCTCTCGGGCGGCCGGATCATCGCCAACAAGCGACCGTGCGGACGCCCGCCCAAGCACCCGCGGCCAGAGCTGGTGATCGACGAACTCGGCCCCGTCGAGCTCCCCGTCGCCGTCGCCTGACCCCCCAACCACGTTTGCGTCGCACTTTCGGTGACCCCCTCCACCGAAAGCGCGACGCAAACGTCCTGGGAAGGTCGCGTGTGAACGAACACGAACAAGTCCAGGGGGCGAATCGGTCGGCGCAACCGGTGTCAGTAGCCTCCGAGGTGTGAAAATCCGTCCCCGACTCCTCGTCGTCTCGCTGCTCGTGGCGGTCGCGGTGGTCGGCGTCTTCGTCTGGATCCAGAGCTCCGACGGCGACGACACGGCCGTCGACGCCACCCTGCGGGACCCTCAATCGGTGATCACGTTCCCCGACGACGGGCTCGGCAACGACGACGTCCAGGGTGACCCGTTCCCCGACGTCGTGCTGATCGACGGTGACGACAACGAGATCTCCACCGGCGACCTCGTCGGCGAGCCGCTGGTGGTCAATCTCTGGTACTCGACCTGCCCGCCGTGCGCCAAGGAACTCCCGGACTTCGCCGAGGTCGACGCCGAGACCGACGATGTCCGATTCATCGGTGTCAACACGCTCGATTCACTCGAGGTGATGGAGCGCTTCGCCGGTGAACGAGGTGTCGAGTACGACTTGTTCCGCGACGAGTTCGCCGAACTCGCCGACGCCATCGGCGCGACGGCGATGCCGATCACGCTGTTCGTCACCTCCAACGGCACGATCGTCGAGCAGACCGGCCCACTCGACGCCGATGAGCTCCGCGCCGAGATCGCCGACCTGCTCGCCGTCGACGGGGCCGACGCATGAGCTTGTCGTTCATCCGCGGCATGGTCGCGGCCGTGAACCCGTGCGGGTTCATCCTGTTGCCCACGTACCTGATGTACTTCCTCGGTCTGCAGGGCTCCATGCCCGGCACGCAGCGCGCAACGATGCGCCGAGCCGTGATCGTCAGCGCAGCGGTGTCGGCCGGATTCCTCTCGGTGTTCCTGGTCGCCGGGGTCATCTCCTACAACTTCACCAGCTGGATCAACGAGAACGCCAAGTACGCAACAGGTGCGATCGGGGTGGCACTGCTCGTGCTCGGCGCCGCCATGTTGGTCGGCTACAAGCTGCCGTTCATGACGCCGCGGCTCGATGCCGGCGGCAGCGGTGGACCCAAGCAGACCGTCGGTGCCATGTTCGTCTACGGCATTGCGTACGCGGTGGCGTCGATCGGATGCACGATCGGGCTCTTCATCGCCACGGTCTTCAGCACGAGCCGCCGTGACGGCGTCGTGTCCGGTGTCGGCAACATGCTCGCCTACGGCGCCGGCATGGCGCTGCTGGTCAGCGCGCTGACCATCGCGCTGGCGTCGGCGAACACCGGCCTGCTCAAGGTGCTACGCGGCAGCCTGCAGTATGTCGACCGGATCGCGGCGTTCTTCGTGCTGCTGTCGGGCTTCTACCTGCTCTGGTACTTCTACTGGGTGGACGTCCGCGAGGAGGGCGATCCGATCACCGACTGGGCGCTCGAGCGGCAGGCCCAGGCCACGGTCTTCCTCACCGACCACTGGCAGGTCGTCGGGTTGATCATGGTCGCCGTGGTCGGCGGAGCGATGGCGTACGCATGGTCGCGCCCGAACACGACGATCGACGCGCAGACGTCGGCGCCGGTCGACGAACCGTCGCCGGTCGACGAACCGTCGTCGGCCGAGACCGCCTGACCCCAACGGACAGCGGACCGTCGTCGCCGTGCGCGGCTACAGGTAGTTGATCGCCTGCGCCTGTGCGATCAGTTCGTCGCGATGATCGGGGTGGGCGATTTCGATCAACGCCCGTGTGCGCTCACGAATCGAGCGGCCACGGAGTTCCGCGACCCCCCACTCGGTGACGATCTTGTCGATGGTGTTCTTCGGCGTGGTCACCACGTCGCCTGCAGCGAGCTGCGGGACGATGCGTGAGTCGCCACGCGAGGTCCTCGAGTGCAGGACGACGAACCCCTGGCCACCCTCCGAGTACAGCGCGCCACGAGCGAAGTCGTTCTGGCCACCCGACGACGAGTAGTACTGGCCGCCGATCGTCTCGGACGCGCACTGACCGAGGAAGTCGACGGTGAGCGTCGCGTTGATCGACACGAAGTTGTGCTCGTTGGCGATGATGCGCGGATCGTTCACGTAGCGCACGGCGTGCAGCTCGATCGCGGTGTTCTCGTGGAGGAAGCGGTGCAGCCGTTCGGTGCCGAGCGCGAACGTGCCCACCGCCTTCGTGCGGTTCAGTCGCTTGCGGACACCGTTGACCACGCCGGACTCCATCAGGTCGACCACGCCGTCGGAGACCAATTCGGTGTGGATGCCGAGGTCCTTGTGGTCGGTCAGCGATGCCATGATCGCATTGGGGATCGCGCCGATGCCCGTCTGGATGGTGGCGCCATTCGGGATCCGTTCGGCGATGAGTGCGGCGATGCGGTGGTCGGTGTCGCCGGGGGAGGCGGGCGGCACCTCGACGAGCGGTCGGTCGCTGCGGCACCAACCGACGACCTGCGACACGTGGATCTGGTTGCGTCCGAACGTGCGCGGCATGTGGTCGGTGACCTCGAGGAAGAACCGGCCACGTCCGATGAAGCTCGAGGTGTAGTCGGCCGACACGCCGAGCGAGAAGTAGCCGTGACGGTCGGGCGGCGACGCAGCAGCGATGACCAGCGGGTCGTCGGTGCGCATCCGCATCAGCGCGTAGACCTCGGAGAAGTGGGCGGGCACGAGCCCGATCGACCCGTCGGCGAAGTACGGGCGGGTCACGTGCGACAGGAAGTACGAGATGTGCTTGAGCCGTGTTCCGTAGGCCCCCGCGAGGTACGGACGATCGTGGATCGCATGCATCTGGTGGACCCGTACCTCGTCGATGCGCGGGTCGCCGGCGGCCGCGGCCGCGTCGATCTGCTCCATGACGGCGGTCGCCTCGCCGTTGCCGAGCGGGACGATGATCTGCGTGCCGGGACCGATGTGGTCGAGGGCGTCAGCGGGTTGGTTCGGCGCGGTGGGTGGTGCCGTGGTCATGGTCCCTACGGTAGGGCAGGTATGAACGTCCCGGAACCTCCATCTCCGCCTTCGGTGTCGCCGATCGATCCCGTACTCGTTCCTGTCGATCCCGCAGCGACGGTGATGTTGGTGCGCGACGCACTCGATGGTGAGCCCGGCATCGAAGTCTTCATGCTGCGACGCACCGCCAATGCGGTGTTCGGTGCCGGGATGTTCGTGTTCCCCGGAGGTCGGGTCGACGGCGTGGACGGTGCCGCTGACATTGCTCGGTTCTGCCGTGGTCTCGATGACGAGGCCGCCAGCCGGCAGCTCGGGATCGATCACGGCGGCCTGGCCTACTGGGTGGCCGCGATCCGGGAGTGCTTCGAGGAGGCAGGCGTGTTACTGGCCTCGCGCCGCGATGGCGGACCGCTCGAGTTGCGCAACGAGGATCGCCACGAGATCCACGACAGCTCGCTGTCGCTGGTCGAGCTGTGCCGACGCGACGACCTGGTGCTCGATCTGTCGACGACGTACTACGTCGACCACTGGATCACGCCGATCGGCGAGCAGCGCCGTTTCGACACCCGCTTTTTCGTCACGGAGCTCCCGGTCGACCAGGAACCGTTGCACGACGACAAGGAGACCGTCGAGAGTCTCTGGATCCGTCCCACCGAGGCGCTGCGCATGCAGGCCGCCGGTGAACTGATGATGATGCCGCCGACGATGGTCAATCTCCAGTTCCTCGAGCCGCACCGTGATGCGGCCACCGTGCTCGGCGCCGCCGCGCTCGTCGAGAACCCGCCCTGCGTTCTCCCGAGGATCCGTCGCGACGCCGCCGGTCGCATCACCGGTGTCGCGATGCCCGGCGACGCCGACTACGACGACCTCGTCTGATCCGCTCGGACGTACACCTGGTGCCTGACACCGTGTGTACGTGTCAGGGGCTGATGCTGACGGGGGTGACCGCTTCGTACTCGTGTGCGGTGCAGCCGGCCATGTCGACGTCGGCTGGGGGCGTGGGAGGTGCGATCTCGTCGAGGATCTGCGCGGCGATCGAGCGGAACGCGTCCGCTGCGGCGCCGGTTCCGGCGAGTGAGACAGGATCGCCGGCATCGCCACCGGCGGCGACAGCCGCCTCCAGCGGCACCTTGCCGAGCAGCGGTGCGTCGATCGCATCGGCGAGTGCCTGGCCGCCGCCCTCGCCGAACAGGGCGTAGGACTCGCCGTGATCACAGGTGAAGGCGCTCATGTTCTCGATGACCCCGATCACCTCGAGGAAGCTGCGCCGCGCCATGTCGGCAGCGCGTTGGGCAACCTTCTGCGCAGCGAGGGCGGGCGTGGTGACCACCACGAGCGACGTGCTCGGCAGCATCCTCGCCAGACCCATCTGCACATCGCCGGTGCCCGGGGGCATGTCGATCAACAGGTAGTCGAGATGACCCCACTGGACGTCGCGCAGGAACTGCTCGACCGCCTTGGTCAGCATCAGCCCGCGCCACATCAGCGCCGTATCCTCCTCGACCAGGAAGCCCGTCGACACGACCTTGAGCAGGCCGGAACCGACGACGCGTTCGTTCGGCACGATCTTCGGCTTGTCCGAACCGTCGACATTGCGGGCCTCCATGCGGTCGGAGATACCGAGCAGGCGCGGCACCGAGAACCCCCAGATGTCGGCGTCGAGGACACCGACCGTGTAGCCGGCGTCGGCCAGCGCAGCAGCCAGGTTCACGGTGACCGAGCTCTTGCCGACGCCACCCTTGCCGCTGGCGATGGCCAGGACCTTGCAGCTCAACGGGATCTCGGTATCGGGCGCGTTCTGGCGGGCGTTCCAACGGGCCTTGGTCATCACCTCGCTGCGTTCGTCCGCATTCATCTCGCCCCACGAGATCTTCACGTCGGCGACGCCGGGGTGTACCGACACCTTGCCCTCGACCTCGCGTTTGATCTCGGCACGCAACGGGCAGCCGCGGATCGTCAGCTTGACGCCGACGGTGACCACACCGTCGGGTGTGATGTCGACCGACGGCACCATCCCGAGCGACACGATGTCGGCGCCCAGTTCGGGGTCGATCACCGTGGCGAGCGCGGACATCACCTCGTCGTGAGTCGGTGGAGCGATTCCGGTGGACATGTCTGGCATTTTACCGGCCGCGGCCGTGTAATCTCCTGGTGTGGTTCAGGAACGCAGGAGTGCGGCACCGTTGCCCCCGACGCGATCGGGACCGCCGCAGCTCGACCTGCTCAAGGCGCTCGGCGACAACACGCGGTATGCGATCTACCTCGAACTGGCCCGCTCGGCGCGTCCGCTGGCCACCGCCGACATCTCCGAGACGCTCGAACTCCACCCCAACACGGTGCGTCCGCACCTCGAACGGATGCGAGAAGCGGGCCTGCTCGACGTCGAGGTCGGAGGCCGGGGCGACGTCGGTCGCCCGCAACACCGGTACTCGATCGCTGCCAATGCGCCCTCGCTCGGCCTCGAGCCGCCGACGATGCCCGTGCTCGCCCGCATGGTGCTGTCGATGGCGGCTCGCCTGCAGGCGAGCGCCGACGACGCCGAGGCCGTCGGACGAACCGAGGGGATCGCTCGTGCGAGGCCGTACGCGCAGGCGCCGTCCACGCTCGAAGCCCTGGTGTCCGATCTCGATCGACTGGGCTTCGACCCGATCGTCACCGATGCTGCCGGCGATCCCGACGCCGCAGTGGTGGCCTTCGGCCACTGCCCGTTCGCTGAGCTCGCCGAGACGCACCCCGAACTCGTCTGTGGGCTGCACCGCGGCCTCGTCGCCGGGTTCGTCGCCGAGATGGGTGACGCCGAGGTCGACGAGTTCTGCACGCTCACCAGTCGCACGCCGTGTCGTGTGACCGTTGCTTCCCGCTAAATTGACATACCTGCAACCCAGGAGGTTCCGAATGATCACGCTCACCGATTCCGCCGCCGTCAAGGTCCGTCAGCTGCTCGCCGACGAAGGTGCCGAAGATCTGGCACTGCGCGTCGCCGTTCGCCCGGGTGGCTGCAGCGGGTTCTCGTACGAGATGTTCTTCGACGGCGACATCGCCGCCGACGACAACCAGGCCACCTATGGCGAGGACGGAACGGTCAAGGTCGTGGTCGATCCGGCCTCGGCGCAGCTGCTCGAGGGCGCCACGCTCGACTACAAGGACGGCCTCGACCAGTCCGGGTTCGCCATCACGAACCCCAACGCATCACGCACCTGCGGGTGCGGTTCCAGCTTCTCCTGAGTCGCGCCGGCCGGCGAGCCGAGCAGCGTTCGGGCCATCCTCACGCAGACGCGCGTTCGAGCACCTCGACCAGTTCGGTCTGGTCCCAGATTGCGTCGAGACGTTCGATCACCGTGCCGTCGGGAGCGATGACGAACAACGACGGCTCGAACGCGAGGCTCGCGGCCTCCACAGCCGGCGTCGGGATGGTTGCGGTGTTGTCGGTGTAGACCTCGGCGTGGACCCAGGTGAACGTCTCGCCGAAGCGGTCCTGGACGTCGATCATCGACTCGAGCGCTGGGGCGCACGTGCCCGTCTGGCAGAACGCCGGCGTGCCGACGAGGTAAGCGACCGGTTTGCCGGACAGGAGCGCGTTGGTGAGCGTGACGTCGTGGAACGGGCAGGGCTCGGGCTCGCGGGTGCAGATCGGGTCGACAGCGCGGCTGTCATCGACGGTCGGCGTGTCGAACGGTGGCATCGAGTCGCCAGGCCCGGGCACAGCGACCGAACCCGGCTCCATCACCTGGAACGCAGCGCCACCCTCCGGCCCGCCCTCGACGAGCAGGTAGTAGATGCCGGGGGTCTCGATCGGTACCCGGAAGCTGTAGTACGGACCAGACTCGAGCTCGCGGCGGGTTGCCGAGATCTCGATGCCGAGCGGGTTGCCGTCGGCGTCGTCGACGCTGGCGTTCAACGTGTCCGGTCCGTCCGAGACGATGACACGGTCGGCGCTCGCCAGGCTGATCGGGAGGCGCTGGAGGCCGGGTTCCTGGACGTCCTGTGGGAATCGTTGGACCAGTAGGTAGGTGCCGAACGCGATCCCGGGCGCAGTGCTGCCCGCAGGGTCGCTGGCATCGCCATCGGCCGACGACGACTCGCCGTCGCTCGAGCCGCAGGCGACGAGGAACGCGCTCGCCGCCGCGCCCCCGAGCAACAGGCGGCGCGAGACTCGGAATGGTGCGGCGTCGGGGGAGTCGGTATCCAGGGCGTTTTCCATGCGACGTCGACGATAACGCCTCGATCCGGTGTGGCCCCGGCGGCCCTGGCAGTCGGGACCGCCCCGCAGTAGGTTGCATCGCCATGAGCAAGCCGTTGGGCCCCTACACACCCGTCGTACGCGCCGGGGACTTCGTCATCGTGTCCGGACAGGGAGGAATGCGCGACGGCGCCAAGGTCGCCGGCGGTGTGCGAGCAGAGACCACCCAGACGATGCAGAACGTCGCCGCGCAGCTGGCGACCGTCGGAGCGTCGTTGAGCGACGTCGTCAAGACGACGTGCTTCCTGACCGACATGGAGAACTTCACCGCGTTCAACGAGGCCTACGCCGAAGCGTTCGGCTCGCACCGTCCGGCGCGCTCGACGGTGGGTGTGGCACAGCTCCCCGGCAACTTCCTCGTCGAGGTCGAGGCCTGGGCCTACGTCCCGCAGGGGTGACGCCGTTGCCCGCCCGTTGCGACTGGGCGTTGACCGGTGGTGCGAACATCGGTGACGCCTACCTGCGCTACCACGACGGCGTCTGGGGCGTGCCCGAGCGCGATCCGCGGACCTTGTTCGAGTTCCTGATCCTCGAAGGTGCGCAAGCCGGTCTCTCGTGGTCGACGATCCTGCGCAAGCTCGACGGGTACCGCCGCGCGTACGACGGGTTCGACCCCGAGGTGATCGCGGGGTACGGCGACGACGATGTGGCCCGCCTGCTGGCCGACGAGGGAATCGTGCGGAATCGGGCCAAGGTCGCCGCGTCGATCCGCAACGCTCGTGCGTGGCTGGAACTCGACGACCCGTCGCAGTACCTGTGGAGCTTCACCGACGGTGCGGTCATCGACAACGCCTGGCCCGACATGGCCGCCGTTCCGGCCCAGACCGAGCGGTCCGAGGCGATGAGCCGGGACCTGAAGCGGCGCGGCTTCGGCTTCGTCGGCCCGACCATCTGTTACGCCTTCATGCAGGCGACCGGCATGGTCAACGACCACATCGTCAGCTGCTTTCGCCACCGCGAGTGCGCAGCGCTAGCCTGACGTCATGCCCGGCGCCATCGCTCTCGTGATCGTCCTGCTCCTGTTCCCCGTCGTGGTGATCATGAGCGGTGCAGTCGCCTCGGCGATCATCGGTGAGGTGTTCTACCGAGACGGTCGCCACCGGTTCGAAGGCAGCGAACTCCTCGACCTCCCCGACTGACGTACACGTGGTGCCTGGCACCGGGTGTACGTACGGCACACTGGCGCGATGCACTCTCATGATCGGGCGACCGAGGAACTGACCGAGGCGGTCGTGCGCTACGCCGTCGACCGGATGCGCCTCGACCCGCCTCCGCTCGATCACCCCAGCTCACCGCAGGAATTGCGCGACGCGGCCGGCCCGACGATCACGAGTGCCGGCATCGGCGGCATCGAGGCGCTGCGGGTGTTCGAGGACGTGCTCGCGCCGGCCTGTATCTCGGTCGACCATCCGAGGTTCCTGTCGTTCGTGCCTGCCGCGCCGACCGAGGCGTCGATCCTGTTCGATCTGGTCGTCGGTGCGTCCAGCGTGTACGCCGGCTCGTGGCTGGAAGGTGCCGGCGCGGTCCACGCCGAGAACGAAGCACTGCGTTGGATCGCGGACCTCGCCGGCCTGCCCGAGACGGCGGGTGGCGTGTTCGTCAGCGGGGGGACCGCCGGGAATCTGAGCGCGCTGATCGCTGCTCGCTGGCGGTTGCGTCATCGTGCCGAGGGACGCCACGATCGCACCCGAGGGCTGATGATCGCCTCCGCCGGCGCCCACTCGTCGATCGTTCAGGCAGCTCGAGCGATGGATGCCGACGTCGTCGCCGTACCTGCCGACGACCGCGGTCGGATGGTCGGTGACGCGCTGCGCGCCGTCGTCGACGCGCTCGACGATCTCGATCGTGCACGCCTCTTCGCCGTGGTCGCCACGTCAGGCACGACGAACGTCGGCGTGATCGACGACCTCGCAGGAGCCGCGGCCGTCGCAGCCGACCTCGACACCTGGTTCCACGTCGACGGCGCGTACGGCGGCGCCGCGCTGGCGGCGCCGAGCGTCCGACACCTCTTCGACGGGATCGAGCGGGCCGACAGCTTCATCGTCGACCCCCACAAGTGGCTGTTCGCACCGTTCGACTCGTGTGCGCTGCTGTACCGCGATCCGGCCGTCGCCCGCGCGGCGCACACGCAACACGCGGAGTACCTCGATGTGCTCCACGCCGCCGACGCGGTCGACGAGCCCTGGAATCCGAGCGACTACGCCCACCACCTGTCGCGCCGCGCTCGCGGTCTGCCGCTGTGGTTCAGCCTCGCCACCTACGGCACCGAGGCGTACGCCGACGCGATCGAGGCGACGCTCGACGTCACCCGGACCGCTGCTCGTCTGATCGACGACTGCCCGGTCACCGAGCTGCTGATGGAGCCCGAACTGTCGATCGTGCTCTTTCGCCGCGTGGGGTGGACCCCCGAGCAGTACCAGGCGTGGAGCGACGCCGAACTCGCTGCAGGCCGGTGCTTCGTCGTACCCACCACGTGGCACGGCGAGGTGGTGCTGCGGTGCTGCATCGTCAACCCCCGCACGAACGGTGACGACATCGCGAGCATCCTCGCCACGCTCGTCGAGGGGGAGTCGTGACCACCCTGCCGACCGCTGCGACCTCCGCCCCGCCTGCCGCCGACCTGGTCATCGCCAACGCCCGCTGCATTGCCACCGTCGATCCCGACCGCCGTGAACTCGCAGGGGGCTGGGTGGCGATCACCGACGGCCTCGTCAGCGACATCGGGACCGGAACGGCGCCGGAAGCGGCGACGGTCCTCGACGCCACCGACTGCCTGGTGACGCCCGGTCTCGTCAACGCGCATCATCACCTGTACCAGAACCTCACCCGGGCATTTCCGCCGATGACCGACAAGCCGCTCTTCGGCTGGCTGCAGTCGCTGTATCCCCTGTGGCGCGGGCTCGACACCGAATCGGTTCACGTGTCGGCGTGGGTGGGCCTCGCCGAGTTGGCGCTGGCGGGCTGCACGACCTCGACCGACCACCTCTACGTCCACCCGCACGGAGCCGGCGACCTCCTGACCGCCGAGATCGAGGCGGCCCAGGACCTCGGCCTCCGGTTCCATCCCACCCGCGGTTCGATGTCGCTGTCCGAGAAGGACGGCGGGTTGCCGCCCGACGATGTCGTCGCCGACGACGACGAGATCCTCGCGGCGTGCGAGGAGGCGGTGCGGCGACATCACGACCGGTCGTTCGGCGCGATGACGCGCATCGCACTGGCACCGTGTTCGCCCTTCAGCGTCACCGAGGATCTGATGGTTCGTACGGCCGAGCTCGCCGAGCGGCTCGACGTTCGCCTGCACACCCACTTCGCCGAGAACGCCGAGGACGACGAGTTCAGCCTTGCCACGTTCGGGTGCCGGCCGATGGAGTACCTCGAGCGCACGGGTTGGTGCACCGACCGCACGTGGGTGGCGCACTGCGTGATGCCTGATCACGACGAGATCCAGCGGCTGGGTGCCGCCGGGATCGGCGCTGCGCACTGCCCGTCGAGCAACATGATCCTGTCGTCGGGCATCGCACCGGTGGTGGCGCTGCGAGCCGCCGGCGTGCACGTCGGCCTCGGGGTCGATGGCTCGTCGTCGGCCGACGCTGCCTCGCTGTGGCTCGAGGCGCGCCAGGCGATGCTGCTCGCGAAACTTCGCGATGGCGCCGCTGCGGGGACCGCCCGGATGGCGTTGGAGATGGCGACGATCGGCGGTGCCGGTTGTCTGGGCCGAGTCGGCGAGATCGGCTCGCTCGAAGTCGGAGCGGTCGGCGACGTCGCCGTGTGGCCGTTGACCGGTCCGTCGTTCGCCGGCGCGATCGCCGACCCGGTCGAGGCCTGGTTGCGCTGCGGCCCCGTGTCCACCCGGCACACGGTCGTGGCCGGACGGTCGGTCGTTCGTGACGGGATCCTCGTGTCGGCGCGCGTCGAGGAGATGCTGGTCGCCCACGACCGGCTCGCACGGCGCATCCAGACGGGGTGACAGCATTCACCGGAGCCGATTGGCCAAACTGTCGCTCGTGAGGTCCCCCCGATCACGCAGGGCGTCGGTGTCCCCGGCGACCGGTCCGACCGCGTTCGTCGGCGCGCTCGTCGCGCTCGTCGCGCTGAGTGGATGCATGGCGGACCAGACCGGCACCACCGCGAGCGGCGCCGAGGTTCCCCCTCCCGCGATTGCCGTGACCGGGGATCCCGCTGCGATCAGCGGCGCCTCCGACGGGATCGCGGACGACGCGTCGGGCATCGACACGGTGGTGATGATCGGCGACTCGATCACCAAGGGCGCCACTCCGGCGCTCGGCGAACGCTACGACCTGCTCGGCCTCGACCATCTGATCGAGGCCAAGAACGGCAAGCGGATCGCGGTGTCGTCGCCGGACAATGCGAGCGGTGCGTCGATCGCACAGTTCGTGGCCGACAACGGCGACGGCGACCACACCGACGAGGTCTGGGTCGTCGCGCTGGGCACGAACGACGTCGGCCAATACGCCGGCCCGGACGAGATCGCTGCCGTCGTCAACGAGATCCTCGCCGCCGTGCCCGACGATGCCGCGCTGGTCTGGGTCGACATCTACTTCCGAGATCGTGCGGAGGCTGCAGCCGAGTTCAATGCGATCGTCCGCGACCGCGTCGCCCGACGTGGCGACAGCGTCATCGCCCCGTGGACGTCATTCGCCCCGAGCGAGGGAGTGCTCACCGGCGATGGCGTGCATCCCACGAGCGACGGCGCTGACGTCTTCGCCTTCGTGGTCACCGACACCGTGCGCGCCTTCCTGGACCGCTGAACCCCACAACGCACCCACCACCAGACGTCTGCAGCGCAAACGTGGTGTGCGGACGGGCGGGGGTGCTAGCTCAGGTGTCCCAGCGGGACTGGCCGAAGCGGTAGCCGACCGAGCGCACCGTCTGGATCAGGTTCGCGTGCTCCTCGCCGAGCTTGGCGCGGAGACGACGCACGTGGACGTCGACCGTGCGGGCACCG
>DATKXG010000119.1:0-14304 GCA_035529175.1 Ilumatobacteraceae bacterium
GAGCGGCCCGTCCGGTTCCCGGGTGAACAATCTGATCCTCAGTGACACGACGCCGTCGCCGCCATGAGTCGCGGCGCTGGAGCGGGCCGGCAGAGGTCTGGATTGGTCGGTGTACACGGGCAGCGCTCATGGCGAAGGGGGTCGTTCCGTCGCCGAGATTCCTCGCTTCGACAAGACGACCGAGAATTTCGTTGTGTGATGAGAGGTGTCGGTGGTGTCGAGCCCGAGTTCGCTCGCTACCTGTGTTGCGAGGGTGGCGAGGACTTCGATGCTGGGCCGTGCTCGCGCTGTGCTCGAGGGTCACCTCGACTCGCAGGCCATCGCCGGCCCGAGGTATTCAGCGTTGGTTGTCGCGGGGACAAGAGAGCAGCCATCGTCGAGGATCCGCTTGACGCCCTGGCCCGTCGTGATGTCGATTATTGCGGCGAGGAATCCGCCGTGGACACGACCCATCGTGTTTCGAACAGTCGTCAGCGTGGTAGCCGGTTGACGTAGTCCTGCGCTCGGTGCGCCTCGGTCTCGGAGATCAGATCGGATGCCACCAGCTCGCGGGACATCTCCCCGAACTCGTCGGGCCCCAACTCGCGGACCACATCGAATGGCCCGCTGTCGAGGCCCATCGCGGCCTGCCAGGCGCGGTCGACGTCTTCGGGTTCGGCGACACCGTCGGCGGCGATCACGACAGCCCGATGGATCACGGCGCCGACCAGCAATCGGTGCATCGCCTCGGTTCCCGTCTGGTCCTCGAGGAAATCGGGGCGGCCATACGCTGTGTCCGGATACTCGTAGAAGCCACTCCCGGTCTTCATCCCGAGGTTTCCCGCCTCGACCATGTCCGTGAGCAGGGGGAGCACGCTGGAGCGTCGGGCCGCTTGATCGGCCGAGTCGGTAGCGTTGCGCATGTTGTCCGCCACGACGTCGAGCCCGAACAGATCGAGCAGTCCAAACGGGCCGATCGGCGCCGAACGATGCAGCATCCACGAGCGGTCGACCAACGGCACCGTTGCGTCGCCACGCGCAATCAACTGGAGCGCTGTTCGCGTGAGCGCCCCGATCAGACCGTTCACGACGTAGCCGCGATACTCGCGCCGCAGCACGAGCGGAACGCCTCCGAGGCTCAACACGAAGCGCCGCAGCACGTCGATGGTCTCCGGTGTCGTGCGCGGACCGCCGACGATGTCGTACAGCGGTGAGCCCAAGTGGGAGTGCAGCGCGGCGAAGCGTCCACCGCGCTCGACCGCTCCCTCGATTTCGGAGACCAGCAGCGACGACGTGTTGGTGGTGAGAATCGTGGACGGTCCGCACAATCGGTCAAAGAGCGCGTGCGCGTCACGCTTGATGCCGACCTGCTCGACCACGGACTCACTCACCAGGTCGGCACCTGCGGCTGCATCGGCCGGGTCGGACGTCGTGCGGACCCGCGCCAACGCGTCCGGAACCGCCTCTGCGGTGCAGTATCCGATCGCGACCATGTGCTCGGCGAAACCCCGCTGGCGTTCAGCCACCATCGACAGGGTCTCTTCGCTGAGGTCGTACAGCACCACGTCATAGCCAGAGACAGCGGCGACGAGGGAGTTGACACAGCCCATCGTGCCGGCGCCGATGTAGCAGACGGTGCCGACTTCTTCGATCGGAGCAGTCATCGCAGGACCCGGGTCAGGCGCTCGGGAAGGAAGAGGTTCGTGCTCCCGCGGGTGACGACCGCCGGGCGCTGCTCGAGCATCGGCAAATCGGCGAGCGCATTGACAATGCGGTACTGGGTGGGGTTCTGCTCCCACGTGAGGTGTTGCCATTCGACCTCGCCGCGTCCGATCCAGGCTTCGGTGATGACGTTCTCAGATGGGAATGTGGTGGGCTCGCTGATCGCCGCCCCCGGACCACCCACGTTGGGCAGGTGGCGCCAGCCCATCGGGTTGTCCTTGGCGGCCTGTTCGCGCTGGGCTGCCTCGATTTCGTCGGGTGTCGGCTCGCGGAGGTCGGTGACCGACACGTCGACGATCGAATGTCCGAAGTGGGTTGCCCTGCCTGACCAGGTGCCGTCATCGATCGTCAAGTCGTCGATGTCGGCGTAGATCTTGGGGACGCCCTGCAGCTCGCGACCCGACAGGATGGGATCTGCCAGGTTCTCCCACATCACCAGCGAGAACGTGCCGGCCAGGCGCTCGGTTGGGCCGTTGTACACCACCGAGGCGTTGACGCCGATCAAGTTGTAGCCATGCCCGGCGAGCCAGTCGACCTCGCGGTTCTGGGCGAAGACGATCGTGACGACCGCCTCGTCGGCGACCTCGAATGGTTCGGGCAGGAACGAAGCGAGCCGGCCGGCGTCGGTCACGTACGGCACGCTGAGCGCCGTGACGTCGCGGTACCAACCGGACGATCCGGGTTCGTACTGGCGCGCGCCGAAATGCGCTGGCATCACATGGCTTGCCGCCGGGTCGAACTCGAACATGAGGCATCTCCGTTCAGTGGTTGGATTTCGGTTGTGGTTCCCGCCACCTGGACGGGAACCGGCGTGTGCGGGTGGTGGCACGCAACGAAGTGGTCGGTGCCGACCGCGCGCAACTCGGGTTCTTCGTTCGTGCAGCGCTCGGTCGCGTTCGGGCAACGCGTGCGGAAGCGACAGCCCGAGGGAGGGTCGAGCGGCGACGGTGGTTCACCGCGGATGAGCTCGGCGGCAGGCGGCAGGTCGAGGCCGTGCCGTGGGATCGATGCGAGGAGCGCCCGGGTGTACGGGTGGGCGGGGGCTTCGTACAGCTCTGCCGATGGAGCCACCTCGCAGACCTTCCCGAGATACATGACCATGATCCGGTCGCTGATGTTCTTCACGACGGCGAGGTCATGGCTGATGAACACCATGCTGAGGCCGTACTCGTCCTTCAGGTCCTCGAGCAGGTTGAGGATCTGGGCCTGCACGGACACGTCGAGCGCTGAGACGGGCTCATCCAGGATGAGGACGGAGGGCTCGTGGGACGACGTCCCGCGTCCCCACGTGACCTTTCCGGGCCGAGCGTTGACGAGTGCTCGCGCGATGCAGATCCGCTGGCACTGCCCGCCCGAGAACTCGTGTGCATGACGATCGGCGCTGGCCGCCGCGTCGATTCCGACTGCTTCGAGCGCCTCGCTGACCAGCAGGTCGCCGTCGGTGTGGAGGTCGCTCGGCCAGATGTCGAGGTTCTCGCGGACCAGGTCGTGGACGCGACGCCGGGGATTGAGCGATGACACGGGGTCCTGGAAGATCATCTGCATTCCGCGACGTGCTCGGCGAAGTGGCGCTCCAGACAGCTGAGTCAGATCTCTGCCGTTGAACATGACGGTTCCGGCAGTGGGCGTCTCCAGCTGCATGGTCGCCTGGCCGACGGTGGTCTT
The DNA here is from genome assembly GCA_035529175.1 of Ilumatobacteraceae bacterium. GTDB lineage: Bacteria > Actinomycetota > Acidimicrobiia > Acidimicrobiales > Ilumatobacteraceae > Sva-07. The sequence goes on from DATKXG010000119.1 coordinate 3,367, forward strand.
GCCGCAGCCCGACTCCCCGACAAGTCCCAGCGTCTCGCCCGAGATCAAATCGAAGCTCACGTCCGAGACGGCGCGCACGGTTCGTTTGCGTCCGGAACGGAACTCCATCACCAAGTTCTGCACCGACAGGACCGTCTCGCCGTCGCGCAGGTGCGCTGTGCCACTACCGGCCACGCGCCACCTCCACAGTCGCCTCCGCCGGGTGCCAGCAGGTGTACGAGTGATCGTCGCCCACCTCGGTGACCGATGGCAGCTCGGTTCGGCATCGCGAATCGGCCGCCGGACAACGAGCAGCGAAGCGGCAGCCAAGCGGCGGGTCGAGCAGCGACGGCGGCGACCCGGGAATCGTCGAGAGACGCGAGTGCGGCTCGAGCCTGAGATCAGGGATCGACCTGATCAGAGCTCGGGTGTATTGGTGCTGGGGATCGGCGAGCACGCGTGCAGTCGGCCCTGTCTCGACGATCTGTCCGGCATACATCACCGCGATGCGGTCGGTGAATCCCTCGACGACAGCAAGGTCATGGGTGACCAACACCATCGCCATGTCGCTCCCGCTGCGAAGTTCGGTCAGGAGGCCCATGATCTGATCCTGGACCGTGACGTCGAGAGCGGTGGTCGGCTCATCGGCCAGCACCAGCCTCGGGTTGTTCGCCAGGGCAAGCGCGATCATTACTCGCTGGCGCATCCCACCGGAGAGTTGATGCGGATACGACTTCAGCCGGCTCGTCGGGTCCGGGATGCCGACCTGTTCGAGCAGCGCCAGCGCTCGAACTCTCGCCTCGGACTTGCTGAAGCCACCATGGAGCGTCATCGGCTCGATGAGCTGCGCGTCGATCCGGCGGACCGGATTGAGTGCGGTCAACGGATTCTGAGGGATCGTGCCGATGTCGGTGCCAAGTGTTCGCAGACGGGTGTCATCGTCGACGCGCAGCATGTCGATGCCATCGACGTCGACGCGCCCGGACCGGTCGACGCCGGCCACCGGGAACGTGCCGAGAATCGAACGGATCGTCATCGTCTTCCCGCACCCCGATTCGCCGACGAGGGCGAGTGCCTCACCAGCACGCACCTGGAACGACACGTTGTCGACAGCGTGGACGACGCCTTGCGACGTCACCAGGTCGGTGCTGAGTTCGTGGACATCGAGCACGGGACCGCTGTCTCCCGGCGACGCGCTCGAGTGTTCGCGCGCGGTCGACAGCGGCGCGATCCGATGCCGGCGGACCGTGCTCACCTCACGGATTGCCGTGGCCCCTCCGACTCCGTCGCCGACGAAGTTGAACGCCAGGATCGTGGCGAACATCACGCTGGCAGGAATCAAGGTCAGGTAGGCGTGATTGACCAACTCCGGGCGGCCATCATCGATCAACTGCCCCCACGTGGTCCGGTCCAGTGAGAGACCGATGAATGCGAGGCTCCCCTCGGCGGCGATCACGAGCGCGAACCCGATGAACGCGAAGGACAACACCGAGAGGACAACGTTGGGCAGGATCTCACGGGTGATGATGCGGAACCTGCTGGCCCCCATCGCACGGGCGGCCTTCACAAACTCGCGCTCGGCCAGACCGAGCGTTGCCCCGCGAACGATCCGCGTGTACGGCGCAATCCCGAGGACCGTGAAGATGAAGATGAACACCCACATCGAGTTCCCGAGGCTCGCCCGCACCGCGAGAAGGAGCACGATCGCAGGGAACGCCAACGCGACATCGGTGCCCGCCATGACCATGGTGTCGACACGTCCGCGGAAATACCCCGCTAGGACACCCAGCACGGTCCCGATCGAGGCCGCCAGAACCGTGACGGTCACGCCGAGCACGAGTGCGGGGCGGGCTCCGTGGACCACATTGGCGAACAGGTCCTTGCCCTGGCCGTCAGAACCGAACCACGCGTTCCAGCCGGGCCCCTCGAAAGGCTCGACCTCGCGCGTGATGATCCCGAGCGCCTCGGGGTCGCGGATCGGGAGGACATCAGCAAAGAGTGCGAGCAAGACGAGGATGACGACCCAGCTCGCGGACACCCAGAAGACGACACCGAGACCCGTAGGTAGCTTCTTCGACCATTCAGGCATGGCGGATCCGAGGGTCGAGGAGGTAGTACGCGAGGTCCACGACGAAGTTGACGACGACATAGCCCACGGTGAACACCAGTGCGGCACCGAGGACGACCGAATAGTCCTCACCGAAGACGCCCGTGACCATCAGGCGTCCCATGCCCGGAATCGCGAAGAGGATCTCGATGATGAGGGTGCCACCGATGAGCGCACCGGTATTGAGCCCGATGGCTGTGAGGAGGTTGAGCGACGACGGGCGGAGCGCGTGGCGCCACAGGATGCGACGGTCAGGAACGCCTCGCGCTTGAGCGAGCAGAACGTAGTCCTCCTGGAGCGTGGCAACGAGGTCGTTGCGCAGAAGACGCAGGTACACGGCCACGAGTCCGAGCGCCAGGGTCAGCGACGGCAAGAACATCTGCTCGAGGTTGCCGAGCGGGTCCGACGTGAGCGATGGCAGATCGGTGGCGACCGTCGGCAGCCATCCCAACCGCACCGCGAGCAGATAGCTGAGATAGATGCCCAATACGAACGTCGGCAGCGCCAGAAAGGCGAATGCGATCGACGACGACAGTCGATCGAGGAGACCTCCCGGTCGACGCGCCGCGGCGATCGCTGTCGGCACGGAGATCATCAGCGCCATGATCTGCGCCAGGAACATCAACTCCAACGTGTTCGGAATCGCTTTCCGGATCAACGATGACGCGCTCACTCCGAGCGTGCGGTAAGAGTCGCCGAAGTCACCGGTCACGGCGTTGCCAAGCCAGGTCAGGTACCGCTGGAGGAACGGCTCATCGAGACCGAGATCGGCGCGGACCTGGGCGACCACCTCGTCACTTGCGTTCAGTCCCGCCAATGCAACCGCGGGATCGCCAGGTGCCGAGTCGAGCAGCAGGAAGGCGAAGAACGACACGACGACGACGACGAACAGCAACCGTCCCACACGGGACGCCACCAGCCTCATCGGTTCGCGCTGACCGGCATCATCCGATCCAGACGTCTTCCCAGCTGAAGTAGCCACCGGTCGTCAGCGACTGGTCACCTTCGGGCAGCGTCCCATCGGCCACACCCCGCAACTCTGGCGACACGATGACCGCTTCGACGCCGCCGAGGTGGTCGATCCAGAGCATCGGGAGCTGGCTCGCCAGCGCCTCCTGCACCTGTGCGTAGCCGGCCGCACGCTCGACCTGATCGTTCGAGGCACGTCCTCGATCGAAGCCAGCGTCGATGTCGGGGTCGACGAGGTTCGACCAGTTGATCGGCCCGCCACTCGAGTGGAAGAAGACGTACTCGGCATCTGGGTCGGCTCCGCCGAACTGGAACCAGTAGATCGCCTGGAAATCGTCGCTGATGACCGGAGTCACCTCGGTTCCTTCGGCGATCTCCTCGACGGTCGTGTCGATACCGACGGCATTCCACAGGCTTGCAATCGTCTCGACGACCTGCACCGACCCGGTGCTGTTGGAGACCTTGAAGGTCACCTCGGCCGGTCCGACTTCGGCTTCGTACTCGTCGACCAACGCCGTGGCGGCTTCGAGGTCGAACGCCGGGTAGTCGGTGTCGGCGTACCAGGGTGAGTCCGGCGAGATGAACGAGTTGGCCGGAGTGGTCAGCCCGGAGCGGAACGTGTCGATGATGAGCTGACGGTCGAGCGCGTGGGCCATCGCCGTCCGGATGCGGAGGTCGTCGGTGGGCGCTGCCGTCGTGTTGAGGATGACCAATGCCTCGTTCGACGTCGCCTCGGTGATGTAGACGTCGGCGTCGTCGCTGTCCAACGCGTCGAGGATGAGCGAGTCGCTCGGGTTCGAGAACCCGTCGATGTCGCCCGCCGCGAGCGCCTGGCTACGGGCCTCGACTTCGGGGATCACCTTGAAGGTGATCGCGTCGAGGTACGGATACCCCTCGTCGCTCCGCCAGTAGTTGTCGTTGCGCACCACACGGGCCGTATCACCAGGCGCCCACGACTCGAGCACGAACGGACCGGTACCGACGAACGTCTCGTTCGTACCGATCGTGTCCGGCGACACCATGAAGCCGGTCTGTCCGATCAGGATGAAGGGGAACGCCGCCCACGGCGTGTTCATCGTCACCGTGACCTCGAGCTCGCCAGTGGCGGTCGCTTCGTTCATGGCCGCCAAGGTGAATCCGGTCGTCGGGCTCGCCTTTACCGCGCTGAGATTGGCGGCAACGGCTGCGGCATCGACGGGAGCTCCGTCGTGGAACTCAACACCGGGACGGAGCGTGATGGTCCACGCCGTGAAGTCGTCGTTCGGCGTGAGTGACTCCGCGAGGTTTGGCACCCAGTCGCCGTCGGCGTTGACGGCGACCAACGAGTCGTTGAGTGCCACTGCGATCCGGAGCGATCCCGAAGGGATTGCTCCCGTCGTCGAGAATCCCGTACCATCGGTGGGAATGCCGTAGATGACCTCGCCCCCGGCCTGTGGCGCGAGCTCCGACTCGTCGATGCCTTCGTCGTCACTCGTCAACTGTGTGACGACCGGAGCATCGGCCTCACCGTCATCGGTGTCACCGTCGGCATCTGTGCCACCGTCGGTCGCGTCGGTCCCTACTGGTGCTTCGGTGTTCGAGGTGTCGCTGCCGTCGGTCTCCGACGAGCTGTCGCTACCTCCGCCGCATGCGGATGCGATGAGTACGCAGCCCGCGAGGACGGCTCCAAGTGTTCGTGCACGGTTTCTCACGGCGCTTACCCCTTTATGGCTCGTTCCCGGGTGTGCGCCCGTCGAGCCATGAACAGCGGGACGCGGAAGCATCGTAGTGGACGAAACTCCCATTGTCGAACTATAAGTTCGAGAATTCGGTCCAAACAGAATCATGGACCGACCTCTGGTGCCAGTCGGAGGTTGAAGGGTTCGTCCGCTCGCTCAGGTGCCGGTGCCGGCGAAGCCATGCAAGAGCATGTCGACGAGGTGTTCGCTGAGGTGTTCGGTGGGCAGCTCGTCCGGGTAGTAGTCGAGGCGCCGCAGGCGGAGGAAGAGAATCGCCGAATCGAGCAGCCATCTCGCTGCAAATGTCGGGTTCTCGATCGGCCGGAGCGCGCCTTCCTCGATGCGTCGTCGAAGATAGGTCTCGTAGGCGCTTGCTAGCATGCGGCGGTAGTCGAGATACCAAGCCCGCCGCAGCTCCTCGATGTCGTTGCTGCAGACCTCGACCATGGTCTGTACCCGATCGGTTCGCACAACCAAATCACAGAACTCCCGGATCACGGTGCGGAGTTCGTCGACGATCGGTTCGTCCGCTGGACGCGCGATTGCCTCATGCAGACACGGCAACTGAACGTGCACGTTCAGATATGGCGCGACCGCTTCGGAGATCGCCATCGGCGGTGCGCCGATCGGCAGATCGGAGGGCAACGGCAGGTCCGGGCGCAGGACGCGGATGACCACCCAGTCGAGGAGGGCCTCCTTATCGGCGAAATAGTGATAGATCGAGCCGACGCCGACGCCGGCAGCACGCGCAACCGATGCAATCGACGCCGACGCGTAGCCGTCGTTGACGACCACGGCCTCGCCCGCACGCAGGATGTTTTCGACGATGTGTGGGGGTCGCGGTCGGGCCATCGGAGCGAGAGGGTATCGACGCTCAGTTGACGGCGCGGTCGCGATCGCCCCAGTACGGTGCGCGCAGCTCGCGTTTGAGGATCTTCAGCGCACCCGAAAGCGGCAGCGGTTCCGTTCTGAATTCAATCGATTTGGGCACCTTGTAGCCGGCGATGCTGTCGCGACAGAGCGCCTGCAGTTCCTCGGCCGTCACCGATACATCGGCCCGCAGCACGACGATCGCATGCACCTGCTCACCCCATGTCTCGTGCGGGATACCGATCACCGCGACTTGCTCGACAGCAGCGTGTTGGGAAATCACGTTCTCCACCTCCGCCGAGTACACGTTCTCACCACCCGTCACCACCATGTCCTTCACCCGGTCGACGAGGAAGAGGTACCCCTCGTCGTCGAGGTAGCCGGCGTCGCCCGTGTGGTACCAGCCTCCTTGGAACACCTCGTCGGTGGCATCGGGCCGGTTCCAGTACTCCCTCATGAAGTTCCCAGCTCGAGCCCAGACCTCGCCCGTGTCGCCCGACGGAAGCTCCCTCCCGTCGGCATCACGAATCGACAGCGACACACCGGCCACGGGCCGTCCCGCCGAGCGGAGGCGCGGACCACCGACCCGGTGATCGTCGGCATCGAGCCACGTGAGCAGCGAGGAGCACTCGGTCATGCCGTACCCCTGGGTGACCTCGAGGTCGGGATACGTCTCCAGCATCCGATTGAGCAGTGCGGCGGGCATCGGTGAAGCGCCGTAGCTGAGCCGCTTCAACGACGACAGCCGGTCCGGCGCGAAAGATTCATGACCGAGCATCATCGCGATCATCGTCGGCACCATCATCGTCTGGGTGACACCGTGGTGCTCGATCAGGTCCAGCGCCGATTCGGGGTCGAACAGCGGCATGAAAACCGAGGATCCGCCCGACGCCGGCATGCCCATGATCCCGCCCATCGATGCCGCGTGGAACATGGGTGTCTGATGCAGATAGATGCTGTCGTCTTCGAGCGGCACGACGGTGCCAATGTGGTAGAGGTTGAGCAGTTCGGCTCGATGTTCCAGCGCTACCCCTTTGGGCAGACCGGTTGTACCGCCGGTGTACATCAACACCGCGAGATCGTTCTCCTCGGGCTCATCGGGCACCACCGGCTGGGCAGCAGCGATCAAGTCGTCGTACCTGATGTCGTGTGGAACATCGCCGTCCCCGATCAGCACGACGTGTCGAATCGGCGACGGTTCGTCCGACGACGCCATCGTGTTGGCCAAGTGCTGCGCGAAGAACGCGTCGACGAAGACGACCTCGGTCCCGGAATCGCGAACGATGTGGTCGAGCTCCTTGCCGGCGAGGCGAAGGTTGAGCGGGTTGATCACACCAACGCCGAGCAGTGCGGCGTGATACAGCTCGAGGAACTGGTGGCTGTTCGTCGCCATCACCGCGAAGCGGTCCCCCGGCCGAATTCCCAGCTCCTCGCGCAGTGCGTGGCAGAGCCGGAAGGTTCGGTCGGCATGCTCCGCGTACGTGCCGACGTAGTCGCCATCGAAGAAGGCCGGCTTGTCGGCGTAGCGATCGACTGTCGGAAGGAACAGTCGGTGGTAGATGAGTTCCTTCACGATCGTGCTCCTTTGTTCGAAGGTCAGGCTGCGTCGGGGAGTGCCAGCGGACCATTGGCCGGCACGGGGAACAAGCCGCTGAGATGCAGGGGGGCCGTGAACGGCCGCCAGTCGTCGTGGGGCTGCGCCAACCGGTCGGCCACCGCGTACGCAACCGACGGATTGAAGCCGAGTCCGCAGTGGCTGCCGTACACCTCGATGTTCTCACTGGTCGGTCCGGGAACCGTCAGGCAGGACCGCCACGGCACGATTCCATCGGTGCGGGTGTAGACGGCGCTCGTCGGGACCGGCAGCAGCGGGCGGTGCGATTCCCGAACGGTGCGTTCGGCGTTGTCGTCGAACAGTGGAGCGAGCTCCTCCCACAGCGGTCGGGTCGCGGAATCGTCACCTCGGACCATTTCGAGTGGGCTGCCGAGCGAGATCACCTGGCGGACGTGATCGGGCAGTTGCCGGGCGACCTCCCGGGCGTAGATGCCGCCGAGACTCCAGCCGATGATGCTGAACGGTTGTCGGGCTTCCTCGAGCACGGTCGCGAACAGGTCTTCCAGTCCATGGATGATCTCGTGGCTCGGACCGATGTTGACGCCGAGACCCCAACCTCGGGCGTCGTAGCCCAAACGATTCAGCAGGTCACGCAGGGGCCGGGTCGAGCGATCGTCCGCGGTGAACCCGGGCAGGATGACGACGGTGTGACCGTCCCCTTTCGGCAATCGTTCGAGCAGCGGCATCGCCATGTCCATCGCTGCGCGTTCGCCGATCGCGCGCACCTCGAGTGCCGTTGCCCACTTCGGCGGGCGCCCGAGGTGGTCCTCACCCTGATAGCCACTCATCGGTCCGCTCCCGTCATGGCCGAACGTGTGCGGGCCACCGGCGTCTTTGCGGCGGGCTGCGTCGCAGCGCGCTTCTTCGCAGGGGCCTTCTTCGCAGCGGGCTTCTTCGCAGCGGGCTTCTTCGCGGCGAGCTTCTTCGCCGTTCGCTTCGTTGTCGCTGCAGACTTCTTGACTTGGGGCTTCACCATGGCGTCGGCCAGCTCGACGAGTTCGGCCACACTCTCTTCGATGGAGTCCACGATGTCCCAGATGTCGGGCACGAGTTCTCGGCAGCCGACCACACCGACGTCGATGTTGCCGTTGTAGCTCTGGACGGTGATGTTGAGCCCTGAGCCGTCGGTGATCGTTGAGACGGGGTACGACGCGAGCAACCTCGCGCCGGATCCGTAGAGGGGAAACTGCGGCCCCGGCACGTTCGAGATCACGATGTTGTACGGCAGGTCGACCCAGCCCTCTGCCGCGGCTCGAACTCCGAGCCGCGCGGCCTGAGCAGCAATCAGCGGCGGTGAGAACTCGGCCATGTCTTGCTGCAGGTCGGCGGGGATCGCACGATGTTGATCCTTGGCGACTTTCATTGATTCGTGGATCGCGCAGAGTCGTTCCACAGGGTCTTCGATGTCGGTGTGCAGGGACGCCGTCATGCTCGCCACACGATTTCCGGAGTCGCCGCCGTGGTGCTCCGAGCGCACCGAGATCGGCACCATTGCGACGAGCGGGTCCTCGGGGAGGTCGTCGTGGTCCAGCAGGTAGCGGCGAATAGCGCCCGAGCTGACGGCGAGGACGACGTCATTCACGGTGGTCCCGAAGGCGTTCTTGATCGTCTTGATCTTGTCAAGACCGATCGACGTGAAGGCAACGTGGCGATGTGGCCCGATGATCGTGTTGAGCATCGTGCGCGGCGGGGCGCTGGCCGCCTGGGAGAGCATCGGAACCGCGGCCTCTGGCGAAACGGTTCGAGGTTGTCCGAGACCGGGGAATTCGATACCGGCGGCACGAGCGACCTCGGGCAGGTTGTTCATTGTCTCGAGGAAGAGTTGATAGTCCTTGAGCGGCTTCATCGACAGCGCGAACAGCGCTCGGTTGAGCATCTCGAGGTCGGTGGGAATTCGGTCGGGCTCCCACGGGTGCGCTGGAGGCTCGACCACACGCGGTTCCGGAGACAGGTCGAGCGTCGCTGCGAGCGCCTCGGCGCCGCCGACCCCGTCGATCGCAGAATGGTGGATCTTGGTGAGCTGCGCGACGTGCCCGTTCTCCAATCCTTCGATGAAGTAGAGCTCCCACAGTGGCCGCCCCCGATCGAGCGGTCGGGCGATGATGCGCTCGACCTGCTCGGCCAGTTGGCGCATCGTGCCCGGCCGAGGCAGACCGATGTTGCGCACGTGGAAGTCGAGATCGAAGTCCGGATCCTCGATCCAGTACGGCCGGTCCAGACCGAACGGAACCTCGACGAGTCGGCGGCGGAACTGAGGTATCAGGTGGAGGCGCTCCGTGAGGGTTCGCTTCACCTCGTCGAAGGACACCAGATGGTCGGCAGTCGACGGGTCGAAGATTGCCAGCCCGCCCGTGTGACCGTAGGTGGTGGGGGTCTCGATGTTCAGGAATGTCGTATCGAGACCGGATAGTTGTTGCACGTCGTGACCTGCTCTCCGGTTGTCCCACCGACACGGTAGTCGCGCCGCGGCGAGATGTCGAACGAAGGATTCGAGAATTCTCTTGCGTTGGCTCGGGATGCTTAGTATAGTTTGCATTGCGAGTTAGACATTGTCTCGCTGCCGACCCACCGTCGACACCAACCACCACAGAAGGACGAAACCATGACCGTCACCGACCAGATCACCGAGGCAGAAGAACGCATTCTCGAGGGCATCACGTCGCTCCACGAGCAACTCGTCGAAGCCAACAACCAGGCCGCCGAGCGCCTTCAGGAACTCCGCCTGCCGACCCCCGACGTCGAACCCACCATCGACCCGGGCGATGCCGTCAAGCACTACTACGACTTCGCCGGCAAGCTGCTCGAAGCGAACCGCAAGTTCGCCGAGCAGGTCGTCGCGGCCTGGACGCCGGCCGCCCCGCCCGCATCGAAGCGGAAGGCCAAGTAAGTTTCCGGGCGTGTCCACCGTCGAAGATCGCTCATCGCTGGGGCAGTACATCAAGTCGCAGCGACAGCTCGCCGAGCTGTCCCAGCGTGAGCTCGCCAGTCTGTGCAACCTCTCCAACCCCTACGTCAGTCAGATCGAACGAGGTCGCCACGACCCCTCGATCAAGGTGCTGCGGGCAATCGCTGAAGCCTTGAATCTCCGCGCTGACACGATCCTTTCGTACGCAGGCTGGCTCAGGGGCGAAGACGGCGAGGGGGCGGCCGCCGTCGACGCCGAGCCAGCGATTCGCGCCGATCACCGGCTCTCAATCGAACAACAGGAGGCGCTCGTGTCGACCTATCGTGCATTCCTCGCCTCGAACAACAGGAACGCCGACTAGCCCATCGCTACTCGACGATCCCGAGTGCGTGATCTGGGCCAATCAGCTCGACGCGTTGAATGCGGGCGGATCGACCTTCACCTCACCAGCCGGTCACCACCAACGATCGCGCCGATACCCGCGGGTCGACCACCGCCCCAGAGCGCTCCTGCGAGTTCCGACTCTGACGTGCCACGAATACGCGGCTGGCGGGCACACATATCGCGCGTCGCCGCTAGCTCTTCGGGCCGCCCAGTACGGCACTTCCGATCGGTGACCGCGCACTGGGCACCCACTCCATAATCGCGAGACAGAACGCTCCGGTCCGCGCCACAGATCCGTCCGAACTGTGGCGGGGTGATGCCCGCTTTCGCCCGCACGTAATCCCGGTCACGACCGTCGGCAACGGGACTCAGGTGGTGGACGGGGTTATCG
>DATKXG010000120.1:0-2151 GCA_035529175.1 Ilumatobacteraceae bacterium
CTCGAACGCGACCGGCGAGGTGATCGCGCTCGCCACGAAGACAGGAGGCTGGAACGTCTGCGAGATCGTGGTGGACGACGAGCGCCGCGGGACGGTGGTCGCCGGAACCCTCGGGAACGAGCCGCCGGTGCTCGGGAATCGCGGGATGATCGGCGTAGCCGGAACCGTGGTCCCCGGCACCGTCGGCAGGACGGCGACGTCGGTCGTCGGGGGCGTGGCCGGCGGTGTGGTGGGGGGCGAGGTCGGGACCGTCGGCACGGTCGTCGTCGTCGTGGTCGTCGTGGTCGTCGTCGTGTCGACCACCTCGACTTCCGACGAGCGGCGGTCGGCCGCCCAGACCGACGGGGTGACCTCCGGCGGGTCTGTCGGGGTCTCCTGTAGGTCGGTCGGGGTGACGTCGGGTGACGCGGCCGGATCGAGCGGCTCGGCGGCCAGGTCGGTGGCACCCGCAAAAATCAGCCAGCGCCCGTGCTGCGAGATCGAGAGGCGGCCGACCGGTTGCGCGTCGGCGAGCTCGGCGATGTCCTCATCGGTCGTTGCCACCCCGTCCGACGACAACACCCGGACAGCGTCGCCTCGCTGGTAGACGACATGGTTCCCGTCGGCGGAGACCGCCGGGCGGGTAGCGTCGTCGACGAGGATCTGCGCGCTGGCGGCCGTGCGGTCGACCCCCACCACGAACGGAACGATCGGCGTTGCCTCGCCGACCACTGCGAGGTCGAGTGAGGCCGACTCGAAGACCACGAACGCAGCGTCCGCCGTGATCGTCGGCGACGTGGAATCGGTCAGGCCGGGCTCGCCGGACGGCGTGGTCGAGACCGGTTCGGGATCGATGTCGGGCGTGAGGCTCGACCAGAGGTACACGTTTGCGGGCACGGGCGCGTACGGAGCATCGCCCGGGCCGGCAACGAAGACCACCGTGGTGCCGTCGGCCGACACGTCGACGTCGGCGCCGGTCACGATCGCCGGCGTGGCGTCGGGCACTGACGCGTCCGACACAGGAGCGAACGCGTCTGCGAGTTCGTGAACGCCGTCGATCGGGTCCAGCACGTAGCGGCGGATCTCGGTTCCCGTCGACCACACGATCGTGGAGCCGTCGAACGACAACGCCGGAGCGCTCAACCGGGTGACGTCGCCTCCGGGAGCGTCGGGGACCTCGGGGACCTCGGGAACCGCGGGAACCGCGGGAGCCTCGGGAACCGCCGGCAGATCGAGGACGTCGACGACGACGCCCACCGGCAACGCCGCCGGGGCGGGAGTGAGGCAGCGGTCGACGACGGTCAGTTCGATGCCGAGCTCGCGCTGCGCCGAGTAGGCAACCACACATCCGTTGCCGCTGATGCCGGGCGCCGCGCTGTCGATCTCGGCGACCGGGCGGCTGGTGTCGCCGACGCGGTCGCGGATCCACACCCGCCGGCCATCGGGCGTGCTGGCCTCGTAGGCGACCACGCCACCGGTGTCGGAAACGGCCTGCGACGCGTCGGCGGGGAGCTCCTGGCTCGACCCCTCCGAGTCGACGGAGACGAGCTCGATCACGATCGGATCGCTCGTGGTCTGCGCACCGGTCGTGGACGCGTACGCGCCGATCAGGCCGACGGTGACGGCGGCTGCTGCTCCGAGAGCCCGTCTGCGGCCCCGGCTCGGCGTTGAGTCTTCGGGCGTACGCCCCAGGGTAACGCCGCTGGGCGGTCAGCGGGCTACGCCACTCATCACGACGGCGACGCGCTCGGTCGGGCCGATCGTGTCGACGATCGTGAGCAGTCCGGCGAGCCCCGCGCTGCCCGTGGGACTGACGTCAAAACCGGCCGAGCCGGCCAGTTCGTGGGCGGCGACGATGTCGGCTTCGGCGGCGACGATCGGGGCGTCGCCCGGGCTTCCGATGGCGTCGAACACGCCGAGCCAGTCGTAGGTCTCGTCGTCGAGGATGCCGTCGGCGAGCGAGTGCGGCTCGGGCCATGGCGTCATCAGCTCCGCCCACCGCGACGCGACCGGCCCCCCGCGCCCAGGTCTCCCGGAACCAAGACCTGCATCGCCTTCGGCGAGCTGCCACGCCCGCACCAGCGGGGCGCACCCCTCGGCTTGGACGGCGTGGAACCGGCGGGCGGGATGCGTGGCGCCGACGCAGGCGGCGAACGCTCCCCCGCCGACCTG
>DATKXG010000121.1:0-9696 GCA_035529175.1 Ilumatobacteraceae bacterium
ATGTGGACCGCTGAACCCGCCGTGAACAGCGACGGGGTCTCGGAGCCGGTCGCGATCCCGTTCTCGATGGGCGTGGCGATCCTGGCCGCCGTGGCGTTCACGCTCGTCGTGGGCATCGTGCCCGGCTGGCTCATCGACGCTGCTGACACCGTCACCGCCTACGCCCGCTGAGTCGGTCCGGCTCCGTCCGAGGCGTTCTATCTCAGCCCCCGCCGCACCTGCCCCATGCTGCGATGAGCGAAAGGCCGCTATCGGGGCGGTTGGCTCATCGCTGGAGTTGGCTGGGGTGTTGCGATGAGCGAAGTGTCGGTATTGGGGCGGTTGGCTCATCGGCGGGGTGGGGTGGGGTGTTGCGATGAGCGAACTGTCGCTATTCGGGCGGTTGGCTCATCGTTGGGTGGGGTGTGCCGGTTGCGATGAGCGAACTGTCGCTATTCGGGCGGTTGGCTCATCGCTGGGTGGGGGAGCGGTCGACGTGGTGCGACAACATGCCGTCGCGGTGAGTGATGCGGGCGTACGCTGGCGCTCGGAATGACGACGGGTGAGGGGCGCTGATGTCGAAGGACGAGAACGGGCTGCTGAGACCGGCTGCCCAACGACCGTCGCTCGGCCAGGTGGTGCGGCGGAGCATCGCGACGGTCCTGGTGGTCACCGTGGCGCTCCTGCTGTCGTCGTGGGTCCTCGACAACTTCGAGATCGACACCTTCGGTGACGCGCTGCTGGCCGGTGCCGTGGTCGGCATCGTCAATGCAATCATCTGGCCGGCGTTCGCGTTCCTGCTGGTCCCGCTGTCGGTCTACACGCTCGGCCTCGCCAACCTCGCCGTGAACGCCCTGGTCACGTGGTTCGTGCTCGACCAGATCCCGGGTGTGCGCCTCGAGGGGTTCGGGACGGCACTCCTCGTGGCGCTGCTCACCACCACGTTTGCAACGCTGCTGAACAGCGCCCTCGCCCTCGACGACGACAGCTGGTACGACCAGCGCATCGCTCGTCGTCGGCGCCGTCGGCGCGGCACCACGATCTCCGACGTTCCCGGCGTGGTCTTCGTCCAGGTCGACGGACTGTCGGAGGATGCCCTGCGGTTCGCGCTGGCGTCGGGCGACGCTCCGACACTGCATCGTTGGCTGGACGACGGGAGCCATGGACGGACCCGGTGGCAGACCGAGTGGTCGTCGCAGACCGGCGTCAGCCAGTGCGGGATCCTGCACGGATCGACGATCGACATGCCGGCGTTCCGCTGGGTGGTCAAGTCGACCGGCGAGCTGGTGGTCTCGAACCACCCGAAGTCGGCCCTCGAGATCGAACGACGTCACAGCGACGGCAAGGGGCTGCTCGCCCACAACGGGTCGAGCTACGCCAACTTGTTCACCGGCGACGCGGAACGAGCCGTGCTCACCATGAGCGTCGCGGGCAAGCGGAAGGAGAACAAGCTGGGCGCCGGCTACGCGCAGTATTTCTCGAGGCCGTCGAACGCCGTCCGCACCTTGAATTCGACCCTTGCCGAGGTGTACCGCGAGCGCCGAGCGGCGCGCGACCAGATCCGTCGCGGCGTCGAGCCGCGGGTGAGCCGGAACTGGACCTATGCCTTCCTGCGCGCCTTCACCACGATCATCAGCCGCGACGTGTGCGTCAACGGCGTGCTCAACGACATGGCCGAGGGCCGGGACGCGATCTACATCGACTTCCTCGGCTACGACGAGGTGTCGCACCATTCGGGGCCGTTGCGTGAGGACACCTTGCGGGTCCTGCGCGACATCGACCGTCAGATCGCGCGGTTCGAGCGCGCGATCCCGTTCGCGCCGCGTCCGTACCGGATCGTGGTGCTGTCCGATCACGGTCAGACGCAGGGCGCGACGTTCGAGGAGCGCTTCGACGAGTCGCTCGCCGCACTCGTAGGTCGCCTGTGCGGAGCAGTGGTCGACGTCGACGACGACTCGGACGCGGGGCGCACGGAGTCATCGGCGTGGTTGCGCAGCGCCCGTGACAACGAGCACGAACTGCAGCGATCCGAGACCGAGCCGATGGTGCTCGCCTCCGGCAACCTCGGGCTGGTGTACCTGCCCGACGGCGATCGTCGGCTGACGTTGGAGGAGATCGACGATCGTTATCCTGCCCTCGTTCCAGGGCTGGTCGCGCACCCCGGTGTCGGCTTCGTCGTCGTGCAGACCGCATCACAAGGCCCGGTCGTCATCTCGGCGGCCGGGCGCCGCGTCGTCGACACCGGTGAGGTCGAGGGCGACGACCCACTCGAGCCGTTCGGCCCGGGAGCCGTGGCGATGGTCGGCCGGGCCGCCGGGTATGCGACGGCCGGAGACGTAATGGTGAACAGCATGTACGACGCGGAGCGTGACGAGGTGGCCGCCTTCGAGCACCAGGTGAGTTCCCACGGTGGGCTCGGGGGTCCGCAGACCCATCCGTTCGTGATCTATCCGGCGGACCTGTCCGATCCGGTCGGTCCGATCGAGGGCCCCTCCGCGCTCCATCGGGTCTTCAAGGGATGGCTGCGCGAACTCGGCCAACCCGTCGAGGTCGAGTCGTGATTGCGATCGGACCGACGATCGGCGACTGGGAGGTTGCCCACGACGTCTCCGAGTGGATCGAGATCGCCGCCGTGACCGTCATCGCCGTGACGGTCGTCGTCTCGATCGTTGTCATGGTCCGTGCCGCTGTGACCGGTGGCGGCGCGGCGAGGTCGTTGTGGGTGTTCAAGCAGGCGTTCTCCCGAGGGGTGCTGCTCGGCCTCGATCTGCTCATCGCCGCCGACATCATCCGCACCGTGACGCTCGATCCGACGCTCGAGAACGTGGCGGCACTGGGCCTCCTGGTCGTGGTGCGCACCTTCCTGTCGTGGGCACTCGTGCTCGAGGCCGAGGGTCGATGGCCGTGGCAGCGCCTCGACGACGTCGACCCGATCGTCTGACGACAGCCGTCAGTCGCGTCGCCAGCGGGCGCCGAGGATGCTCGGCAGGTGTTGCTGTCCGCGAGGCTCCGACTCCGTGGCCACGGTGTTGGTGGTCGCCCCGGACTCGACCAGGTGCTCGAGGCGCCAGCCGGCGTCGGCGGCGGTCGTGAGGAGTTCGCCGAGGGGCCGGTGGTGCAGTTCCACCGATCGACGGCCGGCGGGTTGCAGGAGCGAACCCCGTTCGAGGTAGCGACCCCATCGCCAGACCACCTCGCCAGCCTCGTCGACGAGGGGTTCGGAGCCTTCCGCGGTGACGACGGGGTGGTTCATCACGACGATCGATGTGCCGCCGGCGCGGACCGCCGTGTGCAGCTGGTCGAAGAACTCGCGCGCGTCGGGCAGGAGTTCGAGCACGCCGACGGCGACCGCTCGGTCGATCGACCCTCGGCGCACCCACGACAAGTCGGGCAGCCGGCACCGGACGACCGGTGCGTGGGCCAGGGCCCGCAGGAGCAGCCGACGGGAGAGATCGACGCCGATCACGTCGTCGCCGAGCAGGGGCAGTGCCTGGCCGTCACCGCATCCGAGGTCGAGCGTGCGACCGTCCGTGTGGTCGATCAACGCCCGGAGGACGCTGAGCATCTCGTCGGAGTCGGCCGGACCGTCGCCGGTGGCCGCAACCCACCACTCGGCGATGTCGTCCCAGTCGTCGCTCACCGACCCTCGATCGCAGCTTTCAGGTTGGCGAGCGTCGTCTCACAGCCCTGCTGCAGCTGGTCGCGACGGCCCTCGATGCGTACGGTGGCTGATCCTCGCGTCGGTGATGTGTCCACTCTGTTCCTTCCTGCCGGCGGCATCCGCAGCGTATTCCGCAGGATCCGACGCTCGGATTGCCGACAGTCCATCGCACCGGCGTCGAACCCACCCAGTCGTGCATACTGGACCCATGGATGACAGCGAGGTCGAAGAGGGTCACGTGTTCCGTCACCACGACGAGGTCGAGACCGCGTCACCGGAGGAGGTCGAGGCGTACGACCTCGACGACGACGGCAAGATCTCGCTCGCGGAGATGGGCCGGGCGCAGATCGGGATCGTCGATGCGCGACTCGAGCAGATCGCCGAACAGGACGGGATCGCCGGCAAGGTCGCCGGGGCAGCCCACAAGGTGCTCGACGCCATCGACAACGACGAGACCTGAGTCTCTCGGCCCTAGTCGACGCTCGCGCGAGTTGGTTGGCTGGAACCCATGGCCGACGGCTCCACCGCTGCGCGCACGGTCGCCACGGATGCGCTCGACGTCGTCGCCGTCGACTGGCACAGCCTGGGCGGTGACGAGGTCGAGCGGCGTCTCGAGACCGGCGGACACGGCCTCACCGGTGCCGACGCAGCTGCACGCCGATCGCGGTACGGTCCGAACCAGTTGGAGGAGGAACCGCCGATACCCGCCTGGGTGGTGTTCGTGCGCCAGTTCCGCAGCCCGCTGATCTTCATCCTGCTCGCCGCGCTCGCCGTGACGGTGCTGCTCGGGGAGTATCTGGATGCAGCCGTGATCGCCGCGGTGCTCGTGCTGAACGCGGTGATCGGGTTCACGCAGGAACGCAAGGCAGAGAGTGCCGTGCTCGCGCTGATGCAGCTGGTGGTGCCCCACGCTCGCGTCATCCGCGACGGCCGCGACGAGGAGATCGACAGCCGCGATCTCGTCCCGGGCGACGTCGTCCTGCTGGAGTCCGGCGCGCGGATTCCGGCCGACCTGCGCCTGGTCGGGGCGAATGCGCTGCAGGTCGACGAGTCGCTGTTGACGGGCGAATCGGTGTCGGTCACCAAGACCGTCGAGCCGGTGCTACCTGGAGCACAGCTGGCGGACCGGTCGTGCATGGCCTACACGGGGGCCACGGTCACCGCGGGTCGAGGACGTGGCGTGGTCGTCGCCACCGGGTCGAGCACCGAACTCGGCGCCATCGCCGGCCTGATGCGGTCCGAAACCGTTGCGGCGACGCCGCTGCAACGGCGGATGGATCACTTCGCCCGGATCATCGGGATCGCCGTCGGGCTGGCCGCAGTGCTTGCGTTCGTCAGCGGCGTTGCGCTCGGCGAGCCGGTCGAGGACATGTTCCTCGTGGCGGTGGCGCTGGCGGTGTCCGCTGTGCCCGAAGGCCTTCCCGTGGCGGTCACCATCACGCTCGCCGTCGGGGTGCGCCGGATGGCGAGGCGCAATGCGATCGTGCGGCGACTTCCGGCGGTCGAGACGTTGGGCAGTACGACCGTGATCGGCTCGGACAAGACGGGCACCCTCACCGAGAACCGGATGACCGTCGAGGAGATCTGGACCCCCGGCCATCGATACACCCTCGCCGGCGGAATTCCCGACGGTGAGTTCCTCGAAGGCGACGAACCCGCGGCAATCGGGGACCACCCGGGTCTGCACGAGACGCTGCTCGCCGGTGTCCTCACGAACGAGGCAGACCTCTACTGGACCGACGACGAACTGGCGACCGCCGGCGATCCCACCGAAGTCGCGCTGCTGCTGTCGGCGCTCACCGCAGCGCTCGAACCCGGCGACGTGCGCACCGCCTACCCGGTGTTCGCCGACATCCCGTTCGAGCCGACCCAGCAGTACTCGGCGAGTATTCGCATCCGCAAGGACGACTACACGATGTTCGTCAAGGGTGCACCGGAACGAGTACTCGGTATGTGCTCGCAGATGCTCACCGACGACGGACCGGTACCGCTCGACGCCGAGGCGATCGCGGATGCTGCGCGGAACATGGCCGCTCGTGGCCAACGCGTGCTCGGCTTCGCCCGCCGCACCTTCGCGGACCCGCTCGACGATCCGGACGATGTCGCCGAACCCGATGGGCTGGTGTTCGTCGGGTTGCAGGCGATGATCGATCCACCCCGTGCCGGCGTGGCCGACTCGATCGCGACGTGCCGGGACGCAGGCATCCGAGTGGTGATGATCACCGGCGACCACGTCGACACTGCTCGGGCCATCGCCACGCAGCTCGGCATCGCTGCGAACGACGACGCGCTGACGGGTTCCGAGCTCGCCGCGCTCGACGACGACGCGCTCGCCGGCGTCGTCGACCACGTGTCGGTGTACGCCCGGGTGTCGCCGGAGGGCAAGCTGCGCATCGTTCGAGCCATGCAGGCCCGGGGCGACATCGTGGCCGTCACCGGCGACGGCGTGAACGACGCCCCTGCGCTCAAAGCTGCCGAGATCGGAATCGCGATGGGGGACAAGAGGACCGACGTCGCCCGCGAGGCCTCCGAGATGGTGCTCGCTGACGACAACTTCGTCTCGATCACCGCCGCCGTCGAGGAGGGGCGGGTCACCTTCGACAACATTCGCAAGGTCACGTTCTTCCTCGTGTCGACCGGTGCGGCCGAGATCACCGCGATCCTCGTCGCCGTCTGGCTCCAGTGGCCGTTGATCCTCCTGCCCGCACAGCTGCTGTGGCTCAACCTGGTCACCAACGGCGTCCAGGACGTCGCCCTCGCCTTCGAACCCGCCGAGCGCGGTGTGTTGCGCCGTCCGCCGCGGCCGACGGGTGGGGGAGTCCTCGATCGGCTGATGTGGGAGCGGGTGGTGCTCGCCGGACTCGTGATGGGCGCCGGCATGTTGGCGATGTTCCGCTGGGAGCTCGACACCACCGACTCGCTCGTCGCGGCACAGACGGTCGCGTTGACCACGATGGTCGTGTTCCAGGTGTTCCAGGCCGGCAACTCGCGATCCGAGACCGAATCCGTGTTCCGCCGTAGCCCCTGGTCGAACAAGCTGCTGTTCGTGGCCACGATTGCCGCGCTCGGCATCCACGTGGCCGCGCTCTACTTTCCGCCGACCCAGTACGTGCTGCGCGTCGAACCGATCGGGTTGGGAGCCTGGGTCCGCATCGTGGTGGTCGCCACCAGCATTCTCGTCGCGATGGAACTCCACAAGGCGCTACGAGGCTCAGCCGGCTCAGAACACCGGGAACACGGCGGCCGGTGACCAGCCGCCTCGGACTGGCCGCTACCGTCGCCACATGAGCGACTGGCACTTCCTCGTGGACCGTGACGACTACCGCACCACCCGCGTCGTCGACTTCCCGGCCGGCGCCCTCGAGGACGGGCAGGTGCGGCTGCGGGTCGACGCGTTCGGATTCACCGCGAACAACATCACGTACGCGGCAGCGGGCGACATGATCGGATACTGGACGTTCTTCCCGGCCCCCGATCTCGACGACGACGTGAACTGGGGACGGGTGCCAGTGTGGGGCTTCGCCGACGTCGTCGAGTCGCGTTGTAGTG
The DNA here is from genome assembly GCA_035529175.1 of Ilumatobacteraceae bacterium. Lineage (GTDB taxonomy): Bacteria > Actinomycetota > Acidimicrobiia > Acidimicrobiales > Ilumatobacteraceae > Sva-07. Next base: position 7,190 of record DATKXG010000121.1, read on the forward strand.
ACGTCGCCGAGGGCGAGCGACTGTTCGGCTACCTGCCGATGTCGACCGAACTGGTGATCCGCCCGACGCACGTGTCGACCGGCTCACTGACCGATGGTTCGGCCCACCGCGCCGCCCTACCGGCCGTCTACAACAACTACGAGCGATGCTCCGCCACGCCCGGCCACCGCACCGATCTCGAAGCCGAGCAGATGCTGTACCGGCCGCTGTTCTTCACGTCGTTCCTGATCGACGACTACCTCGCCGACAACGGGTTCTTCGATGCGGCGACCGTGGTGCTCGGCAGCGCGTCGAGCAAGACCGCCTTTGGAACAGCGCATCTGCTCCAGGGGCGAGAGGGTCTGACGGTCGTGGGCCTGACGTCGTCCGGCAATGTCGAGTTCGTCGAGGGGCTCGGCTGCTACGACTTCGTCTTCACCTACGACGACATCGCCTCGCTGCCACCCGGGCCGGCGGTGTTCGTCGACATGAGCGGCAATGCGGCGGTCGTGCGGGCGGTGCACGAACACTACGGCGACGACCTCGCGCACTCCGCCATGGTCGGCATGACCCACTGGGAGGGCCGGGACGGAAGCGTCGAGCCGATGCCGGGTCCGGCCCAGACGATGTTCTTCGCCCCGAGCCAGATCGAGAAGCGCCGCGGGGAGTGGGGACCCGGGGTGATCGAGGCGAAGCTCGGCGAAGCGTGGGGCCCGTTCATCGAGCAGGTGTCCGGCTGGATCGAGATCCGGCACGGCAGCGGCGCCGAGGCGGTCGAGGACGTCTATCGCGAGTTGCTCGAGAACCGCACCCGTCCCGACACCGCCCACGTGCTGCATCCGTAGCGTCCCTGCTGTTGTGCGACGGCAACGGTCGCGTGCTGTGTCCGGACGCGTCCGAGCCAGGTTCACTCGACGACGCGCAGGGTTCCCGGCAGGTTCATGCGCCGCAGCCGTCGGGCGAGGAGCAGCGGTGTCACGGCGACGGACGCGATGCCGACGATCGCCGCGATGAGGATCGTGGTCGGGGAGAGGTAGACGTCGATTCCGACGTCGGGGATCGTGGTCGTGGCCAGCGAGGCCAGCATCCACCGTAGGAACACGACGCCACCGATGAGTCCGATGACGGTGGCAATGGCGCCGACGATGACGCTCTCCTTGATGACGACGCCGAGCACGGTTCGTGTGGGAAGCCCGAACGCCCGCATCGTGGCGTGTTCGCGTCGCCGCTCCTCGACGGTGATGCGTGTTGCGTTGAATGCGATCAGAAGCGCGAGGACCAGTACGGCGCTCGCAGTCACGAACAGGAAGCTCACGAACTGGTCGAGCGCTTCGTCGATGGCCTCGCTGATACGAGCGACCGGTTGACTGGACGTCACCCCGGCGAGGCCGAACACCGCGCGCTGGACGTCCGACCGCGTTGCATCGTCGGTCGGATAGGCCTGCACGACGTTGACGAGGCCTTCGAGTCCGAACTGCTGAGCGTGCGCGATGTCCAGGAAGGCGAACGTCCGGATCGGGTTGGCGTGGATGCCGCCGACGGAGAGCTGCGTCTCCGCGATCGCGAAGCTGCCCGCGTCGGTTCGGACCGGATGACGGAGGACGACGGTGTCGCCCACCTGAACTCCGAGGTCGTCGGCGGCCTTGCGCGCCAACAGGATGTCGGGGCTGTCATCGCCGCTCGTCGCGGCGCGCTCCTCGGCGGTCGGTGTCCACACCGCTCGGTCGAGGTCGACGAACTCGATCAGGAGGTCGAGGTTCTCGTCCGGTTCGGCGGCGAGCGCGGTGGCGGGCAGACGGAGACCGGCGTCGATCCTGCCGACGGCGCCAGCGTCGGCGATACCGGCGACGACCGCTGAGTCGACCGCATGGAACGTGTCGAGTTGGACGACGACTCGGTCGACGTCACCCTTGGTGAACTCGTCGTTCGCCGCGTCGAGTGTCCGGCCGAAGCTGTCGAGCATCCCGAGCACCGCCACGAGAGCCGTGATCGCGGCGCCGACGCCGATGGCCGTCAGCGCCGTTCGGCGGGGCGTGCGCAGCACGTTGCGGATCGGCATCTGCGTCATGGTGGAACCAGGCAGTGGGAGCTTGCCGGTCCAGCCCGTCAGCCGGCTCGACTTCGCCGCGAGGTGGCCGGTTCGGATCGCCTCGATCGGCTCGACGCGCAGTGCCCGCCAGACCGGGATGGCGCTGGCGACGATCGGAATCGCGATGCCCAGGACGGCGGCTCGCAGGTAGATGTCGTACTGGAACGGCGTGCGGTGATCCGGAAGCGGCAGGAACGATTTCAGGAGGTTTCCGAAGGCCTCACCGACGAGGAATCCGACAGCCAGGCCCGCGATCGTTCCCAGCACGGCGACCTGGACGCCGATGAGCATCGGGCGTACGGCCAGCTGTCGGCGGGGCACGCCGAGCGCCATCCCGATGCCGATCTCGCGACGTTGGGCTTCGACGATGCGGTTGATCAGGTTGAACGCGGCGAGCGCGGCGGCGAAGAGCACGAGCGCCGACAGGGCGTTCCAGAAC
>DATKXG010000122.1:0-3076 GCA_035529175.1 Ilumatobacteraceae bacterium
CGTGTTCTGCTTCGACGTGAACTGGAAACGCCGGTCGCTCCACGGGATCACGACGTTGAGTGACTCGTGACCCGGCGGCTTCGCCACGGAGATGTCGACATCGATCGCACCGAGCCGAGATGACGGCGCCGATGCCCTGAGCCTGGTGGCGTCGGAGCGCTCCTCGATCGCGAGCTCGAACCCGTTCCGAGACGCGGCGACCGTCCCCGTACACACCTGCTCGGGAAGCGAGAAGCCCCGGCCGAACGGCACGAGCGTCCCGGCGTCGGCCTGCGCCCAGTCGGTGCGGTCGAGGATCCACACGCTCGACAGCCCGGCGTAGTCGATGTCGGCGTACACGAACGACACGATGACGTCAGGAGCGATCACACACCAGTAGTCCCAACGCTTCTTGCGCCCGTACGCCCGGCTCAGATTCGCTCGGAGTGCAGGCTGACGTGACCAGCCGCGAGCGTCGGGATTCAGGCGCCCGCGCTGATCGCACAGATCGACCGGCCCACAGATCTCTCGCTCCATGGCGTCATCTTCACATGGGGTGATGGCCACGCCGGTCGTCGTGGCGCGGACCCTGCGGGCCTGCTGAAGCGCGGCCGTTTCGACTGGCACGAGACACGCGATGGTTCACGGGAAGTCTCGTGGTCGAGACTTCATCGGCAGTCGGCTGCGACTGCGAGCGCGGCGCAGATCTCCCGCATGCGTGCGTCGCTGAGGCGACCGAGCCGTTCGACGAGCATCCCGACCGACACGGACTCGACCGAGTCGAGGTTGACGGCGCTCTGGCGTGGCACCGGGTCGCGTCCGGGTTCGAGCACGACTTCGCTCGCCAAGCCGCGGATGGTGGTCGTGCACGGTGCGATGAGCACCCGGCGCAGCCACGGAATGGCGGCGTCACGAGTCAGGATGACGACAGGCCGACGGCCGATCTCGGGTGGTTCGCACCACCAGAGCTCACCTCGGAGGGGCAGATCGTTCATCGGCCGGCGGCTTCGCGGAACGACGCCAGATCTCCCCATTCGTCGGGTTCGTCGAGTGGATGCTCGGAATAGGCGGTCGCGTAGGCGGCATCGATCTCAGCGGCGCGATCGCGGGCGAGCAGTGCGGTCAGCGCCTCGTCGATGAGTTCTGCGTCAGTGATCGGAGCGCGTGACCGCCGTGCGTTGTCGAGGAGCGCCGCGTCGACCGTGGTGCTGATCCGTGCCCGAGCCATGCCACGATCATGCCATCGTCGCCTCACGAGGGCAACGGTGCGTCCTGCATCGTCCGGCGGGCCCGCTGCGCCGTGATCGACCCCGTTTGCGTCGAGCAGAGGCAGTCCGGCACCCGCCTGCCACCCGGCCAACGATTCCTGTGCCAGGGCCAACGAGGCCGGGTCGGTGTATCGGATCGGGCGAGGGTTGTACGTAGGTGTACAGAGATGTACACTTCTGACATGTCGACCATGTCTGCCAGCGAGGCGCGAGCAGCGCTGCCGGAGATCTTGGATCGCGTGCTCGCGGGTGACGAGGTGACCATCACCCGCCACGGGACGGCGGTCGCTGTCGTCGTCCGGCCGGACGCGCTCCGGGCCCGCCGCGCCGATCGAGCACTGGGGGATGCCGAGCGGCTGCGCGACCTGCTCGATCGCGCACGGGCTACCCGGCTCTCGGACGCGCCCACGATGAGCGCGAAGCGTGCCGCCGAGCTCGTCGCCGAGGTCGCTGCGAGCCGGTCGCGCTGATCGAACCGTGGACGCGTTCGATGCCGACGTCCTGATCTACGCGGCGGTGCCCGATCACGAACTCGGACGCCGCATCCGGGCGCTGTTCCCGGTGGAGTCGACTGGGAACAGCGGTGCGGTCGCCGGTGTCGGATCAGTGCTGTTGATCCCCGAGCTGCTGACCAAGCCGATGCGTGACGGCGTCGACGCTGAGCTGGAGGCGCTCACCGCGTTGCTGGCGCGTCTGGACCTCCGACCCGTCGACGAGGCGATCGCCGAACTGGCCACCGCGCTCGGAGCTGCCCATCGCCTGCGCGCCGCTGACGCCGTCCACCTTGCGACGGCCGTCGCCGCCGGAGCCGATCGGTTCATCACGAACAACTCCTCGGACTTCACGAAGGCCATCCCGGAGATCGAGGTCACCTATCCCGCTGAACTCCCGGATCCCTGACGGCGGCGAATCGGGGCGAACAGCCCTGCGCCCCGGGACCCTGCCAGACTGACGGCAATGCTGGTCGTTCGGGGAACGAAGAAGTTGCGTGACCGGATTCGGGCGACGTCGGCAGGCGAGGGTGACGTGTCCACGACGCTGCTCGGCGACTGGTTCGCCACCGCGCTGTTCTGGAGGCCGCAGGTGGCGTTGCTCGTCAACGAGCGCACGCTGCTGCCGGTGTACCTGCCCCTCGCGCCGGCAGCGTCGCTGCTCGACCGGGTGCCCGACGCGATCGCGTCGGTGTTGCGCCGCCACGGTGTCGACGACGCCACCATCGCGGCGGAGGTGGTGGCGATGAGCGAGGTGCGGATCGCGCCGACCGACAACCGCAGCGTCGTCGGCGTGATGAACGAGTTCTCGTACCACGGCGAGGGCGTATTCCACGCTGCTCCGGTCGACCTCGAGGAGCTCTCGCTGCGGATGTCGCAGATGATCGTCGGCCCGCTCATGAAGAAGGAGTCCGGGTCTCCCGATCGCGAACTCGCGGCGGTGCTCGGCGCCGTCGGACGGCAGCAACACCCGTCGAACGTGATCGCGTTTCCCGGCTCGTACCGGCCCGACCCCGCTCCGGCCGCGACGAGCCGACCGCCTGCCACCGCGAACGTCTTCCAGCTGAAGGTCACCATCAAGAACACCAAGCCGCCGGTGTGGCGCCGGGTGCTCGTCGACGGCGCCAGCCATCTCGATGAGGTGCACGAGGTGATCCAGGCCGCGTTCGGTTGGTGGAACTCCCACCTGCATCAGTTCGAGGTGGACGGCAAGGAGTACGGCGTACCGGACCCGGACGGCGACGACTGGGGTCCGCCGATCATCGATGAAGGATTCATTCGCCTCGACTCGGTCGCCACCGTCGGCTCGTCGTTCACCTACACGTACGACTTCGGCGA
>DATKXG010000123.1:0-9204 GCA_035529175.1 Ilumatobacteraceae bacterium
CGCTCGCTCGACGGCCTCGATAATCTCGAACACCGACGTTCCGCGACCGGTGCCGAGGTTCCATGTGTGCACGCCGGGCGCTTCGGCCAGGCGGCGCAGCGCGGCGACGTGCCCGCGGGCGAGGTCGACGACGTGGATGTAGTCGCGGATGCACGTGCCGTCGGGCGTGTCGTAGTCGTCGCCGAACACCGACAGCTCGGCCAGCTTGCCGACCGCCACCTGCATGACGAAGGGCATCAGGTTGTTCGGGATGCCGGCGGGGTCCTCGCCGATGCGCCCGCTCTCGTGCGCGCCGACCGGGTTGAAATACCGCAGCAGCGCCACGGCCAACTCGGCGTCGGCGTGTGCTGCAGCGGTGAGGATCCGTTCGATCATCGCCTTGGTCTCGCCGTACGGGTTCGTCGGCCCCGTCGCGGCGTCCTCGTGCAGCGGCACCTCGGCGGCAGGGCTGTAGACGGTGGCCGACGACGAGAACACCAGGCGCGTCACACCGTGGGCTGCCATCGTCTCGGCGAGCGCGAGTGTGGTGCCGAGATTGACGCGGAAGTAGCGCAACGGTTCGGTCACCGACTCGCCGACCGCCTTCAAGCCGGCGAAGTGGATCACGCCGTCGATCGGCTGCGTGGCGAACACGGCGTCGAGCGCGGCCCGGTCGGCGACGTCGACGCGATGGAAGTCGATCGACCGCCCTGCGATCGCGGCGGACTCGGTGACGGCGCGCTCGGAGCCGTTCGAGAGATCGTCGACGACCACGACGTCGTAGCCGGCCTCCAGCAAGGCGACGCAGGTGTGGCTGCCGATGTAGCCGGCGCCGCCGGTGACCAGGATCGTCTCCGTCGTCGCTGTCACCATCGGCTCGGTCGTCTCCATCGGCACCATTGGACCACAACCGGCGCGTCGCCGGTCACATACTCAGAGCTGGGCGAGGCGATACAGCAGACCCGTCAGCGACATCCCGTCGCGGATCCGCCCGGCGGCGATCTCCGAGCGGACGATGTCCCACGGCACCCACTCGACCCGTTCGGATTCGTCGGGATCGGCCGGATCGCCGACGTGCGTCGCCGACGTGGCGACGAACAGGTTGAACGTCATGTCACTGGTGCCGTTGTGGGGGAAGTAGGTGAACATCGGCGCCAGCGGGCCGGGCTGCCAGCCGGTCTCCTCGAGCGTCTCGCGGGCGCCGGCCTCGATCGGGGTCTCCCCGGCGTCGACGCGGCCGGCGGGCAGCTCCCATCCCCACGTGTCGGTGATGAACCGGTGGCGCCACAACAACAACACCCCCCGATCGGCGACGTCGACAACCACACCGGAGGCCTGCGCCGGCATACGCAGCACGTGGTGTTCGAAACGGGCACCGCTGGGCAGTTCGACGTCGACGAGCGCCACACGCATCCACTCGTTGTCGTAGACCCTCCGCTCGCCGTGCACCGTCCACTCCATCGTGCGCACCCTACGACCCAACCATCGGGGCCCGACGTGGGGTCGCGGCGGGTCAGATGCCGAGGACGAGTGGGACGACGACGGGGGTGACGATCAGGGTGACCAGGCTGAGCGGGGCACCGACGATCGTGAAGTCGCGGAACTTGTAGCCGCCGAGGCCGTACACCATCAGGTTGGTCTGATAGCCAATCGGCGACAGGAACGAACACGACGCCCCGATCAGCACGACGATCGCGAACGATCGGGGCTCGAGGCCGCCTTCGACAGCGGTGGCGATCGCGACGGGCAGCATGAGCGCCGCGGCGGCGTTGTTCGACAGCAGTTCGGTGAGGATCATCGTGGCGACCAGTACGGCGACGAGGCGACCGATGTCGCCGAACGGATCGCCGAGACTGCCGAGCACGCTCGCCATCTCGGCCGCGAGTCCGCTCACGGCGACCGCGGTGCCGAGGCTGATCGACATCGCGATCGTGAGTACCACGTTCAGGTTCACCGCACGTCGGGCCTCGGTGACGCTGATCACCTTCGTGACGATCAGCACGACGGCCGCGACCAGCGACGCCTCCATGAGGTCGAGCAGGTTCGTGACGACCGCGGCGATCATCGCCACGATCGCAACGATCACGATGCCGGCACGGGCGCGGCGAACCGGCGGCGGCGCGTCGAGCGACGCGATCACGCTGAAGTCGCCGTGGCCGCGCCACTGGCGCTCGAACTCCGGCGTCGCCAACACGAGCAGGACGTCGCCGGGCCGGAGCACGACCGCGCCGAGCTTGCCGGGCAGGTCGTCGTCGTGGCGGCGGATCGCGAGGACCGCCGCGTCGTAGCGGGCGCGGAATCCCGCTTCGCGCAGTGTGCTGCCGGCCAGTTCCGAGCGCTCGGACACGACCGCTTCGAAGAGCCCGGCGTCGGGGCGGTCGCCGGCTCCGACCAGATGGGCGTCCTCGGCGCTCGACAGCCCCCGGATCTCGAGCAGGTCGACGACGTCGACGACGTCGCCGGCGAAGTAGCAGAGGTCGCCGGCGTTGAGCATCGTGCCGGGTCGCGCCGGGACGACGGTGCCGCCGCGTTCGACGCCGGCGAGAAAGACGCCGTGGAGGTGCCGCAGGCCGGCGGCATCGACCGTCCGCCCCACGAGTGGCCCGCCCGCGTCCACGCGCAACGCGATCGTGTAGGGCTGGGTGGCGGCGACGGCATCGGGTCCGGCTCCGCGGCGGCTGCGCAGCAACCGGGGCGCCGTGAGCACGAGTACGACGATGCCGACCGCCGCGACGGGCAGGCCGACCCCGGTGATCTCGAACACCCCGAGCGGGTCGCCGCCCTGCGCGACGAGCAGGTCGGACACGACGAGGTTGGTCGAGGTGCCGATCACCGTGACCACGCCACCGAACACCGCTGCGTACGACAGCGGGATGAGGTACGGCGACGGCGACACGTTCGCGCGGCGACACCAGGTGACCACACGAGGTGCCGCGAGCGCCACCAGCGGCGTGTTCGGGAGCACCGCCGACAGCGTGCCGCTGGCGACCGACAGCCTCGCGAGACGGGCACGGCTGCGCCGGGGAACGTCCGACGCGGCGGTTCCGTCCGAGACCGCGTCACCGTTCGGCGAACCCTCGAGCACGCGATCGATCAACGGCGACAACGCCCCCGTCACCGTCGCGGCACCGGCGAGCACGTAGAGCGCGGCGATCGTGATCGGCGCGGACGACGACAGGCCCGACAGCGCTTCTGCCTGATCGACGACGTCGGCGAGCAGGAGCACGCCGACCGCGGCGCCCATCGCTGCCGCCGCCGGCAACCGGTCGAACGCGAGCACGCCGAAGGTGGCGATCAGCACGATCAGGGTGATCCAGGCGTCGGACGTCATCACCGATCCAACGCGAGCTGCACTGAATCGGAGCCGGCCCGCTGATGTCGGACGGTGACCGTGATCGTGGTGCCGGCGCCCGCGCGTACGAGCCAGGTGCAGCTCGTTCGATCCGGCGTGCTTCCCGTGCCGCCGGTGAAGCGGGCCGACGACGATCCGGCGAGCTGTCCGAGCGTTCGTCGTGCCGCTCCGTCCAGCACCTCGACGCCGCCTCCGCCGTCGAGTTCGATGTCGGCGAGGATCGGCCGCACGAGGTCGTCCTGGCGGGCCTTCGAGCTCACCGTCGTCGGCAGCCACCCGGTGTTCGCCACTCCGATGACCACCCGCCACGTGTCCTCGCCGACGGGTTCCGCTCGCGCATGGCGGATCTCGACGCACGGCGCGGCGAGCGCCTGCGCGACGGCGAAGTCGGCGTGACCGTCGACCTCGGCGAGGAGTCGATCGGGCGGCGGGTTGGTCCACGAGAACAGCTCGTTCCAGCCACCGAGTTCGACGGGGCCGAGCTGCGGGTGGTCGAACGGATACCAGTCGACGAATCCGCGAGTCGCCGCGTCGGTCGACTGGTCGGTCGACTGGTTGTCGAGCCAGCGCAGCACGGCGAGTCGTTGCTCGTCGGTCGGGCCGGTGTACCAGAAGTGCGTCGACTGCTTCTCGCCGGTGGCTGCGTGGACGATGTCCCAGAACTCGGTGGTCCATCCGAAGATGCCGAGGTGTTCGTAGGCCCAGTCGTCGGAGGCGCCGCTCATCGTCTCCGAGGCATCCCACGTGAAGTCCTCGTACACCGAGTGCGACGGATATCCGGTGAGTTCGGTGCCGATCGCAGCCAGCTCCTTCCACGACCAGACATCGCCGGGCGGGAGCTTCGAGTCGGGTTGCGTCGACGAGGGACGCAGGATCACGCCGCCGCTCGTGTGGTACGCGTTGAACCCGCAGATGTTCGGTCGGGCGACGATCGCCCGGACGAGCGCGTCGATCTCGGGCTCCGACAGTGGGTGGTCACCGGCACCCGGCACCTTGGCTCCCCAACCCGCGGGGAAGTTGCGGTTGAGGTCGAGACCTTCGGGGGCGGGTGCCGACGGCACGTCGAAACCGTCGAAGTCCTCGATCGTGCCTTCGTCGAGCACGCGATAGCGGGGAACGTCGTCGTCGACGCCGGCCGTCGGCACGGGGACCATCAGCCGATCGTCATCGGGATGGGCGATCCACGGACCGTCGGGGTCCGGGAACCGCATCTGCAGGATGCGACCGTCGCCGTCGACGTCCTCCTCGTGGAGGCCGGGCCAGCGGTGCGCGTCGGCGAGCGGCCACGGTCGCACACTCGAGCGGCGGAAGCGAGGCCGGTCGGCGAGGACCCACTCGGCGCCGTCGGGGTTGACCCGCGGGACGACGTAGAAAGTTCGGGAGCGGAGCGCGCGGGTGATCGTGGGGTCGCCGGCGGTGTGGCCATCGACGAGCCGCTGGAGCAGCCGGCAAGCAGCGACCGTGGCGGTCAGTTCGACGGCGTGGATACTGGCATCGACCCAGTGCGCCGGCTTGGTGTCGTGCGTCCCGGTGGACGCGTCCGTGACGGTCACGAGCAGCAGATCGCGCCCCTCGAAGGACCGCCCGTAGGTCTCGACGGCCACCAGATCGGGGTGGGCGGCAGCCAGCTGATCGATCCAACCGACCAGCTCGTCGTACCGCAGGAACCGGTCGAAGGCGTAGTCGATCACGCCGGCAGACTACGCGCCCGACCTCCCCGCTCGATCTAGCGTCGACGGATGGTCGACACGACGATGACCCTGCCCGACGGACGGACGTTGGCATACACCGAGGTCGGAGCAGCCCACGGCCCCGTCGCTCTCTACTTCCACGGCGCGCCCGGTTCACGGCTCGAGCTGATCGCGCTCGATGAAGCGTTCGCCGCCGTCGGCCTCCGGGTGATCACTGCGGACCGGCCCGGCTACGGCGGATCGACGCCGCTCCCCGGCCGGACGACCGCCGACTGGGCCGACGACGTCGCGGCCCTCGCGGATCGCCTCGGCGTCGACCGGTTCGTGGTGATGGGGTTGTCGTCGGGCGGGCCGTACACCGTGGCGTGCGCGTCGCTGCTGGGTGACCGCGTCACCGGTGCCATCGTCGCCGCCGGCAACACCGACATGTCGTGGCCGGAGGCGAGCGACGGCTACCTGCAGTCCGAACTCGAGATCATGGCAATGGACGACGAGGGCGCCGCAGTGGCATGGTGCATCGAACGATACGGCGCGGACGGGTCGGGGCTCTTCGGTGGCGAGGGCGACACGGATCTCGGTGACGTCGACAACGCATGGCTGGCCGACGAGGTGAACCTGACGTCCTTGATGGTGACCATGAGCGAGGCATTCCACCAGGGCGTCGTCGGCTACGCCCACGACATCACGGTGCAGGGACGGGCCTGGACGTTCGATCCGGCGACGATCACCTGCCCCACCATCGTCGTCCACGGCACCGAGGACCGGCTGGTGCCGGTCGAGCACAGCCGTCACACCGCGTCGTTGATCCCCGGGTCGGAGCGACGCGAACTGCCTGGGGTCGGCCACCTGAGCCTCGGTGAACATCTCCCCGCACTCGTCGAGGAACTCACCGCACGCTGAACGGGACCCGGACGTGAAGGGTCTCGTCGCGCACCCGCGCGCTCCGCTGCTCACTTGGGGTGACAGAAAGGTTTAAGGTTCCGGTCATGGCGAGCAAAAAGCATCATCTGGACACACTTCGTGCGGTTTCACTCTTCAGTGCGTGCAACAACAAGGAGCTCGAGAAGGTGGCCAGGGCGGGTGACGAGATCCGCATGACCGCCGGCACGTTGATCGTCGATCAGGGCCAGACCGGCCGTGAGGCGTTCATCGTGCTCGAAGGCGACATCGACATCAAGCGCAACGGCCGCAAGGTCGCCACGCTCGGGCCGGGCGCCGTCGTCGGAGAGCTCTCGCTGCTCGACCACGGCCCGCGCACCGCGACAGCAGTGTGTGCGACCGACTGCAACCTGCTCGTGATCGACCAGCGCCGGTTCCTCGGTGTGCTCGACTCCGTGCCTGCCATCTCGCACAAGCTGCTCTCGACGCTAGCGGCACGCATCCGCGACCTCGACCGCCAGTACTTCGGCTGAGCGGTACATCTGGGGTCTGACCCCAGATGTACCGCTGAGCGGACATGACCGCTCGGCGCGTCAACGACTAGCGTTGCCGCCGTCATGAGCAGCGAACCCGCCACCAACGCGTCCGGCGAACCGAAGCCGCCCGCCCGCGTCAAGCCCCATCAGCTCGCCCTGGTGCTCGGCATCGCGATGGGCATCTTCATCGTGGTCTCCGGCATCCTGCCGCAGATCACCGGTTGGGAGAACGACAACGCGATCCACCGGACCGTGTTCGTCAACATCCCGGGCCCGATCCAGATCGCGTTCTACACCGTGATCCCGGTGATGGTGATCTGGGGGGCGTTCATGTTCGCCAACCGGATGAAGAACTGGGAGCGCGGCACCCCCGCCCAGCGCCACACCACCAGGAAGAACGCCGCGCAGCGCCTCAAGGACTTCCGCGCCGGGGCGTACATGCAGACGCTGCTGCGCGACGCCGGCGCCGGCCTCATGCACTCGATGATCTACTTCGGGTTCCTCGTCCTGCTCGGCGTGACCACCGTGCTCGAGATCGACCATCAGCTCCCCGAGGACCTGAAGTTCCTGCACGGCACCACCTACAAGGCATACGCCTTCGTCGGTGACCTCGCCGGGCTCGTGTTCCTCGCCGGCATCGTGTGGGCGATCGTCCGGCGGTACGTGCAACGCCCCTACCGCATCCGCATCAAGTCGAAGCCCGAGCACGCGGCCATTCTCGGGACCTTCTTCGCGGTGGGAGTGACCGGCTTCGGTGCCGAGATGTTCCGCATCGCCGTCGAGGACACACCGGACTACGAGAAGTGGGCGTTCATCGGCTACCCGCTCGCCACGCTCGTCGACGGATGGTCGTTGTCGAACCTCGAGACGTGGCACCAGTGGATGTGGATCCTGCACGTCGCAAGCTTCGTGGCGTTCCTCGCGCTGCTGCCGCTCACGATGCTGCGTCACATCTTCACGTCGCCGCTGAACATGTACCTCAAGGACAAGGACCGTCCGAAGGGTGCCATGCGGCCGATGCCGAACCTCGAGGAGACCGAACTCGAGAGCTTCGGTGCCTCCACCATCGAGGACTTCACGTGGAAGCAGCTGCTCGACCTCGATGCCTGCACGATGTGCGGTCGGTGCACGAGCGTGTGTCCCGCCCACGCCACCGGCAAGCCGCTCGACCCGCGCGAGATCGTGTTGAAGGCCGGCGAGGTCATGGCCGCCACCGGCTCGCCGGTCGTCTCACCGCCGCTCGGAACGGATTCGGAGATCACCATCAGCGCCGACTCGCTGTTCGAGCGCATCACGCCCGAGGAGATCTGGGCGTGCACCACCTGCAAGGCGTGCGACGAGATCTGCCCGGTCAACATCGAGATCACCGACAAGATCTTCGACATGCGGCGCTACCTGTCGCTGATGGAGTCGAACTTCCCCGCCGAGCTGGGCAACGCCTACCGGGCGATGGAGAACCAGATGAACCCCTGGGGCATGAACCAGGGCGAGCGTGGCGACTGGGCCGACGGCATCGACGGCGTCAACATCGTCGACCCCGGCGAGGCGCTCACATCGGAGTACCTCTACTGGGTCGGATGCGCGGGTTCGTTCGACGACAAGAACAAGAAGGTCACCCAGGCAATGGCCGGGCTCCTGCGCCGTGCGGGCATCGACGTGTCGATCCTCGGCCCGTCGGAGATGTGCACCGGCGACTCCGCGCGTCGCTCAGGCAACGAGTACCTGTTCCAGATGCTCGCCCAGCCCAACGTCGAGATGCTCAACGGGATGGGCGTCAAGAAGATCATCACCCAGTGCCCGCACTGCTTCAACACGCTGTTGAACGAGTACCCGCAGGTCGGCGGCCACTACGAGGTGATCCACCACACCCAGCTGCTCGAGGAACTGATCGAGTCGGGCAAGCTCGACGTCCGTGACGCCACCCTCGAAGAGCGCATCACGTACCACGACTCGTGCTACCTCGGTCGCCACAACGACGTCTACCTCGCACCGCGCAAGGTGGTCGCGTCGATCAAGGGCGTCGAGGTCGTCGAGATGCCGCGCAACGGCACCAAGGGCATGTGCTGTGGCGCCGGCGGCGCTCGCATGTGGATGGAGGAGAACACGGGCACGAAGGTGAACGACGAGCGCGCCGCCGAGGCGATCTCGACCGGCGCCAGCCGAGTCGCCACCGCCTGCCCCTTCTGCTACATCATGCTCGACGACGGCGTGAAGGGTGCCGGCGTCGAGGAGGACCAGGTCCGCGTGGCCGACATCTCGATCCACCTCCTCGAAGCGATCGAAGCCGGAGAGGCCAAGCGTCACCACCCCGACGCCCCCCTGGCCATGCCCGCCACCCCCGTCGCCGGCGACTGACGCCACGCCACGCCACGCCAGGCTGTGACGGTCCGAGCGGGACGGGAGGACCGACGTCCACGCGTGCGTCGTGCCGAGTGATGAGCGAACCGACCGAATACGGGGCGTTTCGCTCATCGCAATTCGGAAGTCGGCCGGTTCGTGACACCCCCTGCTTATGGTTGTGGCCATGGAGATCGCGGGGGTGATCGAACGGGTGGAACGCATCGCTTCGGTGCGCACGAACCCGGCGGCGGCCGTCGATCTGATCGAGTCCGGTCTGGTGGCGGTGCGCGAGGTGCAGGCCTGGTGCGACGCGCAACACGCCGGCCTGGTCGAGCAGTTGGGTCGTGTCGATTCGTTCCCCGAGCAACGCATCGCCAAAGCGTCGAAGAAGTCGCTCGGCCAAGCCGCCAAGACCACCGAACGATCC
>DATKXG010000124.1:0-7216 GCA_035529175.1 Ilumatobacteraceae bacterium
CGTCGAGCGGGCATTCGGGCCGTCGACCGCCGTGACGACGTACGAACTCCGCGCCGGATGCCGCCAACTCGACGTGCACGTCGAGCTCGACTGGCACCACGACGAGCACCTGCTGTCGATGGCGTTCCCGCTCGACGTGCGCGCGGATGTGGCGATGTGCGACGTGCAGTTCGGCGTGGTCGCTCGACCCACGCACCCGTCGAGTCCGTGGGATGCTGCCAAGTTCGAGGTGTGCGCGCATCGCTTCGTCGATGTCGCCGAGCCGGACTTCGGCGTGGCGATCCTCAACAACGGCCGGTTCGGGCACGGGGTCTTCGGCGGCCGGGTCCGCGTGAGCATCGCCCGAGCCGCGCAGTATCCCGACCCGCTCGCCGACCGTGGTCACCACACCGTGTCGCTCGCCGTCCGTCCGCACGGAGCGGGCCTCGTCGACGTGCGCGCCGCCGCCAGCCGCTTCAATCATCCCCTGCGCGTCGTCGGGCGCAGCGACACGGCGACGCGGGCGCCATCACGTCCGGTCGTCCAGGTGTCGAGCGATCCGGCAGGAGTCGAGGTCGACGCCGTGAAGCTCGCCGACGACGGCAGTGGCGACCTGATCGTGCGGTTGCACGAGGCCTGCGGCAACCGATCTCGGGTCTCGGTCATGACGAGCGACCGCATTTCTGCGGCGTGGCGGTGCAACCTGCTGGAGGAGCCCGGGGCGGGCGAGGAGGTCGGCGACGGCGTGGTGAACCTGACGCTGCGACCGTTCCAGATCGTCACCCTCCGTCTGCAGCGCACCGCCGGCGACGACGGCCGCACCCGCTGACCGGGCCGGGGGACGCCTCTCCCACTTCCGAAATTCGGTGCGAGGTTTGCGCTTGGCGCGACGTTGGCTCCGAATTTCGGGGTGGGGTCGGGATCGGGGTGGGACGGGGTGGTGCTCAGGTGGGGGCGAGGTGGCGGAGGGCGGCAGCGGCGTAGAGGGCGGTGCCGGTCGCCATCGCGGGCTCGTCGAACATCACCCGGTTCGAGTGGTTCGGCGCGGCGGTGGCGGGGTTCTCGCCCTGTGGGGTGCCGCCCAGGAACATCATCGCCCCCGGCAGATTCTGCAGGACGTAGCTGAAGTCTTCGGCGCCCATGACCGGATGAGGCAGCTTGACCACGTGGCCAGCCCCGGCGACGTCACCAGCCAGGTCGAGCGCCCAGTCGGCGAATCGGTCGTCGTTGCTCGTGACGGGATAGCCGACGACCACCTCGACATCACAGCCGCACCCGTGCGCTGAGGCGACGCCCTCGGCGACCCGGCGGATGCCGTCGTGCACCTTGGCCCGAGTGCGCTCGCTCGTCGCTCGAATCGTGCCCTCGATCTCGGCGACCTCGGGGATCACGTTGTTGGTGGTGCCCGCGGTGATCCGACCGACGGTGACAACGGATGGGTCGAACACGTCGATCGATCGCGTGATCATCGTCTGCAGCGCCTGCACGATCTCGCAGGCGACCGGGATCGGATCAAGCGCACGGTGCGGCTCGCTGGCGTGCCCGCCGCGACCGAGCACCCGGATCGTCATCGTGTCGGCCGATGCCATGATCGGCCCGCGCCGACTGCTCACCCAACCGCTCGGCAGCGCCGAGGTGATGTGCAGGGCGAAGGCGGCATCGACGGGCGACTCGGTGCCGTCGGAGCGCGCCGGCACGTCGAGGAGCCCTTCGTCGAGCATGAACCGGGCACCGTGGTGGCCCTCCTCGCCGGGCTGGAACATGAAGAGCACCCGACCGGCGATGTCGTCACGGCGCTCGCTCAACAGGCGGGCGGCGCTCGACAGCATCGCCGTGTGCGTGTCGTGACCGCAGGCGTGCATGCACCCGTCGACGTGCGAGGCGAAGTCGAGACCTGTGTCTTCCGGCATCGGCAGGGCGTCCATGTCGCCGCGCAGCAGCATCGTCGGGCCCGGCTTCGACCCCTCGAGCAGCGCGACGATGCCGCTCGTCGACTCGTGGGTCGTGATCGACAACGGCAACCCCTCCAACGACTCGAGCACGCGATCACGGGTGATCGGCAGGTCGTTGCCCAACTCGGGCCACTCGTGCAGCGTTCGCCGCAACGCGATCGTGTCGCCGAGCAGATCCTGCGCGTGTGACGTCACCGAGCCGATCATGGGGTCGACGTCGTGTGCAGCACCGTTCGCACGTTCGGTCATCGATGCATCGTACGCGTTCCCCTTGGACGCTGTCACCGCCCACTGCGGTGTCGAGCGGCGGCACCGGGCCGTCGCCCCCGACCGACACCACGACACCGGACCACGACACCGGACCACGACAAGGCAAATGGAGACGACCATGACCATGTACGGAGCGAACCCCGAGCAGCTCACCACTCTCGGTGGCACCCTGAATCGCCAGATCGACACGATCACGCAGGTGATGTCGACTGTCGATGGCGTGCTCGACGGCACGGCCTGGACCGGGCCCGCCCGCGATCAGTTCGTCGAGGACTGGAACGGCAGCTTCAAGCAGGCGCTCGGCAAGCTCAACGAGGCGTTCGGGTTGGCGGGACGGGACTGCATCACGATGTCCGACGAGCTCCGCCGGGTGCTCGGCGCTCGCGGCTGAACGGAGAGCCTCTACGCTGACTCGGGTGGGATACGTCGAGTTCACGATCGAGCCGTTCGTCGAGGGACGACCCGGCCCACACGTGACAGCGGCGATCGCTGCAGCCAAGGCCTGCGGGCTCGATGTCGAGGTCGGACCCTTCGGATCGTCCGTCGTCGTCGATCTCACCGACGTCGGTGCCGTCATCGCCGCACTCACCGACGCCGCGATGGCCAACGGCGCCACCCACGTCAGCGTCCACGTCGCCCGCGAGATCCCGACCGGACCGCCGGCGTTCGAAGTTCCCCGCGGTGGCGGCCAGTGAGCGACACCAGGACGCCTCGATCCGCTGGCGAGATGTCGGCAGCCGGCGGTCGGCCGACCGTTCATCCCCTGCTCCGGTCGGTCAGGCCGGTCGTCGAAGCGTTGGGCGCCTCGTTCGTCGCTGCCGACGACATGGAGGCCAGCGACGTCGCGCTCGTCTGGGAGGGACGCACCGTCGCCGGGGTCCGGATGCCACCGCTGCACGGCGCGCTCGACCGCCTGATCGACGCCGTCGAAGCCGAACTCGGCGGCCGCCTCCCGATGCTGTCGCGAGAGGACAAGCAGCGCGCCGTGCGGCTGCTCGACGAGCGTGGGGCGTTCATCCTGCGCCGAGCCGTCGAGGATGTCGCCGACGCGATGGGTGTCAGCCGAATCACCGTCTACAACTACCTCAACGCGATCCACCGGTGACCCGCCGAATCGACCGATTCGACGTCGTCGCGTTCGACGCCGACGACACGCTGTGGCGCAGCGAGGACTCCTTCAGGTACGCCGAACGGCGTTTCGTCGAACTGGTGTCGCCGTACGCCGGCGTCGGTGTCGACATCGAGGACGCGCTCAAGGCCGTCGAGCGTGCCGACATCTCGGTCACCGGCTACGGCGTCAAGGCGTTCACCCTGTCGATGGTGCGCGCCGCGATCAACGTGACCGAGGGCCGGATCCCGAGCACGGTCGTCGGCGAGCTGGCCGATCTCGGACGCTCGATGCTGGTCGAGGACGTGCACCTGCTCCCACACGTGAGCGAGGTGCTCGCCGCGGTGTCACCGAGTGTCCGCACGGTGTTGATCACCAAGGGCGATCTGGTGCACCAGACGCGCAAGGTCACCACGTCGGGGATCGAGCACCACTTCACCGACATCGAGATCGTCCTCGAGAAGGATCCGGACACGTATGCGAGGATCCTGCACGGGCTCGGCGTGACGGCCGACCGGTTCCTGATGATCGGCAACTCGCTGCGTAGTGACGTGCTGCCGGTCCTGGCTCTCGGCGGCCACGCGATCCACGTTCCGTACCACATCACCTGGGAGCACGAGCGCGTCGACGATCACGACGAGGACGTCGTCGAGCTCGCCTCGATCGCCGACGTCCCGCTCTGGCTCGGCCTCACCCACCTCTGAGTGCCGTCGGGGCGAACCCCCACCCAGCGAAGAGCGAACCGCCCGAATCGCGGCGTTTCGCAGCGCGTTGGTGGCGCGGGTTACAGGCGCAGCAGCTGGACGCGGTCGACGCGGTGGTCGGCGGTCTTGTGCACGATCAGCGACGCGCGCTCGCGGGTCGGCTCGATGTTCTCGCGCAGGTTCAAGCCGTTGATCTCCCGCCAGATCCGGCGGGCGGTGGCAACCGCTTCGTCGTCGCTCAGCTCGGCGTAGAACCGGAAGAAGGAGTCGGGATCCTGGAACACCGACGCCCGCAGCGCGAGGAAGCGTTCCACGTACCACTGCTCGATGTCGGCCTCGGCGGCGTCGACGTAGATCGAGAAGTCGAAGTAGTCGCTGACGAACTCGGGTGCCCCGCTGCGGGTCTGCAGCACGTTGAGGCCTTCGATGATCACGATGTCGGCCCCGCTCACGATCACCTTCTGGTCGGGCACGATGTCGTACACGACGTGGCTGTACACGGGGGCTTCGACCATGTCGTCGCCGCTCTTGATCCGGCGGAGCACCCGCAACAGCGCTCTGGTGTCGTATGACTCGGGAAAGCCCTTGCGGTTCATGATGCCACGCGACTCGAGCTCTCGATTGGGGTAGAGGAAGCCGTCGGTGGTGATCAGGTCGACCTTGGGGTGGTCGGGCCACTGTGCGAGCAGTGCCTGCAGGATGCGTGCGAACGTGCTCTTGCCAACCGCAACGCTGCCGGCGATCCCGATGATGTAGGGGACCTTCGGAGCGATCGTGCCGAGGAACGTGGCCGACACGCGGTGCAGGTCCTGCGTGGCGCTGACGTACAGGTTCAGCAGCCGGCTGAGCGGGAGGTAGACCGAGGCGACCTCGTCGAGGTCGATGCGCTCGTTGATCCCGCGTAGCCGCTCGAGCTCGGGCTCGGCCAAGGTGAGGGGGGTCGCCGCCCGGAGCTCGGACCAGGCCTGGCGGTCGAAGTCGAGGTAGCGGCTGCTGCCATTCGCCGTCGGAGTATGGCCGCCGGCCGCGGAGCTGGTCACGGCGCCGACACTAGATCGGTCGGCGCTCGGCGCCACAAGGCGCACCGGCGCTTCCCGGGACGGGCGCCCACCGGACGTAGTCTGCGGCGGTGGTCGGCACGCGCAAGCAACTCGGTGCCTGGTACACGCCGCTCGACCTCGTCGACACCGTCGTCGACGCGGTGATCACACCGGAGTTCCTGGCGGGACGCACCCAAGCCGTCGCGGTGCTCGACCCTGCGTGCGGCGACGGACGGTTCCTCGCCGCCGCCGAGCGACGGCTGAACGAACTCGGCGCGTGCGCGAGTTCGACCGGCTGTGACCTCGACGTTTCGGCGATCGATGCCGCGCGAGCCCTGCTCCCACCCAACTCGGAACTCATCGAGGCCGATGCCTTGTCGACCTCGTGGCAGGAGCGGCGATTCGATCTGGTCATCGGCAATCCGCCGTACCTGTCACAGATGGCGGCGTCGACGACTCGCGGCGGGGCAAGCCGGCACGGCGGCGGTCCGTACGCCGATGCCGCGGCGGAATTCCTCGCCTTGGCGGGGGAGCTCGTCGACCCGGCCGGCGGTCGTGTCGCCCTCGTCCTGCCACAGTCGCTGTTGGCGTCGCGTGACGCCGCCACGATCCGCAGCTCGATCGGAGGTCGCGCGCGGATGGTCTGGTCGTGGTGGTCGGACCGGAGGGTGTTCGACGCGCAGGTACACGTGTGCGTGGTCGCCTTCGAGTTCGGGGAGCCGGAACCCGAGGACCGTCGTGCGAACTGGTCGCACGTCGCGACCAGCCGCCAGGGCGTTCCCGCCGTCCCCGACGAGTTGCGCGTCGCCGGGTGTCTCGGTGACCGGGCGCGGCTGAATGCGAACTTCCGTGACGAGTACTACGGCATGGCTCCCGCGGTCCGTGATCACGAGACGGGACCGCGTTTGATCACCTCCGGTCTCATCGACCCGGCACGCTCGTGGTGGGGTCTCCGACCGATCACGTTCGCGAAGCATCGGTACGAGCGTCCACGGGTCGACCTCGACCGGCTCGACGAGGACATGGTCCGGTGGGCCCGACGGCGGCTCGTGCCCAAGGTCCTCGTCGCCAACCAGACCCGCATCGTCGAGGCGGTGTGCGATCCCGGCGGGGAGTGGCTGCCGGCGGTACCCGTACTGGGCGTGTACCCGACGGGTGCCCACTGGGACGACGAACGTCGCGTGCCGGCCGATCAACTCGTGTCGACGGCCTGGGAGATCGCTGCGGTCCTCACGTCGTCGGTGGCCTCGGCATGGCTCTGGCACCGAGGGGCCGGCACCGGATTGTCCGTCGACAGCATCAGGCTGTCGCCGGTGACGCTCGGCGAACTGCCGTGGCCCGGTGGCGACCTCCGCCGGGCGGTTGCGGCGCTGAGAGACGGCGATGTGCGCGGCTGCAGCGTCGCGGTCGCGGCCGCCTACGGCATCGACGATGCGACGGCGCTCGACCGCTGGTGGACCCCGCTACTGGAGCGGATCGAGACGCGGCAACCGTCGACGCCGTGAGTGCCGGCGGCTGCGCCAACCCGGCGATCCGGCCACCATCCACAACAACGCGAGGCCGGCGAGCTCGGTGACGTGGATCAGTTCCGCGAGCGGCGTCCGCGAGCCGGTGACGATGTCGGCGACGATGCTCACCGTGGTCGTCGCCACGAGCGCAGCGGTGAACGGCAGGAGCCCGAACGCCCGGTGTGGCTTCCAGGCGGCGTACGCGAACCCGATGGCGAGGGCCGCACCGAACGCACCGAGGTGACGAGCGAGGTGCGCGCTGGTGCCCGACGCCTGACCGAACAGCAGCGCCGGAACGCTCTGCACCAGCATCACTGCTGCGACCCACGCGAGCGCGGGGCGCAGCCAGCCACCTCGCCCCAGGCGTGCAGGCCGGGCACGGGCGGTGACGGAGGCGACGAGGCTGGGAACCGGCTCGGCCGGGCGAATGCGGATCATCCGATCGATGCGTTCCATGTTGGAGGCGAACTGCCGGCACCCGGGACAGCCGGCAAGGTGGGCGCCCGCCAGCGCCAGGTCGTCACTGGTGGCCTCTCCGTCGGCGCGGGCGGACAAGGCCTCGCGTGTGGTCACGCACTCGATCGACTCCATGGTCCAGAGGGTCGTCGACCGAGCCGGATTGGTTCCACGCGCCGCACGAGAAAACTGACAATGG
>DATKXG010000125.1:0-12893 GCA_035529175.1 Ilumatobacteraceae bacterium
ACGCAGTACCTCGGCCAGCAGCCCCACATCATGAAGGCGTCGGGCGTGCCCCAGACGCTGCTCGACGAGATCGGCGAGGTGCTCACCTGGCCGGCAACGCACGACCAGGTCGTCGCGGCCAGCAAGCTGGTCCCCGACGACATCGTGCAGATGATCACCGCGTCCGGCACCCCCGACGAGGTCCGGGCGAAGGTCGACGAGTACGTCGCATCGGGGTGTACCTGCCCGATCCTGTACCCGCTCGCCGACGACGTCCGGCTGATGATCGACACCTTTGCCCGCAACTAGGTTCGGGTCGATGCGCATCACGTTGCCGTCCGGAACCGAGGCCGAATTCGCCGAGTGCACCGGCGATCCGACGATGGGGCTGGTGATCACGCCGGACATCTTCGGGCTGCGCCCGTTGTTCGACGACATGGTCGCCCGCCTGGCGTCGGTCTGGTCGATGAACGTCTGCGCGGTCGAGCCGTTCCCCGGATTCGACCTCGGCGACGACGTCGAGCCCCGCTTCGCCGCCGTACCGAACCTCGATGACGAGGCCCATCTGCGTGACCTGCTCGAGGCCGCCGATGCCACCGAGTGCGATCGGGTCGGTCTGATCGGCTTCTGCATGGGCGGCATGTACTGCTTCAAGGCGGCGCGCAGCGACCGGTTCTCGAGGATCGCGAGCTTCTACGGGATGATCCGGCTGCCCGAGGCCTGGCAGGGACCGGCGCAGGGCGAGCCCCTCGACCATCTCGCGGCCGGTCATCCCGGTCGGGTGTTGGCGATCATCGGCGAGCACGACACCTACACACCGCCCGACGATGTCGTCGCGCTCGAAGCAGCGGGCGTGAACGTCGTGCGCTACCCCGACGCCGAGCACGGGTTCGCCCACGCGCCCGAACGCCCTGCCCATCGCCCGACCGACGCCGCCGACGCCTTCCAACGCGCCCACACCTGGCTCACCACCTGAGGGTAATCAGCGGGCGCGGAGTTCGAGGCGGTCGCGTTGGGTGATGCGGTAGGAGCGGTCGTTCTGCTCGAGCCAGCCGAGCCGGATGAAGCTGGCGATCGCCTTGTTGACCCGCTCGCGTGAGGCGCCGACCATCCCGGCCAGTTCCTCCTGGGTGACCGGCAGCGTGAACTCGTCGGTGCCGTCGGCGAGCTCCAGCAGTCGTTTCGCGGTGCGCCCCGTGACGTCGAGGAATACCGAATCGGCCAGCGCCTCGTCGGTGACCCGGATGCGTTGCGCGAGCAGCCTGGCCACGTTCCACAACAGTTTCGGGCTCTCGTCGAACATCGCGAGCACCTGCTCGTACGGGATCGACAGCACCGTCGTCGGCTCGAGGGCCCTTGCCATCGCCGATCGCGGCCCGTCGTCGAGCATGCCCATTTCGCCGAACAGGTCGCCCTGCTCCATCAGCGCCACCACGCTCTCGCGCCGATCGATCGGGTTGGCCAGAGCGATCGCCATGCGTCCGCGCAGCACGAGATACAGCGCCTCGGGTGGATCGCCCTCGTTGAACAGCACGTCACCACGGATCAGGTGCAGCTCGTGGCCTGACGCAGCGACCGCGTTGAGCGCGTCGGGCGAGGCGTCGGCGAAGAAGTCGGTTCGGGCGAGGATCTCTTCGTGAGCCATGACATCGGTCACGGTACTACCCTGCGCCGATGTGCCTCTTGCCGAGCGGATCTGGACCATCGTGGTCGGCGGTGGGAGCGGTCGGCGGTTCGGAACGCCCAAGCAGTACGAGATGATCGGCTCCGTGCGCGTGATCGATCGTTCGGTTGCCGTTGCGCGCAGCATGTCCGACGGGGTCGTCGTCGTGGTGCCGCCGCAGGACGCCGTCCGTGAAGGGGCCGTCGCAGGCGGGGCAACCCGGAGCGACTCGGTGCGGGCGGGGCTGGCCGCGGTCCCGGCCGACGCCACGATCGTGTGCGTCCACGACGCTGCGCGCCCGCTCGCGAGCGCCGAGCTGTACCGGCGCGCGATCGCGGCGGTACACGATGGGGCCGACGCGGCGATCCCCGGCATCCCGGTGACCGACACGATCAAGGTCGTGGCCGATGGCGTCGTGGTATCGACGCCCGACCGGTCGGCGCTCGTGGCCGTCCAGACACCGCAGGCGTTCCGAGCGGGTGTGCTGCGGGCCGCGCACGAAGCCGGTGGTGACGCCACCGACGACGCAACGCTCGTCGAAGGACTCGGCGGCGTGGTGGCGGTGGTCGCCGGTGAGACCACCAACCGCAAGATCACGGTGCCCGAGGATCTGATCTGGGCCCGCGACCGGCTTGCCGTCACCGCCGAAGGAGACCAGCCGTGAGCGACACCGACTTCCGCGTCGGCCAGGGGTTCGACGTGCACCGGTTCAGCACCGACCCCGAGCGGGTGATGGTCCTCGGCGGATGCCACTTCGACGGGGTGATCGGCCTGGAGGGCCACAGCGACGCCGACGTCGTCGCGCATGCCTGCGCCGACGCGCTTCTCGGGGCGGCCGGTCTCGGCGACATCGGGATGCACTTCCCCGACACCGACGAACGTTGGCGCGGCGCCGATTCGATGGCGCTGCTCCGCCACGTCACCGCCATGCTCGCCGAGGATGGCTGGCGGGCGGCCAACATCGACTGCGCGATCGTGTGCGAACAGCCGAAGATCGCCCCGTACCGTGACGAGATGCAACGAAATCTGACCGCGGCGGTCGGCGCGCCGGTCACCGTGAAGGGCAACCGAGCCGAACAGCTCGGTGCCATCGGCCGCTCCGAGGGCGTGGTCTGTTTCGCCACGGCCCTGATCCATCGGTCCGGCGGATGGTCAGCATCATGAGCGGTCGTTCGTCGTCGGGTCGTGGCGGCTCCAGCGCTCGACGCTCACCGGGAGGCAAGCCGCCTGCCGGGTCCAGCGGGAAGCCGGGTGGCAGGCCGGGCGGCAAACCCCCGTCGAAGTCGGGTGGCAAGCCGGGTGGCAAGTCGGGCGGGAAGCCGGGTGGACGGCAGGGTGGACGGCAGGGTTCGTCGCACGGCGCTGCTCGCAGCGCCGGTTCCAGTGGAGCCGGCGGTGGGGCGAAGGGGCTCGGCGGGCGTCAGGTCGAGGGTCGCCAGGCCGTGCGCGAGCTGGTGATCGCCGAGCGGCGCAAGGTGCACGAGGTGTGGATCAGCGCCGAGCTCGAAGGCGATGCCGCGGTCGCCGACATTGTCGAGATCGCCGCAGCGCGTCGGGTGCCGCTGCTGCACGTCGCCCGGGCGCGACTCGAGCGCGAGGCTCGAAGCGAGGCACCGCAGGGCGTGCTCGCCCATGCCGCCGAGATCCCCGAGGCCGATCTCGGTGAGCTCCTCCGGGTGGGGCCCGGCGCCGGCACACCGCCGTTCCTCGTTGCGGTCGACGGCGTGACCGATCCGGGCAACCTCGGAGCGATCATCCGGAGTTGCGACGGCGCCGGGGTGAGCGGGGTGTTGCTCCCACGTCACCGATCGGTTCACGTCACCCCGACGGTCGCCAAGGCGTCGGCAGGAGCTGTCGAATACGTCCCGATGGCCCTCGTACCCGGACTGCCCGCCGCGCTCAAGCAGCTCTCGGAGCGCGGCATCTGGGTCGTGGGTCTCGATGACGGAGCCGACCGGAGCCTGTACGAGATCGGTCCGCTCGCGACCGAGCCGGTCTGTGTCGTGCTCGGTGCCGAGGGGGCGGGGCTCTCGCGATTGGTGCGCGAACGCTGCGACTCGATCGTCGGTATCCCGATGGCGGGCCATGTCAGTTCACTGAATGTTTCGACCGCGGCTGCGATTGCCTTGTACGAAGTTGCGCGGTCGCGTCAGAAAGTGTCGTAACTTTGTTCGATGGACGACACGCGCTCTCCCGCGGTCGAACTGCTGTCGCCGCACGGCACCGCCTCGGCGCATCCCTTCGGCCGTCGGGCGTTCATCGCTGGCTCGGTCGGTGCTGTCGCCGGTGCCACGTTGCTCTCCGGCGCCGCACAGGCGGTCGAACCAGGGGCCAGCTTCTTCGAGGTCGTCGAACAGCGACGTCTGTGCGACACGCGAACCCGCCCCGGCGCACCGGTCGGCTACGGCTACCAACGGCTGGGTGCGAAGTGGATCCGGGTCGGGATCACCAGCCAGCCCGGTGTGCCGGCCGACGCGGTCGCCGCCGTGCTCAGCGTCACGGCGGTGAGTCGAGGGGCCGGTTGGAACTTCGTGACGGTGTTCCCCGGCGGCGAGTCGATGCCCGACACGTCGAGTGTCAACCTGGGAGCCTTCGACGGAGCGGTCGCGAATCTGGTCACGATCAAGCTTGGCGGCGGAGCCATCGATCTCACGTCGTACGTCGACTGTGATCTGATCGTCGACCTGATCGGGGTGTACCGGCCGACGTCGGAGCCGGTCGCCTCGGGTCGCCTCGTCGCCTTCGAGTCGGCAGTTCGTGCGCTCGACACCCGTTCGTCGGCGCCGCCGGCGGTGGGGTCGATCTCCCGGGTGAACCTGAACGGGCTGGTCCCGTCCGATGCCACGGCGGTCGTCGGCACGCTGACCGCCGTCACCGCTGCGGTTCCCGGTTTCGTGACGGCGTTCCCTCGTGGCACTGCCGTACCCGACACCTCGAACCTGAACGTCGGTGCCGGGGAAACACGTGCGGTCGGCGTGATCACGAGGTTGGGTTCCGAAAGCGGTGCGCTGGGCGTCGACCTCTACAACTTCTGCGGCGCCCATCTGCTTTTCGACGTCGTCGGCTACATGACCGGACCGAACCCGAAGGCGGTGTCCGCCAACGGGCTGTTCGTGCCGATCACCCCCACGCGAGTGCACGACACCCGCCGCGCCAAGATGCGGGTGTGGCACCGCGGCACCACGCAGTTCACGCTCCCGGCACCGATCAACACCAGCGCGCAGGCCATCGCGATGAACCTCACCGTGACCAGCACCGTCGACGCCGGGTTCTTCACGCTGTACGCCGCGCAGACCGTTCTTCGCGAGGTGTCGAACCTCAACGTGACCGGGTCGGGCCAGACGGTCGCCAACCATGCGATCACACGGATCAGCACAGCTGGTGTCGCCTGCTACTCCTATGGCGCCGCGCACGTCATCTGCGACGTCATGGGCTGGTACACGGGCACTCCGGCGCGCATCACGACCAGCGCGCCGTACAGCCCGCCGCCACCGGGTGGTCCGACGCCATGGATCGTCCAGATCCCCAGGATCGGGCTCAGCCACTGGGTGATCGACGGCGACGCGAAGCGAACGGTCGATTCCGGAAGGACCTGGCACTGGACCGGTACCGGCTTGGTGGGCCAAGGCAGCAACATCGTGCTGTTCGGCCACCGCACCGAAGCCGGGGGCCCGTACCGCTACCAGCACTTGATCCAGGGCGGCGACGAGCTGATCATCTACACCTCCGACCAACGCCGTTACACGTACCGGATGGTTGCCGAGTTCATCACGAGCAAGTACGCCGACGACATCCTCGCGGCCACCCGCCGCGTCGGAGGTGAGACGGTGTCGGTCGTCGCGTGCACGAAGACGAACCGACTGCCGACCAGCCTCGAGTACCGATTGATCACCACGTTCTCACTGGTCGGCTGGGAAGACCTCGCCTGACGCCTGGCTGGATAACCTGGCCGCCGCGCCGGGTTAGCTCAGTTGGTAGAGCACTTGATTTGTAATCATGAGGTGGCGGGTTCGATCCCCGCACCCGGCTCCAGTGAAAGGCCAGTTCAGAGGCAACGCGGAACGTTCGTCGCTCCGTCTCGCACGACGGTGCGCGACTTCCTCGAACTGTGGCTCGAAGGCGTCAAGACCGAGGTGGCGTTGACGGCGTGGGTGAGCTACCGCCAGTCGGTCCGGCGTTACATCAACCCGCACCTCGGATCGAAGCGGCTCGGCGAGCTGTCAGCCCTCGACGTCAAGCGATGGCACGGCGTGCTCCTGACGTCGGGTCGGCAAGACGGCAGACTGCTGGCCACGAACTCCGTCAAGCTCGCGCATCGGGTGTTGCACCGCGCTCTGGCCGACGCGGTGCGATGGAACCTCATCTTCGTCAACCCGGTGTCGTCGGTGCGCGTGCCGAAGGGCACCACGCCCGAACAACGCGTGTGGACGGCCGCGGAGGCACGCCAGTTTCTCGATGCGTTGGCCGACGATCGACTCGTCGCAATGTGGACCCTCGCGTTGCACACCGGCATGCGCCGAGGCGAGTTGGCAGGGCTGCGATGGAGCGACGTCGACCTCGGCGCCGGCACGCTCACGGTCGCCCAGCAACGAACTTCCGCGAACTACGAAGAGGTGATCGCCGCGCCGAAAGCGAAGAGCCATCGGCAACTGCTGCTCGCGCCGGCAACCGTCGTCGCCCTCCGGGACCATCTCCGTCGCCAACGCGAGGAGCGGTTGCGCCTCGGTCCGGCATGGACCGACAGCGGCTACCTCTTCGTCGACGAGGCAGGAGTCGAGTACCACCCGCAGCGATTCACGAAGCTGTTCGCCGAAGCCGTCGAGAGAGCGGGTGTGCCGAAGATCCGGTTACACGACACCCGCCACACGATGGCGACGCTTGCGCTCGAAGCGGGCGTGCATCCCAAGGTGGTGCAAGAGCAACTCGGTCACTCCGCAATCGCCGTCACGCTCGACACCTACTCGCGGGTCCCGCAAGCCGTTCGACGAGACAGCGCCGACAAGATCGCCGGCCTGTACGGCGCGTGAAGGGCAGAACCGGTCAGCCGGCAGATCGTAGACTCGGCGCATGAGCACGGAGCCGTCCGCTCAGAGTTCACTCATCGAGCGGCATCGAGACGAGATCATCGAACTCGTGCACCAGCATCGGGCGCGCTCCATTGCCGTGTTCGGCTCGGTCGCACGCGGCGAGGCCACCAGCGACAGTGACATCGATTTCCTCGTCGAGTTCGACCCGTCGAGCTCGTTGCTCGATCTCATCCACCTCGAGGAGGCGCTCAGCGAACTCCTCGGCGTGAGTGTCGATGTCATCTCGGCTGCAGCGCTGCTGGAACGTGACATCGAGATTCGCCGAGATGCCGTCGCGCTGTGAGCCGATCCGACGCGCACCGTCTTGCCGACATGGTGATGGCGATCGACGAGATCGCTGCGATCGTAGAACGAGGTCGCCCAGCCTTCGACGACGACGTTGTGCTTCGTCGTGCTGTGGAGCGATGTCTCGAGATCATCGGCGAGGCAGCCAAATCGGTGTCGCCGGCGGTGACCGAGGCACATCCGGAGATCCCGTGGTCGGACCTGGCGAAGGTGCGAGACAGATTGAGCCATCACTACCACCGGGTCGATCAGGGCCAGCTTTGGACGATCGCCTCCGTGGACGTGGCATCGACGGCGGTCAACGTTCGTAGCCTCGCAGCTCAGCTGTGACCGATCAGCGTGGGGCGGTTGTCGCTCGGTGGACACGACCGTGCGTCCCCGAACATTGTTGGATCGATGTCGTTGGCTGTCGCCACCAAGGGCCGAGATGACTCACTCGACCGCTACCACCGACTGGCCCGATCACTCCCACCTCGAATTCGTCACTCCCATGGCCAGATGTGTGTGGTCGAGTGTGTGGCTCGGCTCACGTCGAGCGCCCCCGGCGACGATTCCCCCGCAAGAAACATCCCGGGAAAGCTGCTGTCGGCGGTGTGTCGGGCCCAGCGATCGGCCTGTCCGCAACCGGGGGCGGTCCGGTCACACCCCGATTCATCCGATGGTCGGCGTCACCGACTACGAACCCCAGAGCGAGGATTCATGTTTGATTCACCTGAGATGGTGAGCATTTCCCTGATCGTCATTGCGCTTCCACTCGCCGGCCGATGATGGGCCCTGAGATGGAGTCCGACCGGTACAGGCAGGACGCTCGCCCAGAACGTCGGGCGACCCCGGAACCTCCGCACTCCACGTCGAGGGCCCCGCTCGCGATCCTGGCGTTGGTGACGGTGGTTGTCGTGTTGGCGTTCTCGATTGTTTCCTCGGATGACGACAGCGAGGATTCGTCGTCGGCATCGCCGCCGGTCGCGACGGAGCAAGCTGGTGCGCCGGGACAAGCCGGTGCGACGGGGGACCCCGGTGCGACGCCGTCGCCATCAACGGGAGAGGTGCCCGACGTGCCCGTGGTGGCGCCACTTCCCGCAGCTCCGTCCAAGCCACCAACGTCGCAGCTGGCGTCGTTGAGCCTCGATGTGCGGCCGACGGTGCAGTTGTCGTTGACCACTGGTCTGGTGTGGAACAACAGACTTGGCGCCTATTACGCGATCTCCCAGGACGGGATCGTGACCCGCGTGGACCGCGACCTGACGACGACCGAGACAGTGCTCGATGTGCGCGCCGAGGTGACCGAGTACGAGCAGGGTTCCGAGCGTGGACTGCTCGGAATCGCGTTCGACCCGCGCGATGCGCGGATGTTCCTGTACTTCACCGACCGCAACAACAACACGAACGTGATCTCGATGGCGATGGTCAACGGCGTGCCCGATCCGGCGACGCGGCGACGAGTGCTGAGCTTCGAGCAGCCTGGCCTCGGTCACAAGGCGGGCGACCTGCTGTTCGATCCGGCCGGCAACTTGTTCATCGCTTCTGGAGATGGTGGCGGGAGTCGCGGTCGTGACGCCCAGGACACGGCCAAGCTGCTGGGGAAGATCCTGCGGATCCGACCGAACCTGGGCGCCGAGGGCTACGAAGTACCCGACGACAACCCGTTCGTGGGTCGAGAAGGGTACGCGCCCGAGATCTGGGCGCTCGGCTTGCGCAATCCCTGGCAGATCTCGATCGATCCCACTGCCGGCGTGTTGTACGTCGGGGATGTCGGCGAATCCGACTGGGAGGAGTTGAATGCCGTGCCGGCGAACGCCAGCGGAATCAACTTCGGGTGGCCGTGGTACGAGGGCTCGCAGCCCTTCGCCATCGGGGAGAAGCCCGCCGACGCCCAGGTGACCCAACCCATCCACGAGTACCCGCACAGCGAGGGGGTCGCGATCATCACCGGGGTCACGTACCGCGGAAACGCCATCGAACCCCTGCGGGGAGCGTTCTTCTTCGCCGACATGACCGGCAACCTGTACGGGCTCGGAAGCGAAGGTGTCGCGCGCATCAATGGTCGCGCGCCCGGCGTAGCGACCACCATCCTCGAATCGCCCGACGGTGAACTCCTGATCACCAGCCTCGAGGACGGCATCCTCACGGTGAACCCATCGTGACGAGCGGACCGCTGGAATGCAGGAGGCCGTCGTGTGATCGACGGTGACCGTCAGCTCACCGGATCAGGAGCACGAGGAGTTCGCGGACGAGCTTCGCTGCGACCATCGCCGTCACGCCGTTGACGTCGCGAGTCGGATTCAGCTCGACGACGTCGGCGCCGACGACGACCGCGTCGGTGTTTCCGATCTGGCGGAGTGAGTCGAGCAACTGCCGGGTCGACAGCCCGCCCGGCTCGTGGTGGGAGACACCGGGCGCAAAGGCGGGATCGAGTGCGTCGAGATCGATCGTCACGTACACCGGTCCGGAGACGGGCGGCACGACGCCGTCCCAGTCGCGCGACTCGTGGACCTCGACACCGAGTCGTTCGGCCTGGGCCCGTTGGTGCGGGTTCATCGTGCGGATCCCGAGCTGGACCAGCCTCGGCACCTTGCCGTCCTCCATGATCCGGGCGAAGGGACATGCGTGCGACAAGCGGTCGCCGTCGAGAGGCATCGGCTGCCGATCCGTCGTCCCGAGCGCGAACCGGCAGTCTGATCGCGCGTCGGTGTATACGAGCGGCCAGAATAATTGCGTCGTATCCCGAGGTTGTATGTTGACGGACCGCTCGACTTCGACCCTTATGCCGGTGATGTTGTCAAGTGGAGCGCTCGGGAACCAGGGGGACGATCGGTCCGAGCTCCCACGACCTCGAAGGGTGCCGGCCCGTCAGGGGCCGAACTCGGTGAGAGCGTCCTCGAGTTCGGTGACGGCGGTGGCGGCGCGCCAGAGCTGATCTTCGGGGCTCGTGTGGCTGCGGTTGTCTCGCCGCCATTCGTGGTCCCAGTACTGGGCGAGGACAGATCGCAGGTGCGCCTTGGAGACTTCGAGTTCAATGTCGACCTGCTCGGCGAGTTCGGGTCGTTCGGGCTCAGTAACACCGGAGATCACCCCTGATCGCAGTTCGTCGATGAGGCCACTCTCGATGCCGTTCGATGCGGACCAGAATCGGGCGACGCGCTGGTCGCGGTACGTCCATGCCGGCCATGCCGCGGGACGGTAGGACCACAGCATCGGTCGCTTTCCGAGCCGGAGCTGTTCGCCGACCCACTCGGCGGTTGGATGGGCCGCGAGCCAGGGGAGTTCGTCGGGAGGAAGATCGATCATCAACACGACCGTGCCGTGGTCGATCTCGTCGGAGGACTCGAGCAGTGCGCCAGCGACCCACATCTCGGTGAGTGGCCAACCAATTGGAGTCCGACCCAACCGCAACTGCTCGGTGGCGACCTCAGCCATCTCCACCACGTGACGGATCGCGGTCCCACGTTTCACACCAACAGTGTGGCCGACGTCGGGCGCCGTGATGGTGCCGCGGGCTGCCCCGGCCGGCCGGCAACGATGGGTACTCTGGCGCTGTACTCTGCCAGCGATTCGACTGCTGCATTGCGGCCCTTCGTGCCCACGGATTGCCCACGAACGAGTCGGTACTGGTCGATACGAGACAACACCAGTCAGCACGTGAGATCGCGTCGCGCCTGGTCAGAGCACACGAAACGGTACACGTCGATACCAGGCGGACGGTCCTGGAGCGATTTGTAATCATGAGGTGGCGAGTTCGATCCTTGCACCCGGCTCCACGTGATCGGGATCCAGCACCGTGTGGTGTGGGGTGTGGTGTGGGGTGTGGTGTGGGAGGGGTTCAGTCGAAGCTCGACCCGGCGAGCGCATCGAGGACTGGTTGCGCGAGTGCCCGGCCGTAGCGGTAGGCCCCGCTCGACCACTCGGGGCAGTCGTCGGTGACACCCTGGGCGGCATCGCCGCTGACCGGGCAGAAGTGGATTCCGTCGGGGTTGCGAACCACGTTGACGAGCAATCCGTCGGAGGTGTCACCACCCTCGCACGGCTCCGACGACAGGCACGGCAGGGTGCTGGTGTAGCTGTCGCCGGCGAGTACCGAACGACCAGCGTCGGTGTACCACACGCCGTCGTGGTCGTCAGCGAGCCCGCTGTAGAGGCTGTTCAGACGACCGCCCTCCGACGCCGCGTCGCGCCCGAACACCGGGGCTCCTGCGAAGACCACGTGGGTGCCGACGGAGGCGAAGATCGCAATCGCGCTGGCAGCATCCACCGCATAGCGCTCGTCGATCGCCTCGCCGGACAGCGGAACGCCGTTCGCGTCGTGCATGCAGTTGGTGAAGCTGTTGCCACTGAACTCGATCACAACGATGCCGGGCGCCAGGGATGCGGCGTCGGCAGCCATGAGGTCGAGCCAATCGCAGATCGCTGTGCCGCCGAACGTGCGAGTGTGCACCTCGACGTCGGGGTGATCGGTGAAGGAATCGGCGAATGCGTAGCGCGCTTCCCATGCCAGAGAATCTCCGTAGAGCGCGACCACAGGTCGCGCCATCGGCCCGATCGGTGCGGCAACCGGCTCGATCGGGCGAGTCGGGGACGTGGAGTGAGCATCGGTGTCGGCGGAGGGTGCGACGGCTGTCGTGACGGGTGCCGCGGCCGTGACCGTCGGTGGGGGGAGGTGTGTTGCCCCGCCAGCGGGGGCGTTTGCCGCTGTCCCGGATCCTCCGGCGCCCTCTGTTGGCCGCCCCGTCGTCGCGTGCACCAGGCCGATGACGAGCAGAGCGATCCCCGCAACGCTGATCGACGCAGCGATCAGGCGACCGGATTGGGCGGAACGGGACACCCCACCACCATCTTCCGGATCGGTCGGAGCAACAATCTCGCACCGCACACATGGAGTGTGCGCTGGGCGACACAACCGGCTGCCCCGTCAGCGCAACTAGTGTCAATGAGGTGTCGGATCTCTCGTCGTCGCTCGACTGGACGGAGCTGAGCACGACCGCGGGGCTCGACGAGCGTGAGCTCCGTGCCGCCTGCCGCCGGCGGCGGTACGCACGCAACGAGGTGATCTTCCACGCCGGTGATCCCGCAGCAGCGTTGCACCTGATCGACTCCGGTCACGTGGCGATCCGGTTGACGACCGTGCTCGGCGAGATGGCGATCGTCGACGTGCTCCGCGCTGGCGATTGCTTCGGCGAGCGCGTCCTCGTCGCGGGCAGTGGTCCACGATCGGCGACCGCGGTGGCGATGACGGCGACCGAGACGTTGACCCTCGATCCGGTGACCTTCGAAGGCCTGAGCGCCGGACGCCCTGAGACCAGCCGATTCTTGACGCTCCTGTTGAGCGAGCGTCTCAATGCCACCAGCCAGCTGCTCATGGAGGCCCGCTATGTTCCGGCCGAGCAGCGTCTGTACCGATGCCTGCATCGAGTTGCCGTGCGGTTCGATGCGCTCGACGGCGAGCCGATTCCCCTCAAGCAGTCCGACTTGGCGTCGATCGCCGGAATCACGAGGTCCACCGCGAATCGCCTGCTTCGTCAAGCGGGACGGGACGGGGTGGTCGCCATCGGCCGGGGCCGGGTCAGCGTGCTCGACGTACCCCTACTCCATCGTCGCATGGGACTCTCGGACCGTCACAGACACCCGGGCTGATCGGCGGACGGGGATCCGAGCAGACTCGTCTGGTTCAGTCGTCGCCGAGCGTCAGTTCACGCACGCGCGCCAGCAGCACCTCGAGCGCCGGCCGGTTGAGGCCGCCCTCCGGGATGATCACGTCGGCGTAGCGCTTGCTCGGCTCGATGAACCGCTCGTGAGCCGGTCGGACCGTCTCGAGGTACTGCTCGATCACGAACTCGGGGGTGCGACCGCGCTCGGCGACGTCGCGCCGGAGACGGCGGATCAGG
>DATKXG010000126.1:0-5255 GCA_035529175.1 Ilumatobacteraceae bacterium
GTTCGACGGACGCGATGGGAAGCGCGCAGGCGCTCGTAGCCCATCGACTCGTTGAGTCGTCGGATCGCGGCGTTGGATTCCTCGTTCGATGTCGTGAGGCGTCGAACGCCCTGGTCGTAGGCGGCGAGGTGCGCTGCCTGCTTGATTGCCCGGGCCAGTCCTCGGCCCCGGACACCGGGATGGATTCCGGTGAAGAGCACGTAGCCGGCGGTCCCATCGGTGAGCGTGAACACCACTCCCACCGGTTCGTCGGCGTCGTGCAGGACAACCCCCATGACCGGCGACGGCGTCGCGTCGAACCCCTGCATGCCGTGCGTTCCGGTCTCACCCGCTTCGGGAGACGTGTCCGCAGCGATCAGCAATCGGTCGAGGTCTTCGCGTCCGAGATTCCGGACGTCGTCGATGAACTCGACCCGGAAGCCTTCCGGGAGACGCGCCGGCGCAGGCCGCTCGTCGAACGTGATCACACTCTCGATCGGGGTCTGGTACACAGACAGTCCCCAATGGTTGGCGATCGCCAACGATCGCTCATCACCCACTGCGACCAATCCATGGACCGTGGTCGCCGAGCCCGTCGCCGCCAGGATCTCCCGCCACATGGCGCCGCCGACACCCTCGTTGTGCCGACCGGAGGTCACCAGAACTCTTGCCGACAGTTGGCTGGCGTCGAACCAGGGCGGGCAGAGCAGCGATGCGTACGCCACGACTCGGTCGTCTTCGGAGCCAACCAACTGGACCCGGTGATCGAGTCGCAGGAGGATGCGATCGGTCGCGGTCCCGATGAAGTCCGGGTGCTCCGCCATCAGCCCGATGACGGCGTCCTCATCTTCGGGGCGATAGGGCCGCGTGTGCATGCCGAGGTTGTAGCACGCTGTGGAATCGCCTCGGCGAGATCATCCCGACCTGGCGGCGGCTGGCGTCACTCGGTGCTGGCGACTTGGCGCCACCCGATACGGTCGCGCCGACGACCCCACAAAAGGAACAACGACATGACCGATGACCAGATCCCCTCGAACGGCGACGCGACGATCGGTCCTCGCTGGCTGCCTGCGCTCCTCGTCGTCCTCGCCACCATTCTGGCAGTCGTCACCACGATGACGACCTGGGCGCGCACCCAAGCCCTCGACACCGACCAGTGGGTCGAGGTCAGCGGTGAGTTGCTCAACGAACCCGAGGTGCAGGAGGCGCTCGCGCTGTATCTCTCCGATCAGTTGTTCACCACCATCGACGTGACAGCCGAGCTCGAGTCGCGGCTCCCCGAGAACTTGGCAGGGCTCGCGGGTCCGCTGGCGGGCGCGCTGCGGGGACCAGCGACCGACGGCATCGAACAGATCATCGCGTCGAGCAGATTCCAGTCGGTGTGGCAGACGGCGAACCGCGTCGCTCACGAAGCGGCGGTCAAGATCCTCCGCGACGACACCGGCGAGAGCCTCTCCACGGCCGACGGAGCGATCGTGCTCGACCTCGGCACCGCCGTGCGAAATCTCGGTGAGCAGATCGGCATTCCCGAAGCTGCGCTCGATCGTCTTCCCGACGACGCCGGCCAGATCACGGTGATCCAGTCCGACGAGCTCTCCGACGTCCAAGACGTCGTCAAGGTGTTGGACTTCACGTCGTGGTTCCTCTACATCGTGATCGTGGCGATGTACGCCGCGGCGGTGTACCTCGCGGCCGGACGGCGCCGACAGATGCTCCGATCGGTCGGGATCTCGTTGATCATCGCGGGTCTCTCCGTGCTGCTCATCAGGGCGATCGGCATTCGCACGTCGGTGGAGGCGTTCGTCGAGGACGCAACCAACAAGCCGCTCGCCGAACTGGTCGCCTCCGTGATGACGGTGTTGCTGCAACAGATGGCCTGGACCGGTGTCGTCTACGGGTTGCTCATCATCGCCTTCGCCACGCTGCTCGGCCCGTACCGCTGGGCGGTCACGACCCGCCGGTGGATCGCCGGCCTCACCGAGTCGACCGCTGCACTCGTCGGCGTCTGCTTCGGTGCGGTCCTGCTCCTGCTGTGGTGGAGCCCCGGCGGGGCGTTCGACCGCTGGATCACCGCGCTCGTCCTCGTGGGCCTCGTGATCGGGGCGATCGTCGCCCTCGTACTCACCGGTCGCCAGGAGTTGGCGGCGGATCCGCCTGCGTCGGACGATCCGACGCCGTCGGAAACCGACGCGACGCCGGTGACCGAACCGGCGTCCTGACACCGGTCGCCTGAGCGCGACCGCATCCGTTCGGGTCCGGCCGATTCACCCGATGAGGGCGACGCGATGGCCTACGTCCAGCACGCCAAGCTGCTCGCCACCTGACCGGCCGCGCACGCGGCCCTTTTGGTCGCGGCTCAACTACGTTGGCTCGGTGTTCTTCATGACGTCGGCCAACTGTCCCCGTAGATCTCGGAACGCCTGACATGGCCCGCACCACCGGTCGCGACGGCGCACCGATCGACGTGAGCCTGCGCGAACGGTTCCGCTACCGATTCGACAACGTCCTCGCCCGCGGCACGACGGCCGCGCTTGCCTGGCTGGGGATCGTCACGCTCGCCGCCGTGCTGTTCAGCGCGGTGCTGCTGACGCTGTTCGGCGTGACGTTCACCGGTACCGGACCGAGCGGACTCGCCGAGGACACCTGGCAGAGCCTCCTGCGCATTCTCGACACCGGCACGATGGCAGGAGACATCGGGTGGGGTCGACGGATCCTGGCGCTGCTGATCACACTGTTCGGATTGCTGGTCGCCGGCACCCTGATCGGCATCATCGCTGCCGGTGTCGAGGATCGCATCGACAGCATGCGACGCGGCCGCAGCACGGTGATCGAGTCGGGACATCTGGTGATCCTCGGAGGCTCGACCCGGATCCCGGTGATCATCGAGCAGCTGGTCCTCGCCAACGCCGAGCGAGGTCCGAACACGATCGTCGTGCTTTCGCGGACCGATCCGACCGAACTGCGGCGCGCCGTTGTCGACGCCGTGCCCGACCAGCTCCGAACCCGTGTCGTCTACCGGTACGGCGACCCGACAGTGCGAGCCGACATGGCACTGGCCCGCATCAGCGAGGCCCGCGGCGTGGTCGTGCTCCCCGAAGCGGAGGGCGACGACGTCTCGGTGACCCAGACCGTGCTCGCGCTCGTGGCGGAATCGGGCAGCCTCGACGAACTCCCCGTCGTCGTCGAAGTCGCCGGCCCGACCACCGCCCAACGCCTCGTCGAGGCATGCGGACCGACGATGCACCCGATCGTGACCGCCGGCGCGATCGCCAGGACCGGGGCGTTCGCCCTGCGCCACCGGGGGCTCAGCAAGGTCGTCAACGAACTCACCGACTTCCACGGCTGCGACCTCCACGTCGCGGATCGTTCGGAGCTGCGCGGTGCGCGGTTCGACGAGGTCGTCGGCATCTACCGCAACGCCCGACCGCTCGGGATCGCCCGGCGTGATGGTCGTTTCGAATTGAACCCACCGGCCGAGTCGACGTTCGACGACGGCGATCGGCTCGTCGTGATCGCGCACGACCTCGAGCGGATCGAGGAGATCGAGGGGCCGGTGCGACTTCGCAAGGGCGGGCCGACCGAACTGGGTGCTGCCTCGGTGGAGGAACACATCCTGGTCCTGGGCTGGAACCAGCTTGCACCCGACCTGCTGAGCGGCTGGTCCACCGCGGCATCAGCCGCCTCCACCGTCCAGGTGGTGTTCGACCCGCGGATGATGGAGCCCTCCGAGGTGGTCGTCCCCCCGCTCGCCATCGATGTTCGGGTGGCACCCGTCGATGAAGCGGCGTCGCTCGACCTCGACCGGGCTCCGACCACGATCGTCGTACTGGGTTACACCTCGGTCGACAGCGCTGCGGCGGACGCCCGGACGATGCTCGACGTCATGTACTTCACGCGTCGCTACTCGTCGGCTGCCCATGCTCCCCGGCTCGTCGTGCAGTTGCTCGACGACGACCATGCCGATCTCGCCGTCCTCACCGGTCCCGACGACTTCCTGATCAGCTCGGCACTCGGAAGCCAGTTGATCGCGCAGTTCATCGAGCAGCCCGAGCGTCGGGCCGTGCTCCTCGCGCTCTACGGGGGCGACGAGGCGTCGATCCGCATGATCCGATGCAGTCGCCTCGACCTCGTCGGGACGCACACGATGGCGGAGATCGTCGCCGCCGCGTACGCCGCCGGGGTGTTGGCGATCGGGTGGCGGCACACCGCGGTCGGTTCCGTGGTCCTCAACGCCGATGCCGACGCGTCGGTGACGCTCACCAGCGACGACGAGCTCGTCGTCGTCGGCTGATCTCTCGAGCAGGGACTTCACCCGGTCACGGTGACGTCAGGGCGGTCGGACCGTGGCAGTGTGTCAGCCGACGCGTTGCTCCGCCGTCGAACCGCACGAAGAGAGGTATCCCCGTGAGTCCAGACCACCACGCGCGCACCATGCTGCCGATCCCCGATCGCCCAGCCCCGGGGTTGACGACGTACGACGCGAAGGATCCGGACACCAGCTACCCGCCGATCGAGCCGCTGCTGCCGCCGGAGGGAGCGCCGAACATCCTGATCGTGCTGCTCGACGACGTCGGCTTCGGCGCATCGAGCGCGTTCGGCGGCCCATGTGCCACGCCGAACGCGGAGCGTCTCGCAGCCGGCGGTCTCAAGTACAACCGCTTCCACACCACCGCATTGTGTGCGCCGACCCGTCAGGCACTGCTCACCGGCCGCAATCACCATTCAGTCGGGATGGGCAGCATCACCGAGACCGCGACGTCGGCTCCCGGGAACAACTCGCTGCGCCCGAACACCAAGGCGCCGCTGGCGATGACCATGAAGCTCAACGGCTACTCGACTGCGCAGTTCGGCAAGTGCCACGAGGTCCCGGTCTGGCAGTCGTCGCCGATCGGCCCGTTCGACGCATGGCCGTCGGGAGGTGGTGGCTTCGAGACGTTCTACGGGTTCATCGGTGGTGAGAACAACCAGTACGACCCGGCCCTGTACGACGGCACGACGCCGGTCGAGCCGCCCTCGACTCCGGAGGAGGGTTACCACCTCACCGAGGATCTCGCCGATCGCGCGATCGGTTGGATTCGCCAACAGAAGGCGCTGATGCCCGACAAGCCGTTCTTCACCTACTTCGCTCCCGGCGCCACCCACGCCCCGCATCACGTTCCCAAGGAGTGGGCCGACAAGTACCGCGGTCGCTTCGACGACGGTTGGGACGTCCAGCGCGAGCGCACCTTTGCCAAGCAGAAGGAGCTCGGCGTGATCCCAGCCGACGCCGAACTCAC
>DATKXG010000127.1:0-5122 GCA_035529175.1 Ilumatobacteraceae bacterium
GATGCTGAAGGGGACGCCGGTCGTGGCGAGCGCGGTCGGCGGTCTGGTCGATCAGGTGATCGACGGCGAGTCGGGTCTCCTGGTGCAGGATCCCACCGACCTCGAGGAGTTCGGTGCGGCGGTGTGTCGCATTCTGGACGATGACCAGTTCCGCCGTCGGTTGGGTGAAGGCGCCCGGGCGCGGGCGATCGACACCCACCTCGGCGACACCCATCTGCGCCGTTGGCTCGACGTCGTGCGGGCGCTCCCCGACTGACCGCCCGCTGGGGTCGTCGCAGGGCGGGGCGGTCGGGGAAGATGGCGGCGTTCCAGCCCCGCTGGCACGACGCCACCGTCACGAGAGGTCAGTTCACCATGTCGATCGCCATCACCGAGGACCATCGCTCGCTCGCCGAGACCGTGCGCAGTTTCGCCGAGAAGCGCAACCTGCGCGGCGCGGCTCGCGAACGG
Organism: Ilumatobacteraceae bacterium; assembly: GCA_035529175.1. GTDB lineage: Bacteria > Actinomycetota > Acidimicrobiia > Acidimicrobiales > Ilumatobacteraceae > Sva-07. Next base: position 451 of record DATKXG010000127.1, read on the forward strand.
CTCGAGTCGCCTGACGACTCGCTGCCCGAGTTCTGGTCCGAGTTTGCAGAGCTCGGCTGGCTCGGCCTCCACCTGCCGGAGGACATCGGCGGATCCGGCTACGGCATCGAGGAACTCGTCATCGTCGTCGAGGAACTCGCCCGGGCGATCGCGCCCGGCCCGTTCGTGCCGACGGTGATCGCGAGCGCGCTGATCGCCGCTGCCGGCGACGACGACCTCCAGTCGCGGCTCCTCCCCGGCCTCGCCGATGGCTCCACGGTCGGCGCCGTCGCGCTCGGCGGTTCGGTCACGGTGTCCGACGGCACCGCCTCGGGCGACGCCGGTGTGGTCCTCGGCGGAGCGGCGGCGTCGGTGTTGCTCGTGCCCGTCGGCGACGACGTCGCCGTGGTGGCCGACGTCGAGTCCGGCGCCGGCGTCGCGATCGAGTCGCCGCCCAGCCTCGATCCGAGCCGGCCCAGCGTCCGTGTCACCCTCGACGGCGCGCCCGTCACGATCGTTCCCGGAGCCCGGCGAGCGCTCGTCGACCTGGCCCGCGTGGTCCTGTCGGCCGACGCGGTCGGCGTCGCTCGTGAATGCACGGAGATGGGTGCGGCGTACTCGAAGGAGCGCATCCAGTTCGGTCGTCCGATCGCCATGTATCAGGCGGTCAAGCACCACTGCGCCAACATGTCCGTGGCCACCGAACTCGCCACCAGCGCCGTGTGGGACGCTGCCCGCGCGGCGGCGACCGGCGGCGACCAGCTCTCCTACGCGGCGGCCGCTGCCGCCACCCTCGCAGCCCCCGCGGCCGATCTGTGTGCCAACCTCAACACCCAGGTCCACGGCGGCATCGCGATCACGTGGGAGCACGACGCGCACCTCTACATGCGACGCGCCACCACATTGCTGCACTACCTCGACGCGACCGGAGCTGCCGAGGAGCTCACCGACCTGACCCGTCAGGGCGTCGTCCGCGACAAGGCGATCGAACTGCCGCCGGAGGCCGAGGCGATCCGCGACGAGGTCCGGGCGTTCGCGCAGAGCATCAAGGACCTGCCGGCGAACGAGCAGCGCACCCGTCTCATCGAGACCGGTTTCGTGATGCCCCACTGGCCGAAGCCGTACGGGCGTGCCGCCGGTGCGGTCGAGCAGCTCGTGATCGAGCAGGAGTTCTCCGAGGCCGGCGTCACCCGACCGGCCTACGGGATCACCGCGTGGAACATCCTCACGATCATCCAGTACGCGACGCAGGACCAGATCGACCGCTGGGTGCGCCCGGCGCTCGAGCAGGACGTGATCTGGTGCCAGCTGTTCAGCGAGCCCGACGCAGGGTCCGACGCCGCGGGCGTCAAGACCAAGGCGACGTGTGTCGACGGTGGCTGGCTCGTCAACGGCCAGAAGGTGTGGACGAGTGGCGCACACGTGGCGGGCATGGGCTTCGCCACGGTGCGCACCAACCCCGATGTGCCCAAGCACGACGGCATCACGATGATGGCGATCGACATGCACGCCGAGGGCGTCGAGGTGCGTCCGCTGAAGCAGACCTCTGGTGCCTCCGACTTCAACGAGGTGTTCTTCAACGACGTGTTCGTGCCCGATGACGACGTGGTCGGCCCGGTCGACGGCGGCTGGACGGTCGCCCGAGCGACGCTCGGCAACGAGAGCGTCAGCATCGGCGGAGGAAGCGGCGGCATGTCGATGCCCGGTGCCGCCTTGATCGCCCCGTTCGATGCCCACCCCGAGCGCCTCGACGGCGGTGCGGCCCGCGTCGGCCGCTACATCGCGGAGCACCAGGCGATGGGCCTGCTCAACCTGCGCAGCGCGAACCGAGCGGTGGCGGGTGGCGAGCCCGGGCCGGAAGGCGCGATGACCAAGCTCGTGTTGTCGGAGATCGGCCACGAGGCAGCGGCGATCATGACCGAGTTGAACGGCCCCGATTCGCTGTTTCTGGACGGCTCGGGCGGGTTGAGCAACCTGCTCGTGCTGATGCACCGCGGCATGTCGATCGCCGGCGGCACCTCGGAGATCAAGCGCAACCAGATCGGCGAGCGCATCCTCGGCCTGCCACGCGATCCGCTACTCAAGTGATAGCTGCGACCCTCTCGGTGTCCTGAGCGCCGGCGTGCGGTCGATACTGGATCCGTGGTGGGCAATGGTGCCGTCGGGTCGGGTCCAGGTGGCCACCCGGTCGGGGGTCATGGCGAGGGTCCACCCACCTTCGTGGACGAGGTGGTGGTGCCGCTCGCACAGCGGGATGAGGTTGTCGAGGTCGGTCGGGCCGAGGTGTCGCCACCACCAGCGGATGTGGTGGGCCTTGCAGGCGGAGAACGGCACGGTGCAGTCGGGGTGAGCGCAGGTGCGGTACATGGCACGGAGCGCTCGGCGCTGTTGGCGGTTGGCGGTGCGTACCGATCGGCCGGCATCGAGGGGGACGCCGTCGGTGCCGAGCATCATGGGGATGATCTCGGCATCGCAGCACAGTCGTCGCACGGTCGACACCGGCAGCGGGACGCCGTCGTCGGTCTCGCAGATGCTGTGTTCGTGCAAGCCCTCGACGAGGGTGCGGTAGTCCGTCAGCACCATGATCTCCGGGACCCGCCGCTCGTGAGCCAGATCATCGGCCTCGGTGCGTGACCGGCTCGGTGAGTCCGGATCCGCGTTCGCGCTCGCGTTCGCGTGTGCATCAGCGTCGTCAGGGGCACCTGCCGGTCCGCTCGAGGTGACGGTTGCGCCGGTCGCGGCGGAGACGAAGGCCTCGACCTGCATCTGCATCCACGGGGTCTTGGCGTTGCCGTCGTTCTGGACGTTGGAGCTGAGGTGGGCGTTGACGATGCTCCACAGCTGCGCGTCCCGGATCGGGTCGAGTTCGAGGTGCGTGTGGTGCATGCCGGTGATCTTGTCGACCCAACGCTTGACGCTGGAGTTGCGGCGCTGGCGGTCGAGTTCGTCGGCGTCGGAGGTGGCTTGGGCGGCCACGATCCGCTGCGCGAGAGCCCGGCACCGGCGGGTGAACGCCGCCACACTCTCGACGAGCGCTGCGGTGAGCAGGCCGCCGAGATGGCGGTGGAACTCGGTGCGGGCATCGGCGTCGAGGCGCCGGGTGGCGTTCGCGATGGCGTCGATGTGACCGGTGGAGACCCGACCGTCACGCAACGCCCGCTCGAACGAGTCCGCCTCGCCGGCGCTGTCGTCGGGAGGGTCGGTGTCGCCGTCGGGATCCGCCGTCGGGCCCGCGGGTCCGCCGAACTCGTCGAGTGCATCGGCGCGCGAACCGATGCCGGCAGCGTCCTGGTTGGATCGCTTGCCGGCGTTGCCGAACAGTGATTCGGGTGGCTCGGCGGCGCCGGCATCGGCGAGCTCTCGTGCCCGGCGGGCGCAGTCGATGTCGAACGAGTCGAGCCAACCACGTACCCGCGCTGCGGTGGACATCAGATCGCGCAGCTCGTCACGCTCGACGTGCGTCAGTTCGGCGTTGATCAGCGCGCGGAGCGCCGTGCGAACATCGCTTGAACCTCTGGCGTCGGGCGGTGGTCCGGGCGGAGACCCCGGGGGTCTCGGTGGAGCCGTCGTAGTGGTCATGTCAGCCTCCAGATCGATGGAACGGATATGGAGGGGGAGTCGGTACGGACCACCGTACAGAGGGGGTGTCACAGAGTTCCGAAACCGCCGCTGACCTGGCCCGATGCGATCGGGAGTTCAGCGTCAGTCGAGTCGTGAGGGGAAGCCGAACCGCTCGAATGCCTCGGTGTCGAGGAAGGCATGGATCGCCTCGATGCGGTCGTCTCGGAGCTCGACCACCTGCAGGGCCCATGGGACGTGACCGCCGTCCGGCTCGCGGCGATACTGGGTCGGAGCCCAGTCGCGCCCCGACCACTCGAGCGATGCGATCCCAGCTTGCTTCGTTGACGAATCACGTGATCTTCTCTCTGACTCCGATGACTGGTACATCCATGAGACGAACGAGGGCGCAACACGGATACATCCTCCGGCTGTCGCCGCCCCGACGGGGCCAGATGAGCGATCCAGCGGTCACTGCGGATCCGGCAGCGCCGTGAACCTCGACGGTGGCATCCACGAGATCCCCCTGCCGGCGCCGGCACCGGGCCGGCTGTGGCTGTGCGGCAAGCACGCGATCGGCCCCGATCCCGAGGGGTTGATGACGCGAGTCGGCGCCGACGCGGTGGTGTGCCTCAACCACGAGCACGAACTCGCCGAGCGCTACCCGGACTACGTCACGTGGCTACGAGCGCAACCGCCGGAGCGGGTCGTGTGGCACCCGATCCACGATCTGCACGCGCCGACGCTCGACGAGTTCAGCCCCGTCTTGTCCGGCCTCGTCGACCGGGTCGCGGCAGGAGAAGGGTTGATCGTGCACTGCGCGGCGGGGATCGGTCGGGCGGGCACGGTGGCCGTCGCAGTGCTGGTGTCGTTGGCGGTCCCCCTCGACGAGGCGCTCGACCGGGTTCGCCGCCACCGCCCGGCCGCCGGGCCCGAGGTCGGCGCGCAGCTCGAACTGGTGCGCCTGCTCCACGAGCGATTCTCGTGAGGGTCTGGGCGTGAGGGTCTGAGCGTCGACGCGGCGATACTCGGACGATGAGTGAACCTCCGCACCCCACGGAGCCGGCGCCGACGCCGAAGCAACAGCAGGCGGTCGCCCACCGCCGCGGCCGGATCTGCAAGGTCCGCAGCTGCA
>DATKXG010000128.1:0-3781 GCA_035529175.1 Ilumatobacteraceae bacterium
CTGACCGTCGTGCTCGCCGGACGGGAAGCGCCGGCTGCGATGGCGGTTTGGCGCGAACTCGCCGATGCGCTCGGTGCCGGTGCCCGCATCGATCAGTCGAAGGTGCCGGCGGGCCTGCACGCGACCCGCTCGGCCACGCTGCAGGCGGGGCGTGATCCGCTCGGCGCCGTCGGCGAGGTGGCCCCGGACGTGCTCGCATCGTTCGAGGTGGCCGAGCGCGTGGCGATCCTCGAGCTGGACCTCGATCAGATTCTCGACCGCGAACCGAAGCCGACACAGTGGAAGCCGACGAGCCGCTACCCGTCGAGCGACCTCGACCTGTCGTTCGTCGTTCCCGAGGAGATCCCGGCCGAGAAGGTCGACAAGGCCGTCCGGCAGGGCGCCGGCAACCTGCTGGTCGACATCGACCTCTTCGACGTCTACCGCGGCGAGCGCGCCGCGCCAGGAACCCGGTCGCTGGCGTATCGCGTCCGCCTGCAGGCACCCGACCGCAGCCTCACCGAGGCCGACATCGCCGACGTGCGCCGTGGTGTGGAAGCCGCGGCGACGAAGCTGGGCGCTCAGCTGCGGAGCTGACCGCCGCGCCGGGCGAGTCGACTAGACCGAGTCGGCGAAGGACTTGATGTCGCGGATCGTCGCGGCGACCACGTCGGGCATCGCATCGACGAACAGGCAGTCGCCGGCATGACAGGTGCCGTTGACCGTCCGGCTCACGGCCGGCACCTCGGCGCGAAGCAGCTTGCGGAAGTAGACGAGGCCCTCGTCTCGGAGCGGATCGAGTTCGTTGACCGAGATCACGTGCGGTGGCAGGCCGGCCAGATCGTCCGTTGCCGCGTGCATCGGCCACGCGAGCGGATTCGTCGCGTTGGCGGCGTCGGGGTCGTATGCCTTCGCCATCGCGCCCATGTTCTCGACGTCGAGGAAGTACTTGTCGTTCTCGAACAGCGAGGTGAGCTCAGCGGGCGGGTCGGCGTAGACGCCCGAGATGTAGGGACACTGGGCATACACGCCGTCGATCCCGTCGATCCACCCTTCACGGTTGGCCTTGAGTGCGGTGGCGAGCGCCAGGTTCCCGCCACCGGACTCACCGGAGATCACGATCGTCGACACCCCGAGGGCCTCGCGATTGGCGATCACCCACTGTGCTGCGCTGGCGCAGTCGTTCAGGCCCGCCGGGAACGGGTGCGGCCCCAGTGTCCCGCCCGCGTTACGGAACTCCACGCCGACGACGACCAAGCCGGACGCTGCGAGTAGGTCGCGCCAACGCTGGAAGCCGGGGTCGGCGGCGGTCAGGATCGTCATGCCACCGCCATGGGTGTGGACCACGCAGGGGAGTGCCGCGTCGACGCCATCGGGGCGATGGATGTACAACGTGATGTCGTTGCCGTCGGAACCGGTGATCGTCTCGACGCTCGAGGACACGCCGGGGGTGGTGGCAGGTTCGTTCACCATCCCGAAGGCCATCTGGAACCCGGCCTCGGCGAGCATGCACGCCTCCAAGATCTCCTCCAACGAACTCGCGGCGGTGACCGGCGTGGGTGGGGGTGAGACATCGAGCCCGATCGGACCCATGGCCGCGATCATCCGCGGATCGGCTCGAGAGTCGTCGCGGAGTTGGAGATCCGGCGTGCCCAGACGTCCGGGCAAGATCGGTGAGCTGGTCATGACGCGTGCCCCTCGTTCGTGAATCCACATCCTCGCATCCTGTACCGACGTGCTGTGACGCGGCCGCGCCACGTCGGTTTGACACGGGTGCGAAGCTGGACGACATGGTTGCACCAGGAGAAACCGACCTCGAGCTGATGCTGGCGACGCTCGCCGTACAGCGTCGACCTGGAGTGTTCGCCTACATCGCGGTCGAAGTCCCGACACCAGGCCTGGTCGCCGCCGCGCACGCGATGGTCAAAGAGGGACGCCTGACGACGATCGTGCTGCCGGTCGAAGCAGCCGAGCGCGCGGGCCAGGCAACCACGGTGCAGTTCGCCTGGCTGACGCTGACGGTGCAGTCGAGCCTCGACGCCGTGGGCCTGACCGCCGCAGTGAGTGCCAGGCTCGCGGCGATCGGCATCCCGTGCAACGTGCTGGCCGGCTACCACCACGATCATCTCCTGGTGCCCGTCGACCGGGTCGACGACGCCGTCACCGCCCTGACCGCCTGATTACATCAGGGGCCAGACCCGCGATGTAATCGGATCACATCGCGGCGCAGCGCCACGATGTCATGCTCTGGCGGCGGTGAGGCCGGCGGTGTCGGTGCCGAATTCGTGGGCGGCGAAGTCCCAGAACGCGACCGCTCGGGGCCCGGTCGAGGGTCCGAGCGGAGTGGACGCCTGGTCGTAGAGGCACCGAACGAACCCGGCTCCGGAGGTCACGCGCCCGGCGATCGGCCCGCCTGGCTCGGCCCACGACCAGGTGCCGTCGCGGTACTGGACCGGCTCCGACTCGAGTTCGGTCTCGATGTCGAGCCCTCCGTGCCACGTTCCACCGCCGCGACGTGCGTCGCCGTGAGTCACGACATCAGCCTCGAGGGCGAGGGCTGTGCGGCCGATGTCGTGGCCTCCGACGATCAGGTCGTTCACGAGCACCATCGGGATCCCGGTGCCGCGCGCGATGGTCATGATCCCGGCGCCGAAGCGGGGGTTCAGTTCCGTTGGCCAGAATCCGTCCGAGGTCACCACGCCGTCGACGGTGAACGTCCCGCGAAAATCGACCTCGTCACGCAATCGGTCGCCGGCATGGCGGGCAGCGGTGCGCATCTGCTCGCGGGCGACCGGATCGGGATCCCAGTAGGTGGCACATCCGGCGTAGGAGAACTCGTACCCACGTCGCAGCGTCACCATCTCGACCGGCCGGAGCACCGCGACACCGTCGGGCAGCACGATGCCGTGGATCGAACAGGGCACTCCTTCGAGGAACGGCATCACCCGCACCGACTCGCACACCGAGGCGAGACCAGCGACAGCGCGATCCCGAGACGCGCTGTCGCGCACCCAGTACGTCTGCGTCGCGCCGCCGTGGAATCCCTCGCGAGCGTCGGCCGCCCAGACGGTGCCGTCGCCGCGGTCGACCGCCGACGCGGCACGTCCGGCCTCGCCGAGTCCGACGACACGGGATGGCTGCCGTTCGATGCCTGCACGGTCCCAGAAGGCGTCGACGACGACCTTGTCCTCGAGCGCCAGCCACTCCGGTCGGCGAGACGCCACCATCGGCCGCCCGACCAGGTGCGACGCGGTCGACAGGAAGGTCGCGACCACGAGCGCTTCGCCGGAGGGGTCGAATGCCTCGATTGTCGCAACCATGTCCGAGGTCGGTTCGTGCAAGATCCGATCGGCGGCGTGGATGCGCTCCATCTGCGACAGCCCCGGGGCGGGCTCGACGATCACGGTGGGGACGTCGGGAAGTGGTCCGGCGCCGCGACCCTCGGTGGCGACCACCAGTAGCTTGCTCACCCCGACCGAACGGAGGAGCTCGATGTGTTCGGTCCACGACGTCCCCATGGCGCCGGCGAGCACGACGGAGCGTCCGCCGAACGCCCGCTGCATCGGCTCGATCCACCACTCGTCCATCACCGGACCGTAGCGTCGCCGTCGTGTTCGAGATCCTGACTTTTCGCCTGGCCGTCGGTGTCGACACAGAGACAATCCGTTCGATCGACGAACGGATCCAGGTCGAGTTCGCGTACCAGCAGCCCGGAATCATCCGACGAACACTCGGTCGTCACGACGACGGCCGGTGGCTCGCCCTCACGATCTGGGCCGACGCCGAATCGGCGGCCGTTGCG
>DATKXG010000129.1:0-28934 GCA_035529175.1 Ilumatobacteraceae bacterium
CGATGTCGGCAGCCGCCACCTCCAGCGACGGACGCGCCGCGCCGTTGCCGTTGACGAGGAAGGTGACGTCGGGCAGTTCGCGAGCGGCCGCGAGCACGAGTTCGAGCGACTGCGAGAACCCGACGTTGCCGGCGTACAGCACCACCGGACCGTCGCCGAGTCCGAGCTCGGACCGGTACGGCGTCGCACGGTCGGCGGGGACGATGGCCTCGGTGTCGACGAAGTTGGGGATCACGTGCACCGTGTCGGCGGTGCCGATCTTGGCGACGACGTTGTCGCGCAGGTCGTCGGAGAGCACCGTGACGGCGTCGGCGGCGAGGTAGCTCACCCGCTCGAGGTGCCGTGCTGCGGCGATGATCGTGTGGTTCGAGATCGCACCGGTCTCGACGGCGGCGTCGGGGAAGATGTCCTGGATGTTGAACACCAACGGGCAGCGGCGCAGCCGGCTCGCGACCCACCCGGTGAGCCCGAGCGTGAGCGGAGGTGACATCGCGATCACCGCACCCGATCGACGGAACCACCCGCCCGCCCGCAGGCAGAAGAGCCCGGCGAGCAGCGAGTAGGCCGCGAAGCCCAGTGCGCGCCGGAGGAGATTCGACTTGTCGCGTCCCGGGAAGGGGTGGACCCGAGTGATCGACCCCCAGTCGGTCCGCTCGGTGCGGGCGAGGCGACCGTCCCAGCCCGGCTCGATCCGGTGCGCTCGGTACCAGGGCAGCGATGTGACGACGTGGACCGTGTGTCCGAGCGCCACCAACTCCTCGACGATCCGCGTCATCACCACGCCCGTCGGTGCCGTGTCCGGAGCGAAGTGCGGACAGAGCACCACGAGCGGTCGCATCGGCGTACGAGTTGTGCCAGGCACATCGTGTGCGTCGCTCGTCATCGGCCGATCCGGACGGCGAGGTCGTAGGCAGCTGCGAGCTCGGCGCCCGACCGTTCGGTCGAGAACGCACGGGCACGCGTGCGGCCGGCCGAGCACATCTCGTCGGCGCGGGCAGCGACGATGTCGAGCGCATCGGCCCAGGCGTCGATGTCGAGCGGGAGCACCAGGCCAGCGTCGCCGACCACCTCGGCGAGTGCGGGTTGATCGGAGCAGATCACCGGGGTGCCGAGCGCCATCGCCTCGACCGCCGGCGCACCGAATCCCTCGTACTGGCTCGGGAACACGAGGGCGTCGGCCGCACCGATGAGACCGTCGCGGTGGGCGTCGGGCACTCGACCCGGACGGACCACGCGCTGTTCGAGCCCGAGCCGAACGATGTCAGCAGCCACCTCCTCCTCGGCGGCGCCGCGGCCTCCGAGCAGCACGAGGCGCAGGTCCGGATCGGTCCAGTGGCGCGCCATCAGCTCCAGCAGGAAGCGGTGGTTCTTGTGCGGGTGGGTGATCGCCGGGTACACGATCATCGGACCGGTCCCGAGTCCGTAGTCGCGTCGGAGGTCCGACGCCGATGGAGCGTCGGCGCCCAACGTCGCTTCGACGCCGTGCGGCACAACTCTCACGCGGTCCGCATCGACACCGTAGGCGTCGACCACGGTGGTGCGGACGTACTCGGTCGGCACGGCGACGACGGCAGCCCGGCCGACCGACCTCGGGATCGCCCGTTCGAGGTATCGACGCTTGGTCGGCGTGAGGTACTCCGGGTGGGAGAGGTATTGCAGGTCGTGGATGGTCAGCACGATGGGCGTGCGACCGACCGTCGGAGTCGTGCCGCCTCCGTGGTGGACGAGGTCGGCGTCGCTGGTGCGCCGACGCAACCAGGTGTGCTCGGCGAGCACACGTCGTGGCCGGCTGGTTCCGCTGATCGATACTGCCCGCATCTGATACAACGACGCTAGTTCGGGATGGGCATCCACGAATGACGGCAGGCAGTACAGCGTCGGCACGAACCGAGTCGGATGAGACGCGAGACCGAGCAGCTGGCGCACGAGGTACTGCTCGGATCCGCCGACCTCGCCGGGCACGCACCACAGCAGGTTGACGGCCACGTCGACCGGCGACGGGCGGGACGATTCGGCGCGTTCGGTCATGGGGCCAGTTCACGGTAGACGGCGAGAGTGAGTTCGGCGGATCTCGCCCACGTCAGCTCCGTTGCGCGGTGCCGGGCGGCTCCAGCGAGTTCGGGGCGTCGATCTGCGGCCTCGAGCAGGCCGCGGGCGATGTCGTCGACGTCGAACGGATCGACGAGCACGGCGGCCCCCCCGGCCACCTCCTCGGTGGATGTGCCCTTGCTCGTGACCACGGCCGCGCCCTGTGCCATCGCCTCGGCGACAGGGAGGCCGAATCCCTCCCGCTCGCTCGGATAGGCGAACACCGTGGCCGCCGCATACAACGGCGCAAGATCGGCGTCGGGGATGAAGCCGAGGAAGAGTGTGTCGCCGTGGTCGACAGCCCCCACGTCGCCCCATCCTTCGGCCCCCGCCACCACGAGCGGGCCCGGCATGCCCGGACGACGCATCGCGTCGGCGAGCCGCGCGAGGTTCTTGCGCGGCTCGAGCGTGCCGACGAACAGCACGAACTCCTCGGGCAGGAGGTATCGGCGGCGAACCCGGTCGATCTCGGCGTCGGACACCTCGTTCACGTCGACCCCGAGCGGGACGAGACGGAGGCGATCGGCCGGGATGCCCGCAGCCTCGCAGTCGCGACGGGTCGCCTCGCTCGACACGATGACACGGTCAGCGCGCCGCATGATGGCATCGAGGCTGCGGTTCATGGTGCGCACGCCCTGCCGGGAGAACTTCGCTGGGTCGTGCACGAAGGCCAGGTCGTGCACCGTGACCACGAGCGGCGCCGCAGTTCCGCACGGGACGAGACCGGTGGCGTGGGCGACGTCGATCTCACCGGTGACCGACTCGACCTTCGGCCAGTTGAGGCGCGTCCACGCCTCGTACAGCACCGGTCGGGCGAGCGGCAACATCGCGACCGCACCGCTGGGTCGGAACTCTGCCACCGGAGCGACGGGATGCTTGCCGGCGACCAAATGGAGCTCGACGTCGCCGGGTCGGGCCGCCAACTCGCGGGCGATGCGCAGCGCCGCGATCGCGGTACCGCCGGGGCTCGGGTGCCAGCACTGCTCGACGGTGTAGGCGACGCGGATCGGTCGCTCACCGGTGTTCGACGAACTCAACATGGCGGCCCCATCATGGCGGCTGCGACGCCGGGCGCGCGCTCATCGCGCGACGATGACGCCGGCGGCGACGCCCGCGTCGCGGTAGGCCGCTGCGAGCGTGCTGGTCGTCTCGTGCGCGTTGAGTCCACTCGGGTTCGGCACCACGAACAGCCGTGCCCCCTCGAACGGCTCAGGCTGCTCCCCCATCGCAGCCTTCGGCGCGTCGAACGCTGCGCGATACGCGGTGATTCCCGCGACGGCCACCACGGTCGGACGGTGCGTGCGGACGAACACGCGGAGCTGATCGCCTCCGGATCGGAGTTCGTCGCGGGTCAGCTCGGACGCCTTGGCGGTTGCCCGATGCACGATGTTCGTGATGCCGATGCCACGCTCGATCAACGAGCGGCGATCGGCATCGGTCATGCCGACCCCCCGGTCGATCGGAACGTCGATGATGCCCGCCTCGAGCAGCGCCGGGTAGAAGCGGTTGCCGGGATGTGCGAAGTGCGTCTGCGTCGCCGCGGTCCACAATCCGGGATTGATCCCGACGAACAGCAACCGGAGGCCGGGCCCGATCAGGTCGGGCACGGTCGCACCGACGAACGACTCGAGTTCGGCTCGGGAAAAGCCCACGAACCCGATCGTACGGCTCTGCCACACTTCGACGATGGTGAACGAGCACTGGCCGCTGTTCGACCTCGAGATCCGCACGCCGACACTCACGCTGCGGTACCTCGACGACGAGTTGATCGCCGAACTGCTCGACGTGGCCCGTCGAGGTGTGCACGACCCGGCGGTCATGCCGTTCACGATCCCGTGGACCGACCTGCCGTCGCCGCAGATGGAGCAGGAGGCAACGCGCTTCTACGCGCGGACACGAGCCGAGGTCCGCCCGGCGGCGTGGAGCCTGCAGTTCGCCGTCATCGCCGACGATCACGTCATCGGCCTGTGCGATCTGATGGCCGAGTCGTTCCCGGAGCTGCGACAGTTCACCACCGGGTCCTGGCTCGGCCGGGAGTTCCAGGGCCGCGGGTTCGGCAAGGAGTTCCGGGAGGCGGCGCTCGCACTCGGATTCGACGGGCTCGGAGCGGAGTTCGCGCTCACCGCCATGTGGCACGACAACGCCGCGTCGAAGGGAGTCACGACGTCACTCGGCTACGAGTTCGAGGGACGACGGCGGGCTCTGCGGCGTGGCGTTGCCGACGAGATGCTGGACTACCGGATGGCGCGGGCCCACTGGGAGACGATCCGCCGCGACGACATCGAGTTGCTCGGCGTCGATCGCGCGCGGGAGTTCCTGGGGATCTGACTTCCCAGAACGGGATTGCTCCTCATTGTTTGCCGGCTCCACTTCGGCCAGGGGTCTGACCGAGGTCAGACCCCGGTGGTGCCGGCGTCTCGCGACGAGGTCCGCTTTGGCCAGGGGTCTGACCGAGGTCAGACCCCAGTGCTGCCCACTTCTCGCGACGACGTCCACTTTGGCCAGGGGTCTGACCGAGGTCAGACCCCGGGGCTGCCCACGTCTCGCGGCGGGTCAGACCCCCGTGAGCTTTGCGACGAGTTCGGCGAGGGGCAGACGGAAGTCTCGCAGCGGTTCGTAGCCGGCGGCGCGCCAGGCGGCGTCGTCGAGGACGCTGTTGACGGGCCGGGGCGCGGGGCGCGGTGGGTCGAGGTCGACGGTGGCGATCGGGCGAACGCGTTCGGGATCATGGCCGGCCGCGGCGAGGATCTCGCGGACGAACCCGTACCACGTCACCGCACCCTGGTTGGTCACGTGGAAGATCCCCGCTCGGCGGTCCACGGCGAGCTGGTGGAGCGCCGGCGCGAGGTCGGCGGTGAACGTCGGCTTCCCGCGCTGGTCGTCGACGAACGCAAGCGCCTGGTCCGCGTCGGCCGCGAGGCGCAGCACCAGCTTGACCATGTTGTTGCCGTGCTCGCCGCACACCCACGAGGTGCGCGCGATGGTGGCAGCGGAACCTGCCGCATGCTCCCCCGCCAGCTTCGAACGGCCGTACACCGACTGCGGGTTCGTGGCGTCGTCCTCCCGATACGGGCGGTCGAGGGTGCCGTCGAACACGTAGTCGGTGCTGACGTGGACGAGGTGGGCGCCGACGAGCTCGCACGACGCCGACAGGTGCCCGACGGCGTCGGCGTTCACGGCGAATGCGAGGTCCTCGTTGGTCTCGCAGGCATCGACCGCGGTGTAGGCGGCCGCATTGACGACGGCGTCGGGGCGAACCTCGTCGAGCAGCCGGCGCACGGCGTCGGCGTCGGTGATGTCGAGATCGCTCTTGGTGACGGCCACGACGTCATCGCCGGCCGCACGAGAGTGGTCGACGACGTCGACACCGAGTTGTCCGGCTGCGCCGGTGACCAGGAGCTTCATGACGGCCGGGAGTGTAGGCGCCCGTACCGGTCGTACCGCCCGCCGCCGCTAGGGCTCCACAGGTGGCGGCGGCCCGACACCGCGGAAGTAGTCGAGGATCGGCTCGGCGCCCGGATCGAGTACCAGCACGGCGTTGCCGTCCTTCGTGACACCCGACACCGGGAGCTGGTACTTGTTCAGGCCGGTGCTGAACGCCTTGCGCAACGTGCCGGCGGCGGCCACCGGATCGAGACCAGGATCCATCTGCACCGCCGCGGTGCCCGCCTCGATGAGTTCCGAGGCGAGGAACGGGTCGGACTGCAGCTTGTCGATCGTGGAGTTCGCCGTCTGCTGGAGGAAGTTCTGCTGACGTCCGATGCGGCCGAGGTCCGAGGTCGGATCGGTGCGCCACTGGCCGTCGCGGAACTCCTCGTAGTAGCGGCTCCGGGCGTACTGCAACGACTGCAGACCGTCGAGCGTGTGGCAACCGGGCTGCACGTCGAGCCCGGTGTTCTTGTCGCGCGTCGGGTACAGGAAGCAGACCTCGGTCCCTCCGACGGCATCGACGAGATCCTTGAAGCCGTTGAAGTCGATGTCGACGACGTGATGGATCGGGATGCCCAGTTCCTGGGTGATCGTGGTGGCGAGGACATCGGTGCCGTCGCTGTAGGCCGAGTTGATGCGGTTCGGGCTGCCACGGCCGGCGATGTTGATCCAGAGGTCGCGGGGCAGGCTGACGATCGAGGCTCCGTTGCCGTCCTCCTCCTGTCGCAGGATCATGATGGTGTCGGACCGCCGGCCGGACACGGCGTTGACGTCGCCGATGCCGCCGAAGTCGGCGTCGTTGGGGTCGGCGTTCTCGCGGCTGTCCGAGCCGATCAGCAGGTAGTTCCGCGCGGGGCCGTCCTGAGGCGTGAGCGCGAGTTCGAGCCCTTCGATGCGCTGGACGTCGGAGGTGCGTGCGTTCGCCGCCCGGATGACCCCGAACGCGCCGACCACACCGACGACGACCGCCAGCAGCAGGGCGACGGGCGCGGAGCTACGCCGGCGATGGCGAACGGGGTATGCCATCCGACAAACGCTACTGCTGGGTTCCCCGCCCGCCGCGTCACCCCTCGTTTGCGTTGCATTGTCGGTGGAACGGGTCTCCGAAAACTGTGCGCAAACGTGGGACGACCTGCGCTGTGACGTTTGTGAACGGTTTCGGGTGGGACGGGGCACCCGAATCCGAGCGCAAACGTCAACCCGGCTCCACCGTGCGGAGGTGGACGACGTCGCCGACGTCGAGGTGGCGCCGCACACCGTCGGCGTCGACCACGAGGCGTCCGGCGTCATCGACCCCGACCGCTCGCCCGACCAATGCCTCGGGATCGCCTGGCAGCTCGATGCGAACCATCCGCCCGAGCGTGACCAGCTCGTCGCGATACTGCCCGGCGACGTCGCTGGGCAGCGCGTCGAGTTCCTCGAGGACTGCCAGCAATACGCGAGCGGGCATGACCCGACCGTCGGAGGCGTGCGGGCCGACGGCGGCGGCCCCGTCGGGCGCCCAGCCGACGTTGAGACCCATCCCGACAACCACGGCGTCACGGCCCGGCACGCGCTGGGCGAGGATCCCGGCGAGCTTGCGCTCGCCGAGCAGGACGTCATTGGGCCACTTGAGCCCGACCGTCGCCGCGACATCGGGATCGACCAGGCGCCTCACGGCTGCCACCGCGGCGAGCCCGATGCGATGGGTCACCTGGGCGGGCACCGCCGGGATCGGAGCGACCACCATCGACACCAGCAGATTCGCTCCCGGGGGCGCCTCCCAGCGCCGATCGAGTCGGCCGCGCCCCGCGGTCTGATGGTCGGCAGCCAGCACCGTCCGGTTGCCCGCCTCATCGGCCAACACCTGCTCGATCAGGTCGGTGTTCGTGCTCCCGGTCTCCGCGACATGACGCACATCCCAAGCCGCCGGCCACGCCGTCGACGTCCAGATGTCTCCGTCGGTGGCCACGGCCCCTACATTGGCACCCGTGCTCAAGAAGATCCTGATCGCCAACCGAGGCGAAATCGCTGTTCGAGTCATCCGCGCCGCCCGGGAGATGGGCATCCCCACGGTGGCGGTGTACTCCGAACTCGACCGCGACGCACTCCACGTGCGCCTCGCCGACGAGGCCTACGCGCTCGGCGGGCAGACCGCCGCGGAGAGCTACATCAACACCGACGTCATGCTCGATGTGATCAAGCGCAGCGGTGCCGACTCGGTGCACCCGGGCTATGGGTTCTTCTCCGAGAACGCCGACTTCGCCCGCGCCATCGGCGAGATGGGCGTCGAGTTCATCGGCCCACCTCCGAGCGCGATGGACGAGATGTCCGACAAGGTGTCGAGCCGCCTCGCCGCGATCCGCGGTGGCGCACCGGTCGTTCCGGGAACCACCGAGTTCGCCCAGGGACCCGACGAGATCAAGGCATTCGGCAACGAGTTCGGCTGGCCTGTGTGCATCAAGGCGGCGTTCGGCGGCGGCGGTCGAGGCATGAAGGTCGTGCAGAGCGAGGCCGAGGTCGACGATGCGATGGCGAGTGCGCAGCGCGAGGCCAAGGCGTTCTTCGGTCGCGACGAGGTCTACGTCGAGCGGTACCTCACCTGGCCCCGCCACGTCGAGATCCAGCTGGTCGGCGACAAGCAGGGCAACTGCGTGTGGATCTCGTCGCGCGACTGTTCTGCCCAGCGCCGTCACCAGAAGCTCATCGAGGAAGCCCCAGCACCGCACCTGCCCGACGGTGTCGAACAGGCGATGGGCGAAGCCGCCGTCAAGGCCGCGAAAGCCGTCGGCTACTACGGCGCCGGCACGGTCGAGTTCATCTTCCAGGACGGCGAGTTCTTCTTCCTCGAGATGAACACCCGCCTCCAGGTCGAGCACCCGGTGAGCGAGATGATCACCGATATCGACCTCGTCGAATGGCAGATCCGCGTGGCCGCCGGCGAGGAGCTCCCGATGACGCAGGCCGAGGTCGACGCATCGCGCCGCGGCCACTCGATCGAGGTCCGCATCAATGCCGAGGACGTCGCCGGCGGGAAGTTCCTCCCGTCGCCCGGCCCGATCACGAAGCTGCTCGCCCCGGACGGGTTCGGTGTCCGCTTCGACTCCGGCTATCACTCCGGCGACGAGATCAGCCAGTACTACGACAACCTCGTCGGCAAGCTGGTCGTGTGGGGCCGCGACCGTGACGTCGCGATCGCCCGGACGATCAGGGCGCTCGACGAACTGGTCGTCGAGGGTGTCGCGACCACGATCCCGGCCGACCTCGCGATCCTCAAGCACCCTGACTTCGCAGCCGTCACGCACTCGACCAAGTGGGTCGAAGAGGTGCTCGACCTCACCGGAGTGGGCGGCAAGTCCGAGAGCAGCGCTCCGGACTCCGACGACGCCGACGCCGAACCGAAGGTGAAACGTTCGACGACCGTCGAGGTGAACGGCAAACGATTCGACGTCAACATGTGGGTGCCCGAGACACCGACGGTCGCCGTCGCCGCAGGAGCGGCACCGAAGAAGACCAAGCGCGGCGGGGCCAGCAGCGGTGGCGGTGGCAGCGCAATCGCGTCCGGTTCGGTCGAGGCCCCGATGCAGGGGACGATCGTGAAGGTGCTCGTCGAAGTCGGTCAGGCCGTCGAGGCCGGCGCCGGCATCGTCGTGCTGGAAGCGATGAAGATGGAGAACCAGATCAACGCCGAGAAGGCCGGCACCGTCAAGGAGATCAAGGTCACCGCCGGTGACACCGTCGGGGGCGGCGACATCCTCGCGATCATCGAATAGTCGGGCCTCTGCAAGTCGTCGGGCCTCACCGCGATTCGGTGGTGGGGTACGTCAGGTCGGCCCGACTGCGGCTCGTCGCTGGCGCTTCCCTCGCCGCCTGTGACCAAGCCCGAACCCCGCTGCGATGAGCCAACCGCCCGGATGACGCCACTTCGCTCATCGCAAGCGAAGTTCCGGCGTCACTCGGCGGCTTCGCTGAGGGCTTCGCTCAGGGCGGGGTGCACGAGGATGCTCTCGGCGAGATCGGTCACGGTCAGCCCGGCGGTGACGGCAACGGCGATCACCGAGATCAGCTCGGCAGCCTGACGCCCCACGATCGAACCGCCGAGCACCTCGCCCGTGGCCGGGTCGGAGATGATCTTCACGAATCCGGTGGTGTCGTTGTTGATCATCGCCTTCGCGGTCGACGAGAACGGCACCTTCGTGACCCGGATCTTGCGGCCCGAGCTGAACGCCTCGGCTTCGGCCAAGCCCACGTCGGCGATCTCCGGTTCGGTGAAGATCGCCGAGGCGGCCTTGTCGTAGTCGAGGTGACGATGGCTGCGGGTGTGCCCGCCCATGATGTGCTCGGCGATCTTGCGGCCCTGCATCGAGGCGACGGACGACAGCGGCAGCTTTCCGCTGATGTCGCCGGCGGCATAGATGTGCTCGACGTTGGTGACGCAGTGCTGGTTGATGTCGACGTAGCCCCACTGGTTGACCTCGACCCCGGCCGAGTCGAGACCGACGTCCTCGGTGTTCGGGATCGACCCGATCGCCAGCACTGCATGGGTCGAGGTGACCGACCGTCCGTCGTCGCAGCGCACCGTGACATCGTCGTCGGTGCGGTCGATTGCCTCGGCGCGTGCGCCCATCAGCAGCTTGACGCCTCGCCGCATGAACTCCTCCTCGAGGACCGCGGCGACCTCGGGATCCTTACCGGGGAGCACCTGCTGGCGACTGACGACGAGGGTGACCTTGGATCCGAACGACGAGAACATGTGCACGAATTCGACGCCGGTGACGCCGGAGCCGATGACGGTGATGCTCTCCGGGAAGATCTTCGGCGGGTAGCAGTCTCGCGTGGTCAGGATCCGGTCGCCGTCGGGACGGCACCATTCGGGGATCCGGGGGCGCGAACCAGTCGACACCAGCGCCGCGTCGAACTCGATCGTCTCGATCCCATCGGGGCTGACGACCTCGGCGGTGTACGGACTGGTGAAGCGCCCCGTCCCGCGCACGATGCGCACGCCCTGGCTCTCCAGGAGCGATGTCGTGTTGTCGCGCATCGTGTTCTCGACCCGTCGGATCCGGTCGGTCAGCGTGTCGACGTCGACGGCAGTGTCGACGGTGGCGAGGCCCATGCCGCCGATCGCCCGGGTGCGGCTGATCGCCCGACCGGTGGCGATCATCGACTTCGACGGGATGCAGTCCCACAGGTGCGCGGCGCCACCGACGACGTCGCGCTCGATCATCACGACCTCGGCACCGAGGCGGGCGGCGGTGGTGGCGGCGATGTTGCCGGCGGGACCGCCGCCGATGATGAGGAATCGAGTGGGCATCAATGATCTCCGACGTAGAGGCCGTCGTCCGCGTAGAGGCGCTCGGCGCCTGCTTCGCCGTTGTCCAGTGCAAGCGCACCGGTGGCGACGTTGGGGCAGAACCGCGACGGGTAGGCGAGCAGGTCACGGCGTTCGCCGACCCACTCGAAGTGCATGCCGTCGGGCGTCAGGAAGTTCCCACCCCAGGCAAAGCCGTGCTTGCGGAAGATCTGCACGGTTCGACAGTCGAGGTCGGGCGGGGCGCATCCCTGGCAGGACCCGGTGGTGTTCGTGTCGATGGCCATCGCCCACGAGTGGCGAGACAGGAAACCGAGCGCACTGTCCGGAGTCAACCGGTTGAACCTGGCGAGATGACAGCCACCGGCGGTGTTGGCGTCGGTGACGTTGATCGTGGCAGCGAGACCGGCGGCGGCGACCTCGGCGAGTGCCGCTTGAATCGCCGGCTTGACCGAGTTGTGGCATCGAGCCACGATCGGGATCGACCCGTCCAGGAGCTCACGGCCTGCCGGCAGGTACGTGCTGACCCAGGCGTCGTCCTGGCTGACCGACCCGTTCGAGTTGACGCGGTATGCGAACTCGCCCAGCGTCGCCTTGGTCTGGGCCATGCCGATCGTGTCGTCGGGGTCGGCGGGATCCCAGCTGCGCCGGATGCGGACCGTGGTCGACACCAGTCCGTTGGCGGCGAGCGCTCCGTCGATCGCCGCCCGCGACGGGAAGCCCCAGATCACGGCACGGCTCAACTGCACGATGCCGAGCCGCTCGCCGGCCTGCGGCGACATCAGGAGCTCGGTCCCGCCCACCCGGCTGGCCGGGAGCACCGCGGCGATGCGGAACGAGGTGGTCGTCCCGGACGACGCGGTGAGCAGGACGGTGTCGCCCGCTTGCGCCCCTCGCAGGCGGGCGGACACCTCGCCCATCACGAGCGTGTCGGGGGTCAGATACTGCGCGACGTCGTTGCCCATCGTTCGGGCGACGACCTCGTGGGGCAGCACCGTGGTACCCATCGGGTAGGCGAAGCCGAGCGGGGGCAGCTGCACCGGCGCCGCTCCGCGGTAGAGGCCCGTCATCGGAACACTCGCCGCCCTGCCGAAGGCGAGCGTGGCCCCGGCCGCGCGGGCGGCTGATTCGGCCCGGCTGGCCACGTCGGCCTTGAGATTGCCCGAGTTGTAGATCGTCACGACGTCGGCGGCCACCGGCGTCACCCGCTCGGCCGTGCGGGTCGCCGTGACCGGCCGATCGATCGAGTCCTCCGGCCCGAGCGCCACGACCGGGAGACCGATCCCCAGTGCGAGCAGGCCGACGAGAGCGATCTTGGTCCGTGCGCGCACGGCACCAGAGTACGGTCTGTGTCGTTCGATCGGACGCCACGACCGGATCCGAACGCGCATCACCGCAGCGGGTTCGATACCGTCGGGGAACCGTGAACCCCGACGATCCGACCCCCGACACATCGACGGACACCGCACCGCCAGACGGTCCGGCAGACGGACAGGCAGATGCGCCGACAGCCGGACCGACCGGAAGCGGGCTCGCTGCGGAGAAGGCCCGCCGGTTGGCACAGCTCGAGACCCTGCGCGCCGAGGGCGTCACGCCGTACCCCTACCGGTTCGACCGCACCCACACCATCGCCGAGGTCCGCTCCGGATGGGGGCACCTCAACGCGGGTGTCGAGACCGAGGACGACGTCGCCGTGGCGGGTCGGATCATGCTGCTGCGCGACTCGGGCAAGCTCGTCTTCGCGACGATCCGCGACCGCTCGGGCGACATCCAGCTGTTCGTCTCCAAGGCGGTCGTCGGCGACGATGCGTTCGGCGCTGTCAAGCGGCTCGACCTCGGCGACTGGGTCGGCGTACACGGCACGGTGATGACCACCCGCAAGGGCGAACTGTCCGTCAAACCCGAGACCGTCCAGCTGCTGGCGAAGGCCGTACGACCGCTGCCCGACAAGTGGCACGGCCTGAGCGACGTCGACACCCGGTTCCGTCAGCGTTATGCGGACCTGATCGTCAACCCCGAGGCACAGCGGGCCTTCGAGATCCGCCACGAGATCATCGCCAGCTTCCGGCGCACGTTGCACGACCGCGGGTTCATCGAGGTCGAGACCCCCGTGTTGCACGCCGAGGCCGGTGGCGCCCACGCACGGCCGTTCACCACCCACCACAACACGCTCGACCTGCAGCTGTACCTGCGCATCGCCTTGGAGCTGCACCTCAAGCGGCTGATCGTCGGCGGGATGGAACGGGTCTACGAGATCGGCCGGATCTTCCGCAACGAGGGCATCTCGACGCGCCACAATCCCGAGTTCACGATGATGGAGCTCTACCAGGCGTTCGGTGACTGGAACGACGTGATGGAGATCAGCGAGGTGTTGGTCACCCAGGCGGCTCGGGACGCGATCGGCACGACGATGCTGGAGATCCGAGGCGAGACGTTCGATCTGGCCGAACCGTGGCCGCGGGTACGCATGGTCGATGCGGTCTCGGACAAGATCGGCCGCACCGTGCATCCGAGTCAGCCGGTCGACGAACTTCGCGCGCTCGCCGAGGAGCACGGCGTTCGCTGGGAAGAGCGCTGGGGCGGCGGCAAGCTCGTCGAGGAGTTGTTCGAGGCCCTTTGCGAGGCCGACATCGTGCGCCCGACGTTCGTCACCGGGCACCCCACCGAGATCTCGCCGCTGGCACGCGTCGACCGCAACGACCCATGGCTCACCGAGCGCTTCGAGATCTTCGTCGACTCGCGCGAGTTGGGCAACGGCTACTCCGAGCTGAACGATCCCGTCGAGCAGCGCGCGCGGTTCGAGGACGAACAGCTCGCCAAGGACGCCGGCGACCACGAGGCCAGCGGCGTCGACGAGGACTACATCCGAGCGCTGGAGTACGGCATGCCGCCGACCGGCGGACTGGGCATCGGCATGGATCGGGTTGCCATGCTGCTGGCCGGAGTCGACTCGATCAAGGAAGTGATCCTGTTCCCGACACTACGACCGGAAGTCTTGTGACGATTGGTGTCGGACACCAATCGTCACATCGAGAAAGGACGAAGATGGCACGGACAGCTTGGGGCGCAGGCCTCGCGACGATCGCTGCGGACGGCGCGGTGCTCGACACGTGGTTCCGCTGGTTGGGGTGGGGCGAGTTCGGCGACGACGACTGCCCGAGCGAGGAGATCGAATCGCAGCTCGGGTTGCGCAACACGACCGACGAGGTGCGCAATGTCACGATCCGGCCGGTGCGGCTGACGATCGACGTCGACGAACCGCCGGCGTCAGCATCGGACGCCTATCTGCGGTTGCATCTGCTGTCGCACCGGTTGGCGGCACCGCGCACGCTGAACATGGACGGCACCTTCGGGGCGTTGACCAACGTGGCGTGGACCAGCATTGGTCCGATCGCCGTGTCCGAGATCGACGATGTCCGCCTGCGGCTGCGCAAGGAGGGCCGGGTGATCTCGGTGCACGGGCTCGACAAGTTCCCGCGGATGACGGACTACGTGATCCCGTCCGGTGTGCGTATCGCCGATGCCGACCGCGTGCGCCTCGGCGCCCATCTCGCCGAGGGCACCACGGTGATGCACGAGGGGTTCTGCAACTTCAACGCCGGCACGCTCGGCGTGTCGATGGTCGAAGGACGTGTCTCCGCTGGCGTGGTGGTGGGCGACGGCAGCGACATCGGCGGCGGCGCGTCGATCCAGGGCACACTGTCGGGCGGCGGCACCGAGCAGATCACGATCGGTGAGCGTTGCCTGCTCGGGGCGAACGCCGGCATCGGCATCAGCCTCGGCGACGACTGCGTGGTCGAGGCCGGCCTCTACGTCACCGCCAGCACGCCGGTGCTCACCCCGCACGGTGTCGTCAAGGCCCGCGAGCTGTCGGGCAAGGACCGGATGATGTTCATCCGCGACGGCCAGAGCGGCAAGGTCGTCGCCCGAGCCCGCCTCGGCAGCTGGGGAGCCCTCAACGAAGAACTCCACATCAGCCAGTGACGATTACATCGGTAGCGTTCGTGCGATGGGGAGGGCCGACGAGTTCGGGGCACCGGTCGAGGTCGACGCCGGCGACCGGGTCGTGGCGATCACCAATCCCGACAAGGTGATGTTCCCGTCGGTCGGGCCGGCGAAGGAATCGCGCACGAAGCTCGACCTTGCCCGCTACTACGTGGCGGTCGCGGATGCTTTGCTGCCGACCGTCCTCGACCGGCCGGTGCTGCTCGAGCGCTATCCGAACGGCGTGCGCGAGAAGTCGTTCTTCCAGAAGCGGATCCCCGACTCAGCACCCGACTGGCTGACCACGACCACCGTCGAGACGATCAACGGGACTCCCTCGCGGGCGCTCGTGATCGCCGACCTGGCACACGTGCTGTGGGCGGCGAACATGGGAGTGCTCGGGTTGCACGTCTGGCCGTTCCGCGCATCGACGCCCGAGGATCACGACGAGATGCGCATCGATCTCGACCCCTCCCCCGGTGTCACCTTCGACATGGTGCGCGAGTCCGCGGGCAATGTCCGCGACCTCCTCGCCGAGCTCGGGATGATCGGATTCCCAAAGACGACCGGCAGCAAGGGCATCCACGTCTACGTGCGCGTCGAGCCGGGCTGGGACTCCTTCGCCGTCCGCGGCGCCGTCGTCGCGCTCGGACGCGAACTCGCACGCCGGCATCCGGAGCTGATCACCGACAAGTGGTGGAAGGAGGAGCGCGGGACGCGGGTGTTCGTCGACTACAACCAGAACGCTCCGCACAAGAACATGTTCGGGGCCTGGGGTGTACGGCCTCGCGTCGGTGCACAGGTGTCGACGCCCTTCAGGTGGGACGAACTCGACGAGATCGATCCGGAGGCGATGACGATCGACACTGTGCCTGCCCGGCTCGCGGAACAGGGTGACCCGTGGGAGCTGATGGACGATGCCCCGGTCTCGATCGCCCCGCTCGTCGAGCAGTTCGCCGCTGACCTCGCCGACGGCATTCCCGACGCACCGTGGCCGCCCGTGTATCCCAAGATGCCCAACGAGGCGCCACGGGTCCAACCGAGCCGGGCCCGTCAGCCCGACGCCTGATCGAGTCGGCGCCGGGCTGCCGACGCGCTTCGACCGACGAGCACGAGACCGCTCATGACGGCCGCCACGCCGAGCCATCCCGTCAATGGGATCGACTCGTCGAGCACGACGACGGCGAGGAGTGCCGCCGTCAGCGGTTCGGCCAGCACGAGCGTGACGGCGGTGGCCGACGTCAGCCGGCGCAACCCGAAGCCGAACAGCACGTACGCGAGGCCGGTCGCCACGACGCCGAGGTACAGCGCCATCGCCAACCCTGCGGGCGTGCTCAACCAGCTCGCCGGCTCACGGAGGGACAACGCCAACACGACCACCACGCCGATCGTGAACGGGATCGCCAATGCGATCGTCGAGGCGAGGCCACGCTCCATCGTCGCCTTGGAGCTCACCGAGTACGTCGCGTACCCGAATCCAGCGGCGAGCGCTGCGAGGACGCCGAGCACGTCCACCCCGGTCCCACCGGAGTCGACCGACACGATCAGTACCGCAGCGCCGACGACCGTGACGACAGTGCCGCGGAGCCACGCAGCGGTGGGACGGACCCGCCGGAAGATCCAGTCGAGCCCCGCGGCGAAGAACGGACCACTGGCGATCGCGACCACCGTCCCGATCGCAACACCGGCACGATCGACCGCGACGAAGAACAGCGGGGTGTAGACAGCGACGCCGAGCCCTCCGATCGTGAGCAGCCAGCGCAGCGACCGGACCGATGCGGAGGATGGCAGAGGCTCGCGGCGGCGGTTCGCGACCACCACGGACCACAGCACCATCGATCCGATCGTGATGCGAGCAGCGCCCACCGACAATGAACTCGCCGAGTCCGGCCCGAGTTCACGCGCCGTCCCGCTCGTGCCGAACAGCACGGCAGCGACGATGACCGCGGCGATCGCAATTCCGGGTGCGGGCATTGCGGGTCGCGACACGGATCAGTCCGTCGCCGCGACGACGCTGCGCAAGGTCGCGGCGCGGCCGTCGGCGGTCTGGGCCTGGATGACGTAGAAGTCGGCTTCACGGGCGAGCCGTTGCGCAGGATGCGACAGCTCCATCCCCCGACCCCCCACGGCAGCGAGCAGCGCCGTCGTCGCTCGGCGTGCGAGATCGAGGCACGCCGCCCGATGATCGCTCGCTGCGGCAATGACGCGGTCGACATCGCCGCCGTCGGTGGCCAACGCCTCGACGAGGTCGTCGTCGACAGCCCAGCGGACACCGAGTTCGACCGCCAGGGCGTCGGCAGCATGAGCGGCGTCGTCGTCGCGTTCGTCGGCGAGCAGACGCCGGGCACGCTCGGCGACTCCGAGGACCGCCGGTTGGCCGAGCGAGGCGTGCCGCCGATCGGCACGCCTCCACTCCTCGGCGGTTTCGACAGCGATGACCTGATCATCCGACACCGCGCACCCGTCGAAGCGCAGGGCAACGGTGCTGGTTGCGCCGAACACCGGCAGCTCCAGCGCCGTGGCGGTCACGCCGTGCGCTCCGACGCCCTGCACGAACGACCACACGAGTTCGCCGTCGCCGGACTCCGCGGCGACCGCGAACCAATCGGCCACGCCCCACGACGTGGCCCAGGGGGCGTGGCCGTCGAGGCGCCAACCACCATCGATCCTGGTCGCAGAGACAGCCGGGGGGCCGGTTCGCCGAACGTGGGCGAATGCCGTTCCGGCAAGGGTGCGTCCGACACAGAGGTCGGCGAGGTGCGCGTCCACGAGCGCATCGTTGGTGGACGAGCGCAGGGCTCGTACGACGCCGTGGTGCTGCACCCAGACGAAGAATGTCGCCCCGCATCCCGAGCCGACCGCGGCCATCGCGCGGCGAGCCGCGCGTGCGTCGAGGTCGAGGCCGCCGTGCGCGGCGGGGCCCACCAGCCCGAACAGCCCGGCGTCGGCCAACGCTGCCAGATTTCGCTCCGGGATCCGGTCGGACCGGTCGACATCCTGGGCGCTCGGGAACAGCCTCTCGTCGGCGACACGCTGCGCGGCAGCAATCGCGTCCTGTCCGACGGGGCTCAGCTCGGGGGTCGTCGACGCCATCACCGGAGTCTGACGGCTGACGCGGCGGTCGCGCCGCACCGGCACGTGGAATATCATTGCGTCCGCAACTGTTAGAACGAACATGACCGCAACTCCCACCATCGACGTCCGCCGAGCCGGCGGTCGACCACACACCAAGATCGGTTGGCTCGACTCGAAGCACTCGTTCAGCTTCGGTCGCCACTACGACCCGACCAACACCGGTCATGGCCTGTTGCTCGTCAACAACGACGACATCGTGCAGGGAGGTTCGGGCTTCGAGACCCATCCCCACCGCGACATGGAGATCGTCACGTGGGTGCTGTCGGGCGAGTTGGAGCACAAGGACTCCGAACGAAATCGTGGCGTGTTGTACCCGGGCCTCGCCCAACGCATGTCCGCGGGCACCGGGATCTGGCACAGCGAGATGAACAACTCCGGCACCGCCGACGTCCACTTCGTGCAGATGTGGGTACCGCCGGACACCGAGTCGATCGACCCCGGCTACGAGCAACTCGACATCAACGCCGAACTCGACAAGGGCGGCCTCGTGCCGATCGCGTCGGGCAAGGGCCACGATGCAGCCATCTCGATCCGCCAACGTGGCGCGGTGTTGTGGGGCGGCCGTCTCGCCGCCGGCGAAGCAGTGGCAGTGCCCGACGATCGTCACGTCCATGTCTTCGTGCCTCGAGGTTCAGCGAATCTCGACGGAGCCGGAGCACTGGCGACCGGCGACGCCGTGCGCCTCACCGCCGCCGGGTCACCGACGCTGACCGCCGGACACGACGGTGCCGAGGTGCTCATCTGGGCAACCGCGTGACATCCTGACGGGCATGGCTGTCACCGAGGACGACGACCGCACCCGGTTCGAGGAGTTCTCGGCGCTCGTGCGCTCACGCCGGACGTCGATGATCGTCGAGCAGGCCCGTGAGGTGCCGCTCGACCTGATCGCCGAGTTGTGCGGTCTCGCGACCTGGGCACCGAATCACAAGAAGACGTGGCCGTGGCGCTTCGCCCTCTTCACCGGTGCCGGCCGCGCCCGTCTCGGCGACACGATGGCCGACGACATGGAGCGAGTCGGGTTCGGCGACGACATCAAGCGGGCGAAGACCCGAACGAAGTACCTGCGTACCCCTGCAACATTGGTGGTGGGATGTGCGCCTCACCCCGACGAGATGTTGCACGACGAGAACCGCGACGCGGTCGCTGCCGGAATCCAGAACCTGCTGCTCGGTGCGACCACGCTCGGGTTGGCGAGCTTCTGGTCGACCCCGGCGCTCGCCCAGCCTCCCGGGGTGCTCGAACTGTGCGGTTTTGCGCCCGCCGACCGTCTGGTCGGAGCGATCTACCTGGGCTGGGCCACCCAGGAGTGCCCGCCCCCCGAACGCCCGCAGCTCCCGATCGCCCACATCACCGGCTGACGCAACCACCACCGCCCGCAACCCACGTTTGTGCTGCAGTTCGGGCGAACCGGGTCACCGAAAACGCCACGCAAACGTGGAGTGGTTTTCGCTGATCGGGGGTGGCGCGGCGACAATGAGGGCGTGAGCACCCGCCAGACGATCGTGACACTCGACGTCGAGGGCGTGCTCGTGCCGGAGATCTGGATCGCCGTCGCAGAACGCACCGGCATCGACGGGTTGCGCCGCACGACCCGCGACGAGCCCGACTACGACGTCCTGATGCGCTACCGGCTCGATCTGCTCGCCGAGCACGGCCTCACGATGTCACTGATCGAGGACGTGATCGCCGGACTGGAACCGCTCGACGGGGCCCACTCGTTCCTCGACGAACTGCGCACACAGACGCAGGTGGTCCTGTTGTCGGACACGTTCGAGCAGTTCGCCCGCCCGCTGATGCGCCAGCTCGACTGGCCCACGATCCTGTGCCATCGCCTGGTCGTCGCCGGCGACCGCGTCGTCGACTACCAGCTCCGCCAGCCGAACCAGAAGCAGCACGCGGTCGAGGCGTTCAAGGCGTTGAACTTCTGCGTGATCGCCGCCGGCGACAGCTACAACGACACCACGATGCTCGGCGCCGCCGACCACGGGTACCTGTTCCACGCGCCGGCCAACGTGATCGCCGAGTTCCCCCAGTTCTCGGCGCTCGACACCTACGACGATCTCCGCGCGGCCATCGGCACCCACCTGTAGCTCGACGGGGCCATCGGGCATCTGACGTCGCAGCGAGGGTCAGGTCGTGGAGCGCTCGTAGTGCTCGACGCCGCGAAGCACCAGCGGGAGGAGCAGGCCGACCATCACGAGCACACTGCCACTGACGAAGATCGCTGCTCGCACGCCGAACTCGTTGGCCAGCACTCCTCCGACGACCGCACCGAACGGCATGCCGAGGTACACCAGGAATCGGTAGCTGGCGCCGACGCGACCGAGCATCTCGTCGGGAATCAACCGTTGGCGCAACGCGATGGTCAAGATGTTCCACACCATCACCGAACCGAGTGACACCGCTGACAGCACGCCGACCAAGGCCGGCAACGACGTCAACGCCATCAGCCATGTGGACGCGCCGGAGCCGACGACGGCGACCGGCAACGTTCGCCGGAGCGGAAACCGCGTCAACTGCGGCGCGACCAGCGACCCGGCGATTCCGCCGAGCGCACCGGGGACGAGCAGCAGGCCGTACCCGAAGTCGGACAGCCCGAGGGTGTCGGTGGCGAAGATGACGAACACCGCGTTGCCGATGAACGAGGCCGTGCCGAGCGCTGTCGACACCAATGCGAGCGTACGCAGCAGATGGTGGTTCCACAGCCAGCCGACGCCCTCGGCGAGACTCGCCCGCATCGAGGGCTTGACTTCCGAAGCGACCGACGACGCGGCCGGGCGGTAACTGCCGGTCATGAAGCTCATGACGAGCGCGGCGCCCGCGAATGTCATCGCGTCGACCCCGAACGGCACGGCGACCGCGAGGCCGAACAACAACCCTCCGAGGGGCGGTCCGACGAGATCGTTCATCCCCAACTCGGTCGAGGCGAGCCGCCCGCCGGCACGTTCGAGATCGGCGCCGACGACCGTCGCTGGCACCATCGCCATGCTCGAGCTGTCGACGACTGCCTCGGCCGATGCCAGCAGTGCTGCGACGACGTAGATCACGACGATCGACAGCTGATCAAACGAGATCGCTGCGACGAGGAGGGACATCACCGCGGCGCGGGCCCAGTCGAGCCGCATCCGCAGCACACGCCGGTCGAATCGGTCCGCCCAGGCTCCCCCCGGCAGGATGAAGAACAACCAGGGCAACTGCTGGGCCACCGCAACCCCAGCGATCAACCGGGGATCCGAGGTCACCGAGGTGGCGAGCAGCGGCATCGCGACCAGACGAAGGCCGTCTCCGAGGTTCGACAGCCCCGTGGCTGCCCACAGCAACCGGAAGTTGCGCGGCAGCGGCGTCCCGAACCGGCTGCGCCGACCGGCAGCCTGCACTGCCCGCGCCGACGGTCGCTCGAATCCGCCGGTGTCCACGCCGAGGGCTTCGAGCGCCCGGTCGATCTCGTCGAGCGGCGTCGTCGGGTCGTCCGTGGCCTCGTGAGCGACAGAACTCTTGTCGCTCACGGTGTGTAGACGCCGAACACCTCGCGCAACGCGTCGCTGATCTCGCCGAGCGTGGCGTCGGCGCGCAGCGCGTCCTTCATGCTGTAGAGGAGGTTGTCGGTGCCCTGCGCCGCTGCCTTCACCGCGGCCAGTGCCGACTCGACGGCGGCGCTGTCGCGGTTGGTCTTGTACGCCTTCAGACGGGCGATCTGGTTGCCCTCGAGTTCGGGATCGATCGGGAACACCTTCGGCTCGGGTTCGTCGTCCATCGTGAACTTGTTGACGCCGACGATCACCCGCTCGTCGTCGTCGATCGACTTGGTGTACTCGTACGCCGCCTGTTCGATCTCGTCCATCTGGAAGCCGGCCTCGATCGCCGTGACCGCGCCGCCCATCTCGTCGATGCGCTCGATGTACTCCCACGCGAGCCGTTCGACCTCGTCGGTGAGCGACTCGACGAAGTACGACCCGGCGAGCGGGTCGGGCGTGTCCGCGACGCCTGACTCGTAGCCGATGATCTGCTGCGTGCGCAGCGCCATCCGCGCGGCCTCCTCGGTCGGCAGGCTGAGCGCCTCGTCGTAGCCGTTCGTGTGCAGGCTCTGGGTGCCACCGAGCACCGAGGCCATCGCCTGCAGCGTCACGCGCATGATGTTGTTCATCGGCTGCTGGGCAGTCAGCGTCGAGCCGCCGGTCTGGGTGTGGAAGCGCAGCATCGACGACTTCGGATCCTGGGCGCCGAAGCGCTCGGTCATGATCGTGTGCCACATGCGTCGACTGGCGCGGAACTTCGCGACCTCCTCGAAGAAGTTGTTGTGGCCGTTCCAGAAGAAGCTCAGGCGTGGCGCGAAGTCGTCGACGTCGAGGCCGGCGTCGATCGCCGCCTGCACGTAGGCGATGGCGTTGGCGAGGGTGAACGCGATCTCCTGAACCGCCGTCGAGCCGGCCTCACGGATGTGATAACCGGAGATCGAGATCGTGTTCCAGTTCGGGACGTGCTTGCTGCAGTACTCGAAGATGTCGGTGATGATCCGCATCGACGGTCGGGGCGGGTACACGTACGTTCCCCTCGCGATGTACTCCTTGAGCAGGTCGTTCTGGATGGTGCCGCCGATCTTGTCGCTCGACACCCCGTTCTCCTCAGCGACGAGTTCGTACATCAGCAGCAGGATCGCTGCGGTCGAGTTGATCGTCATCGACGTGCTGACCTGGTCGAGCGGGAGGTCGGCGAGCAGCAGCCGCATGTCCTCCATCGAGTCGATCGCCACGCCGACCTTGCCGACCTCGCCCTCGGCGCGGCCGGCGTCGGAGTCGTAGCCCATCTGCGTCGGGAGGTCGAATGCGCACGACAGACCCGTCTGCCCGGCGTTCAACAGGAACTTGAAGCGCTCGTTGGTGGCCTCGGCGTTGCCGAAGCCGGAGTACTGACGCATCGTCCAGAGGCGTCCGGTGTACATCGAGCCGTACACGCCACGGGTGTACGGAGGCCTGCCGGGCGCGCCGAGCCTCTTGCGCGCGTCCCAACCCTCGAGGTCGGAGGCGTCGTAGAGCCGCTTGATCGGGATGCCCGAGTCGGTCTGCGGCAGGTCGTTCGCGTCAGCCATGGCGACGATGGTATTCCAGCGCGGCGGCCGCAACCTGATATGTCGGCGGTGCGTCGGTTCTCGTGGACAACTTCGCCTCTGAGAGGCGGAACTGTTCGCGGGAATCGCACTCCAGACCCCGGCGAGATCCGACTGATACTGCCGTTGCCACCGAGCGGTCAGGCCGCCGCGACAACGGCGATCTCCATGCGCCACTCGGGTCTCGCGAGCGCTGGGATTGTCACGAGCGTCGACGCAGCACGGTGACCATCGAGCGCAGCGTCGCGGGCCGCCATCACGGTCGCGAGATCCTCGCCGACCACCACGTAGGTGGTGACCGACACCACGTTCGCCGCCACCATCCCCGCGTCGCGGAGCATCGCGGCGATGTTGGTCCACACCAGCGCGGCCTGATCGCCGAGCTCATCGGGTGTCGAGCCGTCCGGCGCGACCGGCACGACACCGGAGGTGTGCAACCAGCGAGTCGCGCCGTCGGTCATCACCGCGTGGGCGTAGTTCGCCGCCGGTGCAGCGATGTCGGTGGGGCGGATCTCGGCCATCGGGGCATCGTACGGCCCGAGACAGGGGCGCCTCGCAGGAGTACGGTGGATCCATGGCCATCACCGAAGACGAACTCACCGTCACCTCGAATGCGTCGCCCGGCACGATCGACGGCATCGAGCTGACCCCGAAGACCGTCGGCCTCGACGGCATCCCCGCCTTCGACAACGTCGAGGACGAGCGCCACTACCGCAAGACCCACCTCGCCGGCGCGCTGCGCATCTTCGGCAAGTTCGGCTTCGGCGAGGGCGTTGCCGGCCACATCACCGTGCGCGACCCGGAATATCCGGACATGTTCTGGGTGAACCCGTTCGGGATGAGCTTCCGTCACATCAAGCAGAGCGACCTGATCCTCGTCAACCACCAGGGCGACGTCGTCTACGGCACCAAGCCGGTCAACCGCGCTGCGTTCGTGATCCACGCGGCCGTCCACTCCGCCCGACCCGACGTGATCGCCGCCGCGCACGCTCACTCGCCGTACGGCAAGTCGTTCAGCTCGCTCGGCATCCCGCTCGCTCCACTCACGCAGGACGCGTGCATCTTCTACAACGATCATCACGTGATCTCCGAGCAGGGCGGCGCCGTCGTGTTCGACATCGAGGCGGGCAAGGAGTTGGCGTCGAAGTTCCCCGACGGCAAGGCCGCGATCCACCAGAACCATGGGCTGTTCACCGTCGGGGAATCCGTCGACGAGGCAGCGTTCTGGTTCATCTCGATGGAGCGCTCCTGCCAGGCCCAGCTGATGGCGATGGCCGCCGGCGACCCGATCGAGATCCGCGACGAGTACGCGACCTACACCCAGCAGAACACCGGATTCCACGCAGCCGGCTGGTTCAGCTTCCAGCCGTTGTGGGACGAGATCGCCCAGAGCGATCCCGAACTCTTTGACTGATCTGCGACCGCCAGCACGATCTGGCCCGCTCACCAACTGGCTGAACACCGCCCAGCCCGAGGCGCTGTTCGTCCTCTCGGCAATCGCGCAGTACATCGGCGCCGTCATCGCCGTCGGCCTGTTCGACCAGGTCGAGCCGCGAACCGTCGCCTGGTTCCGTGTGATCGGCGCCGCCCTCGCCGTCGTCGTCGTGTCGCGGCCCTGGCGGCAACGCTGGACACGCTCGGACCTGCTCGCCGCTGCCGCGTTCGGCATCGCCACGGCGTTGATGAACCTGTTCTTCTACCTCGCGATCGACCGCATCGATCTCGGCAAGGCCGTGACGATCGAGTTCATCGGGCCGATCGCCGTTGCCGCGGTCGCGACACGATCGATCCGCAACGCCGTGGCGCTGCTGTTCGCCATTGCCGGCGTAGTCGTGCTCGGTGGTGGCGAGGTCGAGGGCAACGCGATCGGCTTGCTCTTCATCTTCCTGGCGTCAGCGATGTGGGCCGTCTACATCGTGATCGGGTCGCGAGTCGCCCGACTCGACCGTGGCGTCGCCGGCCTCGGCGTCGGGCTCGCCATCGGTGCGCTCGCGATCACACCGGTCGGTGCACCGGGCAGTGGTGACGTGTGGACCTCACCGAGCCTGCTGGCGTTGTGTCTGCTGGTCGGCGTCTTCTCCAACGCGATCGGCTACGGCATCGACCAGTTCACGATGCGGCGCATCCCGATCCGCCGCTTCTCACTGCTGCTCGCGCTCCTGCCCGTGACCGCCGCCTTCATCGGCTGGCTCGTGCTCGACCAGCGGCCGTCGACCCTCGAGATGCTCGGCATCGCCTTCGTCCTCGTCGGCGTGATGGTTCAGGAGCGAGACGAGCTCGCCCCGATCGAAGCCGAAGTGCTCACCGAGCCGAGCTGAACTGTCACACCGTGCCGGGTCAAACGTGACAGTTCAGTGGCTGAGGCCGGGAGCGCAGAGCCCGTCGAGTTCCTTGATCTCGATGCGGTCGCGGTTGGCGTAGGTGACCTCGTTCGCCGGATCGGGCTTCAGGTTGAACACCCGGAACTCCATGTCGTTGGTGTCGACGGTGAGGATGCGTCCGATCAGCGGATCGCCGAGGCCGAGGATGACCTTGATCGTCTCGAGCGCCTGGATGGATCCGATGATGCCGGGCAGGACACCGAGCACGCCAGCCTCGGCACAGCTCGGCGCGAGTTCGGCTGGCGGCGGCTGCGGCACCATGTCGCGGTAGGTCGGACCCTGGGTGGGGTGGAACACGCTGACCATGCCCTCGAACCGGAAGATCGACCCGTGCACCACGGGGATGCCGAGCTTCACGCTGGCGTCGTTGAGCAGGTACCGGCTCGGGAAGTTGTCGGCACCGTCGACGATCACGTCGTAGCCCGAGATGATGTCGATGATGTTCGACGCATCGAGGCGGGTGTCGTAGGTGACGACGTTCACGTCGGGGTTGAGCATCGTCAGGGTCTTCTTGGCCGAGTCGACCTTGCGGTCGCCGATGCGGTCGATGTTGTGCAGGATCTGGCGCTGCAGGTTCGAGGAGTCGACCTCGTCCATGTCGACGATGCCGATCGTGCCGACACCGGCGGCAGCCAGGTAGAGCGCGGCCGGTGATCCGAGGCCGCCGGCGCCGAGCATCAGCACCTTCGCCTCGAGCAGTCTGACCTGACCCTCGACACCCACTTCGGGCAGCAGCAGGTGGCGCTTGTATCGGTTGTTCTGCTCCGGCGTCAGCGACGCCGGCTGCTTCCACGGGCGGCCCTCGTCCTTCCAGCGTCCGAAGCCGCCGACCATCGACTCGACATCGGAGTAGCCGAGCTCGGCGAGTGTCTTCGCGGCGAAGGCCGACCTGACGCCACCGGCGCAGTACACGACGATCGGAGCGGACTTGTCGGCGATGCGGTTCTCGATCTGCGCTTCGAGGTGGCCGCGCGGGATGTGGATCGCGCCGAGCAGCGCGCCCTCCGCGTACTCGTCGGGTTCGCGCACGTCGAGCACGAGCGCGCCGGCCTCGATCTGCGCGGACGCGCCTTCGGGATCGATCTCACGGATCTCGGACTTCGCGGCGGCGAGCAGGTCACGGAACGTTGCCATTCGGAAAGCCTACCAACTCGGTCAGGATTCAAACACCGGACGACCGCGGCTTCGACGGCGCACCCGGCGCTGCCTCCCTGCGGTCGAGGAACTTCGTGAGCGGTGCGGGCAGCGCCGCCGGGCGGTCGCCCCAGTCGTACACGACCGATGATCGCGCTGCGACGTCATGGAGGGCGCGCCGACGACGATCGACGAGCGCCATCAGGGCGCCGACACCGAACAGCACGAAACTGAACGGGAGCACGACGACGCGGATCGCCGCGGCACCCGGGCCGAGCGGGCTGCCGTCGCCCGACACCACCTTGATGCCCACGAGCGCCTGCGAGATCGTTCTGCCCGTCACCGCCTGCGAGATCCAGAAGTACGAGAACGTGTAAGCGAGGAACAGCACCGCGGCGACCCAGCCGTCGGATTCGGTGGGATCGAACGAGGTCTTGAACAGGACGTCGACGAGATACGTGATGCCGGCGATCAGCAGGGCAAAGGTGGAGGAGATCACGAACACGTCGAGCCCCAGGGCACCGAGGCGCGACACCGGTCCTGCGTAGCGCCCGCTCATCGTGTGCGGTGCAGCATCGGGTGCGTCGTCCCGCACGACGAGGGGCGGACCGGCCGGGAGCGAGTCGTACTCGCGCCGGAGCAACCTGTTCACCGTTCGCATCGTGATCTCGTCGATGCCGACCACCTGCCGCCGCAGCAGATCGATGAACCGCCCGAACACCCCCTTCGTGCTCTCGGCGACGATGGCCTCGATGTCGAGCGACGCGGCGATGGCGTCGACGTCGACCCGCTCGACGATGCGATCGACATCGATCCGGTCCGCTGCGGCGTTGAGATCGACCCGGGCGACGATGCGGTCGACATCGATCCGCTCGGCAGCCGCATCCAGATCGACGCGGGCGACCGCACGATCGAGATCCACACTGTCGACGACCGCGTCCACGTCGACCCGGTCGATCACGCGCTGAACGTCGACGTGATCCACGATGGCGTCGAGATCGAGCCGTGCGACGATCCGCTCGACGTCGATTCTGTCGACAACAGCGTCGAGGTCGAGCCGAGCGACAAGCCGATCGAGATCGACCCGACTCAGCAACGCGTCGAGGTCGACGCGATCGATCAGGGCATCCAGATCGAGGCGGACCAGAAGCCCGTTGACGTCGATGCGATCGACAACGGCCTCGACGTCGATGCGATCGATCAGCGTGTTGACGTCGATGCGATCGACCAGCGTGTTGACGTCGATGCGATCGACCAGATCATCGGGATCGACCGCATCGGCGACGACGGGTACGACGACCGAAGCGATCGCGTCGAACGGCCGTTGGAACACACGACGCGGATGTTCGCGCTCGGCCATGGCTCGATCGTACTCCCCCTGGACCGGGGGCACCCGTCGAAGCGCGGCCCGCGACAGCGTCGCAGCACCGGCGACGGCGACGCATGGTTGTTACCGTGCTCGCGTGACCACGGCGACGAATGCTCCAGCGCCGATCGACGACCGGTTCACGACCACGGACTGGGGCTTGTTCCTGTCCGTCGCGGTCATCTGGGGATCGTCGTTCCTGTTCATCGACATCGGCCTCGACGCTCTGCCTCCGGGCGTGATCACCCTCATGCGCGTCGGGCTCGGGGCGCTCGCACTCACCGTGCTCCCACTCCCCCGCCGGCACACGAAGATCGAGCCCGAGGACCGGGTCCGACTCGTCGCACTCTCGATCTTCTGGGTCGCCATCCCGTTCACGCTGTTCCCGATCGCCGAGCAGCACATCACCTCGGCCGTCGCCGGCCTGCTCAACGGAGGGACACCGATCTTCGCCGCGATCTTCGCGATGTTGCTGTTGCGCCAGTCGACCAGAGGCGCCCAACTCCTGGGCATCGCCGTCGGGTTCGTCGGCGTCATCTTCGTGAGCCTGCCGTCGATCGGCGAGGGATCGAGCGAGACCTTCGGCGTCGTGCTCGTCGTGCTCGCGACCGTGTGCTACGGCTTCGCCGTCACGCTCGCCGGACCGATGCAGCAGCGGTACGGCTCGGTCAACCTGATGGCGAAGGTGCTGGCGCTCGCGACCGTCTGGACCGCACCGTTCGGCTTGTGGCAGATCGCCGATGCGAGGTGGGAGATCGGTCCGGTCGTTGCGGTCGCCGTGCTCGGCGTGGTCGGCACCGGCATCGCGTTCGCACTGATGGGAACGCTCGTCGGCCGTGTCGGATCGACGAGGGCGTCGTTCATCACGTATCTCATCCCGGTCGTGGCACTCGTCCTCGGCGTGGCGTTCCGTGGCGACGAGGTGTTCGTGCTCGAGCTCGTCGGCGTCGCGTTCGTGATCGGCGGCGCGATCCTCGCCAGCCGCAGGACCACCACGCCGTCGACTCGCCGGATCAGGTCGAC
>DATKXG010000130.1:0-10933 GCA_035529175.1 Ilumatobacteraceae bacterium
TCCCGCAGTGACCCGTTCGCCACCGGCATCGTCGATGCGTACTTCCGTGACGGCGTGCTGGTCGAGGGGTATATTCGACTGAAGGAGGCTCCACGATGCCCGGCAAGTATCCGATGAAGAAGCTCGAGGACTGGGGGTTGAACCCGATCACTGCGGCAACGATCGCCGCCGAGCTCGACGCCGACGGCCTCGACCCGATCATCGCCGAGCTGCTGGAGGTCGACGATGGGGACGAGATCGACGAAACGGAGCCAGCATGAACACTCGAGCAATCTGGGCCAACGTGCTCGCCGACGTGCAGTACAACAGAGCTCAGGCCAACGTCGCCGGCGTCGAGCACGACCCGTCGTGGGACGAGTGGGAGGACGACGCTCTCGACGCTCTCGGACTCGAGTCCCGCCACTCGAGTCACAACCAGAAGGATCACGCCGGCAAGGGCGGCGCCGGCGACGACTTCGGCAAGGCGTTCGTGAGCCTGTTCGCTTCCGACGCCTTCGGCACGGCGCCCCGTGGCGAGAAGAAGAAGGCGCTGAAGAAAGAGATGAAGAAGCAGGCCAAGAAGCAGGCCAAGCGTGACCGTCGGCTCGGCGTCACGCTGTCAAAGAAAGAGCTGCAGGCGTTCGCTGGAATAGAGTGGCGACATGGACAGCATCCGCTTGGAGTGGACACTCCCGAAGGACTACGACGAGATGACCGAGTCCGACTGGGACGATCTGGCCGAGCAAGCACTGAACGACGTGGAGGCGGCAGTCGCCACGATCAACTCCGAGGAGGAGACGACGTGAGCACACGAGCCGGCAACACCGGGGTCCAGTACCGCAGCTACGCACTCGCCGACTTCGAGTTCCGAGACGACGGCCCGACCGGGTTCACCTTCGACGGCATCGCCAGCGTGGTCGACACGCCGTACGCCGTGCGAGATCAGTACGGCGAGTTTCAGGAGACGATCAAGGCCGGGGCGTTCAACAAGACGCTGCGCGATTCCAAGGCCGACGTCGCTCTGTTCGTGAACCACGACCAGCGCGGTGTCCCGCTCGCCACCCGTGGCGCCGGCACGCTCCAACTCTCGGCCGACCCCGATCTCCACGTCACCGCCAACCTCGACCCGACCCGACCCGACGCCCAGGTGATCCGCTCGGCGATCTCACGCGGCGAGATGCGTCAGATGTCGATCGGGTTCTCGGTGCCGAAGGCTCGAGATGCGTGGAGCGACGACTTCTCCGAACGCACGATCTCCGAGGTCGCACTCGTCGAGACGTCGATCGTGTGGAAGGGCGCCAGCCCGACGACGACCGCCAACATCCGGTCGCTGCTCGACGTCGTGATCGACGACGATGATCTCGACGAGGACGAGCTGCGCCGTGCGCTGCTCACTCGCGGGTTCGTGCTCGAGCCGACGAGCAAGCCGGCGTTCGTGGTGCGACCCGAGTTGGTCCAACTCTTCGCCAAGCGCCCGCACTAGCATCCGCATCAACGGCGACGCCGAGGACGCCGGGTTCTCCCACCTCCTCACCTCGCAGGACATCACCCATTCTGCAAGAACGACACAAGGAGAACCCAACATGGACATCAACCAACGGATCAAGGCGATCCAAGAGACACGCGGTCGCGTGTGGAACGAGGCCCAGGGATTCCTGGCCGACCTCGAGGGCGTCGAGATGAACGCCGAGCAGCGCACCCAGTGGGAGCGTTACAACGTCCGCCTCGACGAGCTCCAGGCCGACGGCGAGGAGCTCGTCAAGCGAGCCGAGACCGAGCAGGAGCGGGCGCAGGTCCGCGAGGCCCAGTCGATCGCATTCGGCGCCGAGCCCGACGACGAGACCGAGCGTCGCAACCTCAACGCCGACCTCCGTGACTGGATTCGCGGCGAGAAGCGCATGTCGACCCACGACTTCGAGTCGGGCCGCCCGGTCAACGCCATCTCGGCGAACCTGCGCGGCGTGCAGCGTGAGCGTGACCTCCTTCGCATGGGCGCAACCCCCGAAGAAGTGCGCGCCTTGGCATGGGATACCGGGTCGGTCGCCAGCGCCGTGCCGACACTGTTCGACCGCACCCTGTACGAGGTGATGGAGGAATCCATCGCAGCGTTCAAGATGCCGTTGCGCCGGATGTCGACCGACAGTGGCGCCCCGATGGACGTCCCGAAGGTCACCGCTCACGCCATCGCCACCCAGGTGGCCGGGCAGGGCACGACCCTCGCC
Organism: Ilumatobacteraceae bacterium; assembly: GCA_035529175.1. Classification (GTDB taxonomy): domain Bacteria; phylum Actinomycetota; class Acidimicrobiia; order Acidimicrobiales; family Ilumatobacteraceae; genus Sva-07. The sequence continues at coordinate 2,202 of DATKXG010000130.1, forward strand.
GGGACCGACCCGACGTTCGACAAGACGACCCTGACGCCGGTCAAGTACGGCGAGCTCATCACCATCGCAAGCGAAGTCGTCTCCGACACCGGGGTCGACATCGTGAGCTGGGTGGCACGGGACATCGGCCGCGCAGTCGGTCGCCGCATGGACACCGCCGTCATGGCAAAGATCACGGCGGCGGCATTCACCGGCGCAGCCGGCACGATGGCGACGGGCGGCTCGCTTGTCGGCCCGACGTTCTCCAACCTCGTGTCGACAGAGTTCAGCGTCAACGACGAGTACCGCTCGTCGCAGTCCGCTGGCTGGCTGTTCCGTGACGCCACCGCCGGCGTGATCCGTTCGCTCCGTGATGGAGCGGGCGGCACCGAAGGCGCACCGCTGTGGCAGCCGAACCTGACGGGTGGGCTCTCGGGCTTCAACCGCCCGTCGACGCTGTTCGGCTACCCCGTGTTCACCGACCCGAACATCGCGAGCATGGCGACCAACGCCAAGATCGCCTTCTTCGGCGACTGGAGCTCGTTCTACTTCCGCACCGTCGGAGAGCTCATGGTCGAGCGCAATGACAGTGTTGGATTTACGACCGACACCGTTGCGTTCCGTGGAAAGTGGAGGGGAGACGCCGCCGCTGCGGACCTCACCGCCATCAACTTCATGGCGCAGCGCATCGCCTGACCAGTCCCCCCTCCCCCTCGAGGGGGTGCCTTGGCAGGCCAAGGGCGGGTGGAGTCTCGAGTCCTCTTGGCTTCACCCGCCCCTGCCGGGCGACTAGTATCCAGCCACCAACACGAACCTGCCAAGGAGATCACTGATGCCCGTTCATCACGTACCGGTCGAGGATCTGACCGACTTCATCGAGGAGCTCGAGCGCACTCGGGCCGAGACGGTGGCGCTGATCACGCCCCACCCCATCCACCTCGGGATGATGCTGGTCACGACGACCCGGCCCGCCGGCCTCGAGACTCGGGGCGAGTCGTGAAGTTCCTGATCCACTCGAACGCTCCCACGATCGCCACCGGCTACGGCGTGCAGACGGCGTATCTCGCCGACCGTCTCGCCGAGGCGGGCCACGAGGTCGCCGTGTCATGCACCTACGGGCACCAGGGGCTCATCGGCTCGTGGAAGTCGCCGAAGGGACATGACATTCGCCTCTACCCGGCGGGGTACGAGACGAACGGCAACGACGTGCTCCACAACCACGCCGACCACTTCTTCGACGGCGACCCGTCGCAGGGCTGGATCATTCCGCTGCTCGACGTCTGGTGTCTCGTCAACCCGCTGCTCGCCGACTTTCAGGTGGCAGCGTGGGCACCCGTCGACCACCTGCCGTGCCCGCCCGACGTGCTCAAGTTCTTCCACCGCACCGGGGCGACACCGATCGCCATGAGTCGGTTCGGCGAGCACATGTTCGCCGAGGCGGGCCTCGACCCGTTGTACGTCCCGCTGTCGGTCGACACCAAGGCGTTCAAGCCGACGTACCAGCTCGACATCGCCGGCGAGCCACGCAACGCACGCGAGATCTTCGAGGTGCCGCTCGACGCTTTCGTCGTCGGCATGGTCGCCATGAACAAGGGCTGGGCACGCGACCGCAAGGGGTTCAACGAAGCCTTCCGAGCGTTCGGCGAGTTCTGGCGCCGGCACAACAACGCCGTGCTGCTCGTCCACGCCGAGAAGTTCGGGGCGGCCGAGGGCATCAACCTGCCCGAGCTGGCCGGGACGTGCGGCATCCCGCCGCATGCCATCGTGTTCTCGAACCAGTACGCCTACCGGCTCGGCATGCCGTCGCACATGATGGCGGCGCTCTACACGGCGATGGACGTGCTGCTCGCACCGTCGCACGGCGAGGGGTTCGGAGTCCCGATGATCGAGGCGCAGGCGTGCGGCACCCCGGTGATCGCATCCGACTTCTCGTCGCAGTCCGAGCTGATCGGTGTCGGCTGGAAGGTCGAGGGGCAACCCGAGTGGGATCCAGCCCAGCACGCCAGCTACATCTGCCCGTTCATCTCGTCGGTGCTCGCCGGGTTGGAGTCGGCCTACGCCGCCGACCTCGCCGCCATGCAGGTCGACGCCGTCGAGTGGGCGCAGCAGTACGACACCGACCGGGTGTTCGACGAGATGTGGTTGCCGGTCATCAGCTCGCTGATGCCGTTCGAGCCCGAGCCGCAGGCGCCGATGGAGACGGTCGACGTCATCATTCCGCTGGTCCGATCTCAGAACGAGAAGCGGTTGCTCGAGTCGCTCGAAGCGACCTGGCCCAAGAAGGCTCGAGGCAAGAAGCTTGTGGGGTCAAAGAACAAGACGTACGCCGAGAACGTCAACGCACTGGTCGCACGATCGAAGGCCGACTGGGTGCTGGTCGTCGGTGACGACGTCGAGTTCACACCCGGCTGGTTCGAGGCCGCCGCCGACATCTCGGAGGGCGCCGACGTGATCGGCACCTACGACGCGCCCGGCGCCGAGGTCCGCAACCCTGACGTCGCCGCCGGCCACCACGCCGACCACTTCTTCATCCGACGCGACTACATCGACTCCCTCGGCGCCAGCCTCGACGGGCCGGGCACGACGATGTCGACGGCCTACCGGCACTGGTACACCGACAAGGAGCTCGTGCAGCTCGCCAAGGCTCGGGGCGTGTTCAAGATGGCACCGGGTTGCGTCATCGTCCACCATCACCCCGGCTACGCCGGCGACGAGGCCGGCCGGCAGTCCGACCCGATCTACATGAAGGCCGTCGAGTCGGCCGAGGTCGACCAGCGCACCTTCCTCGAGCGGAGGCCGCTGATCGACGGCCACCGGATCTCGAGGGGCAAATGAGACGCCCGCTCGTCATCGACACCTTCCCGTTCTTCAACGAGTTCGATGTGCTCGAGATGCGGCTCACCGAGATGGCCGACGCCGTCGACTTCGTGATCGCCGTCGAAGCCGACGTGACGCATCAGGACACGCCGAAGCCGTACTACCTGACCGAGGAGCTGGCGACCGGCGACCGGTTCGACCGGTGGAAGGACAAGCTGATCGTCGTGCGGGCGACCGACCTGCCGACGGCCGACGAGTACCCGAACGCTTGGGCCAGGGAGAACGCCCAGCGGGAATGGATCAAGTTTGGGTTCGGCGAGGTGCCGGGGCTGCTGATGTCCGACATCGTGTTGCAGTCCGACGTTGATGAGATCCCGAGGGCGCTGCCCGCACGTAACGTCCGACCGAAGGGGTTCGTGGCGTTCGGGATGCGGTTCCATTGTTGGGCCGTCGACTGGGTGCATCCCGACCAGTGGCCGGGCACGGTGGCCGGCACGGTCCACGCCATCTCGAAACTCGGCGACAGGCCGCTGTCTCGGATGCGTGATCTGCGCGGCATCGCCCCGTGCCCGTCGCACCTGTCCGACGCCGGGTGGCATTTCACATGGCTCGGCGGTGCCGATCGTGCGCTCGCCAAGGCCGAGGCGTTCGCCCATCCCGAGGTGCGTGGCGACATTGCCGCCGGCGTCGACGACGACCTGCGGTTCTGGCGGGACGGCTATCACGTCGACGGCACGAAGCTGATCCCGGTCAACGTCGACGAGGGCTGGCCGAAGTGGATCACCGAGGGGCACGCCCCGGCGAGCTGGTACAGGCCACGACCGTGATCCCGTCACGATCAGACATCCAGCCGAACGCCGACCGGCCGGTGACGCTGCTCGACGAGTACACGACGCTCTGTTCCACGCCGAGCGACATCCACATGCACCTGCCCAGGTTCGTGCAGTTCGTGCGGGAGCTCGACGCCCAGCACGTGCTCGAGCTCGGCACCCGCACCGGCGTGTCGACGATCGCATGGCTCTACGGGTTGGAGTTCACCGGCGGCAAGCTGACGTCGATCGACATCGACGAGCAGCCCGCCATCGGCGAACACGATGCCTGGACGTTCATCCAGGGCAGCGACTTGGACCCTGCTGTCGTGTCGCAGCTCGAGCCCGCCGAGATCGTGTTCATCGACACGAGCCACACGTACGAGCAGACTCGGGCCGAGCTGGCCCTGTACCGTCACCTCGTGAAGCCGGGCGGTGTCATGCTGCTCCACGACACCGAGCTGATGTGTCCGCTGGACTCGCCGCCATCCGACCCGGTGTACCCGGTGCGGGTCGCCATGTTGGAGTTCTGCGCCGCCGAGGGGCTCGAGCACGAGCTCGTCAGGGAGAACAACGGGCTCGGGATCATCCGTATCGGCTGACCGCTGAAGGGTAGAGTTCACGTCGGAGCCCCAAGGAGGACCGATGCGAACCCATCTGGCAGACCGCAAGAAGATCGGCATGATGCTGACCGTGCTCGGCTCGCAGGGCGAGTACGTCGTCGACGTCGAGAAGGTCGACAGCTCGTCGGTCAACCTGATCACGATGCACGAGTCCGACGAGCCACCGGGGCACGCCCTGACTGACGCCGAGGTGCTCGCTCACGGGACGAAGGCCAAGAGCGCCTAATGGCCCTGGTCAACTGCTACGCAACCGTCAATGACGTGGCGGCCGAGCTCGGTATCAGCGACGTCGACGACGACGCCCGCATCGAGCGTTCGATCATCACGGCGTCACGCCAGATCGACTCGGAGTGCGGCCGGCGGTTCTGGGCCGACACCGTCGTGGTCGAGCGGAACTACTGGGCGACCAGCCGAGTCTCGCTCGAGGTGGACGACATCTCGACGCTCACCGGGCTGATCGTGAAGCTCGACACCGACGACACCGGCACGTACGAAACGACCCTGACGATCAACACCGACTTCATCGTGGCGCCGCTCAACGCAGCCGACGACTACCCGGTACGCCCGCACACCGAGATCCTGATGCTCGACACCTACACGTTCCCGATCCATCAGCGCCGCCCCGGCGTCTCGGTGACGGCGAAGTTTGGTTGGGCCGCCGTGCCGACCGACGTGAACCAGGCGTGCCTGATCCAGGCCAAGGGAATCTACAAGTCGACCAGCGGCACGTTCTCGGGCTTCCAGCTCGCCGCCGACGCCGGCATCGTCATGCGGACCCCGTCGCTCGACCCGGTCGCTCGGGGGCTGCTCGAGCCGTTCCGCAAGGACTGGATCGGATGACCACCATCGCCGAAGTGCGCGACGCCCTGTCGGATGCGATCACCGCCGGCACCGGGTTGCGCTGCCTGGCATACTTGCAGGACACGATCCCGGCGCCGTGCGGGCATCTTCGCCGCACCGAGTTCGATCCTCGCATGGTGCTCGGTCGGGCGTCGGCCACGTACCCGTTCACGCTGCGCGTGTACGTCGGCCGCACCGCCGAGGTGGCCGCTCAGAAGGCGCTCGACGAGCTCGCCGAGCCGACGGGCGGCATCTGTTCAGCCGTGGAGGATGCAGACAACTGGCCCGACGATCTCGTACAGTCTGCGTACGTGACCAGCATCGGAGAGCCAATGGTCGGCACGGTCGCCGACGAGACGTTCATGGTGTGTGACTTCAACATCGAGGTGATCTTCTGACATGGCATTCCAGCCGAGCTACAACACCCGAGTCCTTCTCGGACCACTCAACCTGTCGTGCGAGGCGTCGAGCGTCAGCACGTCGCTGACGGTCGAGACGTTCGACTCGACGACCCTGTGCGACAAGGCCAAGACGTTCATCCCCGGCCAGGACTCGTCGGTGTTCGCCGCCAGTGGCCCGCTCGACGTTGCATCCGGCGTGACTGCGGCCGACCCGTTCGACGTGTTCAACTCGTTCAAGTCGACTGAGATGCCGATCACGTACGCACCGGTCGGGCTTACCGCCGGGTCGCCGGCGTGGTTGATGAAGTCAGCCGAGACGTCGTTCGAGACTCGAGCAACGCCGGGCAGCCTTGCCGGGTGGTCGCTCAACTCTCGCACGCAGGGGTTCACCGACATGGGGACCGTGCTCGTCGACCTGACGGCGGTCACCGCCACCGGCGACAGTGCCGCAGTCGACCTCACGGCAGCGTCGACCAACGGCGGCGTCGCCACGCTCCACGTCACCGAGTTCACCGGGCTGACGTCGGACGCCATCATCGTCGAGCAGTCGGCCAACGGCACGACGAGCTGGACGACGATCGCCAGCTTCTCGTCGGTCACCGCAGTCGGCGGGCAGCATGTCGAGGTCGCTGCCGGCACGGCGGTGGCCCAATATCTGCGAGTCGGCCACACGGTCGTCGGTACGGGCTCGCTCACCTACTCGGTGTCGTTCGCTCGACGCTGATCATCACCAACCCCATCTCAACAAGGAGACACGATCATGGCATTCAAGCCCGGTTACCTCGGTTACTTCGGACTCGACAGCGCCGCCGGCAGCATTGTCGACCTCAGCGGCTACCTCGACAATGTCGGCGTTCCGCAGAACGTGGACACGCTCGAGACGTCAGTGTTCGGCGTCACCGCCAAGCAGTTCATCGCCGGCATGACCGACGGCGACACGATCTCGATCTCGGGACCGTACGACGTCACACTGCACACGCACATCACCGGCATGAAGGCCGCCCAGTCGGCCGGCACGACGTCGTTCTCGTACATCTGGGGGCCGGGTGGCTCGGTCGCCTCGCAGGCCAAGGTCAGCGGCGAAGCCATCCTGACGGGCTACGAACTCAGCTCCGGCACCGGCGGTCGCGCCGAGTGGAGCGGCTCGTTGCAGGTCACCGGCACGGTCACCAACGGCACCTTCTGATTCGAGCCCGACGTGGCCCGCTTCACTCCTCAAACATTCAACGCCCAGCTCGGTCGCATGATCAACGACCTCGGCGACAAGGCAATGTTGAACGCCGTCGGCATGATGGCGAAAGAGGAAGCGGAGAAGGCTGCGTCGGCCGACCTCGGTGGCGACCCGAAGTTCAGTGGGTGGGCGCCGACGCTCGACACCCGGTACGACATCGTCGGCAAGGGCAGGATCAGCTTCCACCCGACGAGGCGCAGCGCCGGCCCGTGGACGGTTGCCGAGCTCGGGCGGAACCAGGGCAATGCGTCTGGGTTCTCGGGGCCGGGCATCAACCGGAAGACCGGGTTGACCTCGTTCACAAAGTCGGGGGGCGTCCGCAGGCAACGGTCGAGGGGTGCTCGTCGCTGGAACGGACGCACCGCCGGCAAGCACACGGCCAGTGAAGCGGTGGCTGCTATCAAGAAGAAAGCTCCGAACGTAGTGAACGAACAGGTGGGTCTCACCCTCCGCAAGTTCTTCGACTGAGAAAGGCGTCAACATGGCGAACACAGTTTCCGTCGTGATTGACGTTGCCACTGGTGCGGCGATGGCCCGCATCAACGCCGTGAAGGCGGCGATGGCCGACGTCGATGGCAACATGAACAAGCTCAAGGCGGGCGGGTCGGCTGCGTTCGCCGGCATCGGTGGTGGGGCCGTCGCAGCAACGGCGGCGCTCGGCGGGTTGCTCGTCATCGGCAAGCAGTCGATCAGTGTGGCGTCGCAGCTCGCCGAGTCGAACAACGCCGTCAACGTCACCTTCAAGGAGAACGCTGCCGCCATCCACGAGCTCGGCAAGGAGTCGGTCGAGTCGTTCGGGCTGTCCGAGGGGGCATTCAATCAGGCGGCGGTGACGTTCTCGTCGTTCGCCGAGTCGATCGCCGGCGAGGGCGGCGACGTCGTCGGGACGCTCAGAGACCTCATGACCAGGGCGGTCGACTTTGCGTCCGTGATGGACATGGACGTGAACAGGGCCATGCAGCTCTTCACGTCCACGCTCGCCGGCGAGTCGGAGGGCATCCGACGGTACGGCAAGGACATGAGTGCGGCGGCGGTCACGTCGTTCGCCCTGGCCGAGGGGCTGATCACGAACAAGCGGGAGCTCGTCGGGACGACGAAGGCCCAGGCGACCTACGGGCTGTTGATGAAGTTGACGGCCGACGCTCAGGGGGACTTCCAGAACACCTCGGACTCGCTCGCCAACTCGCAGAGGCGTCTGAGCGGCAACCTCGAGAACATCTCGGGGAACTTCGGCTCGATCCTGATCCCGGTCGTCGCCGATGCCACCGATGCGTTCGCCGACCTGACAGATCGCGTCGAGAGCACGATGGACAGCCTCCTGGGGCTGGTCGGGGTCACCGACGATTCTTCGCCCAGTGACGACTCGACCAGCAAGTGGGAGAGGTACGGCCAGGTCATCTCGAAGGCGGTGGAATACGGGCCTATCGGCATGAGTGCCAGGATGGCCGGCAAGGCGATCGAAGGGGTCACCAAGATCGTCACCGTGCAGGCGGATGCAGTCGGCTGGCTCGGCCGGAAGTTCGGGGTGATCAACGACGACGTCGAGACGGTGACACGCACCTACGGCAAGCACAACGCAGCCCTGATGGCGTCGGTCAACACCTACGACACGGCCACGACGATGCAACGCGAGTTCAGTCGGGCACTCGGGCGAGGCAACGTCGGGCTGTCGGATGCGGCAGCCGCCCAGGACGGCTACCGCGAGGCTGTCGGTGAAGCACGCGACGCCACCCGAGAGCAGACAGACGCCGTCGACGCCCTGCGCCGGGCACACCAAGATCTCGCCGGCGACACCCTGAGCACCCTCGAAGCCGAGATCGCTTTCCGCGAACAGGTCGCCGAGAGCACCGAAGTGCTCGGCGACAAGAACACGACGATGGATCAGGCCGCTACGGCGATGATCGACGTGGTGCGTGGCGCTGAGGACGTCGCCGGGGCGATGCTCGACGAGAAGAACGCCACGATGGACACCCGTGCCGGGATGGATCTGTACAACACGTCGATGCTGACGCAGGCGTCGACGCTCGAGGGT
>DATKXG010000131.1:0-2674 GCA_035529175.1 Ilumatobacteraceae bacterium
CGGACCCGTGACGCTGAAGAAGTGGACGACGTCGTCGGAGGTGACCGCCTGCGAGCCGGGCGCCGTGTTCGAGTTCGTTGCCGAGGGCTACACCACCTGGCGCTACGAGTTGAGCGAGCACGACGGCGTCACCACCGTCACCGAGTCGTTCAGCTTCCCTCCCTACGAGGGTTGGCAGCGGTTCGTCTACTCCACGCTGATGCGACGCGACCGCGGCATGGTCACGGGCATGGAGAAGACCCTCGCTCGCATCAAGGCAGCGCTCGAGTCGTAGCTGGGCGTCGCTCCACGCCCGGCCGGTGACGTCTCAGTCGAGGCGTTGCACCCGTCGGCGGTGATCGGAGCGGTTGTCGCCGTCGATTCCCGACTTCTTCGTGCCGGTGATCTCCTTCACCTTGGCCTCGTTGCCGGTCACCGGTTTCGCCTCGATCCGCGTCTCGCGCTCGTATCCGTGCGACGTGTGCGTGTTGCGGTAGTAGCGCCACGCGAGGAAGTAGGTACCTCCCGCCCCCGCCGGCCCGGCCAGGAGCAAGAAGACGGGGGCGCCGTCATCCTCGGCTGCGACGAGCGCCATCGACGACGCGAGTTCGGCGAACAGGGCTGCGATCATCCGGCGGCCACCAGGATCGCGATCACCAGGATCTCGATGATGCCGCCGACGGCTGCGGCGGCGGCGAGCAGTCTCGGATGAGACACCGGCACGCTGCCCATCACCTCGCCGGTGCGTCCGTTCACGGCGATGTAGTGCACCATGCCCTTGCCGCTCTCCTCGTGGTAGTAGGAGTACAGCCAGACCGGCAGGTACATCGCCACCCACCGGGTGCCGTGTACCTCGAGCCGCTCGCGCTCCCACCGCACCCCGCGGTCGTAGCGATCGACGCTCGACTCGACCTGCGACCTGGCGATCGACAGCAGCTGGTTCTCGACCACGGGCACCAGGTGGGCGACGTCCTGGTCACGCTTCTCCGACGTGTATCCGGTGAGGTAGCTGGCGTTCCACTTCACCGCGTTCTCGGTGTCGAACGGCAGGATCGTGTTGATGATGTTGTTCGTGTTGACCGAGGAGTCGATGTTCGCCCGGTCGGCGGACGACTCGATCGTGAGATCGTCGACCGTGAAGTCGACGTGCCGCTGCACCTCGTACACATCAGCGTCGTAGAAGGTCTCCTTGTCGTCGCCCGAGCCCCGCGTGTACTTGCGGGTCTGGACCTCGCCGACGCCGGCGATGTCGGCACTCGCATTGCTGTCGACCACCATGTATGGCATGTAGACGCCGACGATGTTGTCCGGCTCGAAGTCGCGCAGGAACGCACGGTGCGCGAACATGCGACGCTTGCCGGCGAACGCATCGATCCTGGCGACCGCGTCGTCGTGGGTGACCTTGAACGGCAACACCGCGTCGGGCACCGCGCCGTTGGGGACCTGCTCGTTGATCGTGAGCACGTGACGGCACCAGTGGCAGCGAGACCCCATCTGCGCCTCGGTGTTGACGACGACCTCGGCGCCGCAGCCCTGGCACTTCATGGTGATCAGCGAGTCGGCTGCGGTGTCGATGTCGGTGGCGCCCGAGCCCATCGTCGTGCCGGTCAACGTGGCGAGATCACCGTTGTCGATCGTCTCGTCGAGGCGGGCCTCGGACCATTCGTGGCGGCAGAACAGGCAGATGAGCATTCCCGCGGATGGGCGCAGCTGGATCTCGGTCGAGCCGCACTTCGGGCAGCGGTTGACCCCGTCGTCCAGCCGCTCGTTCTGGGTGTCGATCACCGGGTCGGCGACCGGGTCGGCGATCGAATCGAGGATGGGATCGACCGGGGGATCGGTGGCCGGCGAGGGACTGCCCTCGCCCGGGGGTGGCAGGCTCGTCATGTCGACGTCCGTCGGCTCGGACTCAGAGTCCGAGCACCTTGTTCTTGGCGGCGTCGTAGTCGTCCTGGGTGATCAACCCGGCATCGAGCATTTCCTTGAACTTCGCGAGCTGCGCCATCGGGTCCTCGGCGGCGGGAGCGGCCGGCGCGGCGGGAGCGGGAGCGGGAGCCGGTGCTGCGGCTGCCGGTGGGGGAGGCGGCGGCGTGCTCTGGGCGCCGATGCCCGGCACCGGCTGCTGCAGACCGCCGAGCCCGGTGGCTCCGGACGCGATGCCGAGCCCGACGAGCCCGGCGGCGCCGGTGTTCTGGCCCGCAGCTTCGAAGCCCGACGCGACCGATGCCTGCAGGTTCGAGTTGCCGCGGGCACCGGAGAGCGCATCGGCGCGCTGCACGTTGCGCAGCAGTTCGCGCGTCGTCTCGTCGTACTCGATCGAGATGATCGCGGTGGCCACGATCTGCAGGCCCCGCCCGCTTGCCCACTGGTAGTTCTGTTCCACCGCCGCAGACAGGCTCTGGGCGAACCCGATCGAGTCCTGCTGGATCTTGGTGATGCGGTTGCCCTTCGACGGGTCGTTCGTGTACATCGAGAACGCCGGGGCGAGCGAGCCGACGACCTCGTTGAACAGCTGCGACGCCGCGTCGTTCTCGATGTCGGTGAAGTCGAACACCTTGCCCGGCTCGAGATACGTCGCAGGGACCCACGCTTTGACGAACAGGATCGGGTCGATGATCTTGAGGGTGTACGTGCCGCGGGTGACCGCCCCGACCTGGGCGTTCATGTAGGCGTCGTCCCAGTAGATCTCCGACTG
>DATKXG010000132.1:0-9066 GCA_035529175.1 Ilumatobacteraceae bacterium
CCGCAGGTGCGTCACAGCCACGCGTTCCTCGCGCGGTTGCGCAACCTGCTGCGCGATCACCAGCCCGACATCCTCGAGGCACTGCTCGCCGAAGGCGCGACCGAGATGCGCTTCGGCGATGGTGTCCCGCCCGAGATGGAGTTCGAGCCGGAACCCGGCGACGACGACCTGGTGATGATCGCCTGCCGTCGCACCACGTTCGAATGGGTGCTGCGGCGAGCCGCGCTCGCCGAGGCCAACGTGTCGATCCGGACCGGCGTCGCCGCAGTCGGCCTGATCGCAGTCGGCCTCGTCCCCACCGCCCAGACTTCCCCGAACCCCTCCCCCAATCCGAAATTCGGAGCCGAACGTGCGCCAGGCGCAACGTCGGCTCCGAATTTCGGGGGTGAGCGGATCGTGGGCGGGGTCCGGCTCGACGACGGGACCGAGCTCGGCGCCGATCTGGTGGTGGCGGCGAACGGGAGGCGTAGCGCCGTGGCCGACTGGCTCGCGGAGATCGGTGGCCGCCCGGTCACCGAGACCGTCGAGGACACGGGCATCGTGTATGCCAGCCGCTTCTATCGCCTGCTTCCCGATGCCGAGGTGCCGCCGCGCACCGGTCCGATCGGTGGCGATCTCGGCTACGTCAAGTACGGCACGTTCGTCGGCGACAATCGGACGTTCTCGATCACACTCGCCGTGCCCACCGACGACGACGAACTCCGCCGCCGCCTCTCGGATCCGACCGCTTTCGATGCGGCCGCCCGCTCGTTACCGGCAACAGCACCATGGCTCGACGGCCGTGCCGAACCGATCACGCCCGAGGTCCACATGATGGCGGGGCTGTTGAACAAGTGGAGCGACTATGTCGTCGACGGCGAGCCGGCCGCGATCGGGCTCGTCCCGGTCGGCGATGCGGTCCTGTGCACGAACCCGCTCTACGGCCGCGGTTGCAGTACCGCCTACTGGAGCGCCCATCTGCTGGCACAGGCAATCACCGAGCATCCCGACGACCTGCGCGCCGTGGCGGTCACGTATGACGAGGCGCTGCGGACGGAGATCCATCCGTGGTATCGCTCGTCGGTCGAACAGGACCGGGAGGCTCGCCGGGTCGCTGCCGCGTTGCTCGCCGGCGAGGACCCATACGGCGACGCATCGGACCCTCGGGCGTTCACCCGCTCGGTGTTGCGCGATGGGTTGGCGCCGGCACTGCGTACCGATCAGGTGGTGTTGCGAGCGTTCATCCGCAACCTCAACCTGCTGTCACCGCCCGACGCCCTGCTGGCCGACGCCGACTTCGGCGCCCGGGTGTTCGCCGTCCTGCAGACGAAGGACCAGCGTCCGCCCGAGCCGTCACTCGGCCCGGCGACGCGGGCCGATTTCGTTGCCGCCCTCACCGTCGCCTGAGCGGCCGACGTCTAACCCGGTCCTTTCGGGTCTGGTCCAGAGAGACGAGGTCGTCGCCATCGTGACGGTCCGGGTGGGGACGGGGCCGGGGAGGACCGTCAGGTCGGGCGGGTGCCGAGGGTGACCTGCACGTCTCGGGTGGAGCCGTCTCGCTCTATGGTCACGGTGACGGTGTCGCCGGGCTGGTACGTCGCGACCGCGGCGCCGAGCGACGTCGGGTCGGTGATGTCGTTGTCGTCGACCGCCACGATCACGTCACCCACCCGCAGGTCGCTGTCGGCGGCGCCGGAGCCGTCGGCGATCTCCACGATCTCGACGCCGAGGCCCTCGCCGGTCGGCTGCGTCGTGACGCCCATCAACGCGCGGTCGGGAACGCTGCCGTCACGGAGTGAGTCGATCACATCCATCACCGGAGTGATCGCGATCGCGAAACCGATGTTCTCGGCCCCACCGGCGATCGCCGTGTTGATGCCGACGACCTCGCCGCGGGCGTTCAACAGCGGCCCGCCGGAGTTGCCGGGGTTGATCGCCGTGTCGGTCTGGAGGAGATTGACGAGTTGGGCACCGTTCTCGGCGGTGATCGTGCGGTTCTTGGCCGACAGGATGCCAGAGGTCACCGACGGCTCGCCGTTGAGGTCGAGCGCATAGCCGACGGCGATCAACTGATCGCCGAGGCGCAGGGCGTCGGAGTCGCCCACGGCCAGCGGAACGAGGTCGGCACGGTCGACCTTGAGCACGGCGAGGTCTCGGCTCGGGTCGCCAGCGACGATCGTGGCCGGCTCGGTGGTGCCGTCAGCGAACGTGACGACCGGGCTGTCGCCCTCCGCGATCACGTGGTTGTTGGTGACGATGTAGCCGTCGGCCGACAGCACGAACCCGGTCCCGGCGGCCTGGCCTCGCGACGTCTGGCCGAGCGGGCCGGTCTGGGTGACCTCCTGACGGACGGACACCACGGAGGGGCGAACCGCGTCGACCAGATCGCTGATCGAGCCGATCGACGCGCTGACGTCCTGAGCAACGACCGGCGATGCGACGGTCGTGACCGCTGCAGATTGGTCGTCCTGCTGACCGATCGCGTACCCGCCGACGGCAGCGCCGGTGAGCGCGACGCCGACGAGGACGCCGGCGCCGAAGCGGCCACGACCGCGGGGACGCGGCGACGGTGTCGGCGTCGACGGCTCGGGCGGGGTCGGAGCGCTGGCGGGCGGCGCCCACGCGCGGGGAGGCTCGCCCGGGATGCCGGACAGGGGGTTCGTGTAGGGAGGAGCGACGGGTGTTTCCACGAAGTCGAGCCTCTCGACCGAGGGTCAGAATCAGGTGAGAACCAGGTGATCGATGCACGAGAATCGGCCAAGCGAGGCGGTCCGTCCCGTGCTCGTTCGCCGACGAGTGACAGGCTCGCGGCGTGTACACCGAGATCGAGTAAGAGCAGCGCGGCCACGTCGGCATCATCACCATCGACCGTCCCGAGGCGCGCAACGCGCTGACGTTCACCACTTACGCCGAACTGGCCGACGCCGTCGACACCACCACCGCCCGCTGCCTGGTCATCACGGGACGCGATCCGGCGTTCTGCTCGGGCGACGACGTCAAGCAGGTGATGGTCGCCGCCAGCGCCGACCTGCAGCGAACCGATCGCGAGCCCCGACTGACGCCAGCTGCCGGAAGTCTGCTGCGGACCGATGTCCCCGTGATCGCCGCCGTCAACGGTGCCGCGGTCGGCTGGGGAATGGAGCTGGCGTTGATGGCCGACATCCGCGTCGCCTCCGAGCGCGCGAAGTTCGGCGAGCTGTTCGTCAAGCGGGGCCTGTGCTGCGACGTCGCCGGGCTCTCCCGGCTGGCCGCGCTTGTCGGCCGCGAACACGCCGCCGAGCTGCTCTACACCGGCCGGGTCGTCGACGCCGCCGAGGCGCGCGAGCTTCGACTCGTGTCGCGTGTCGTCGCTCACGGCGACCTGTTGCCGACGACGCTTGATATCGCCGAGTCGATCGCCGCCAATCCACCGCTCGCTGTCCAGGCACTCAAGCGCGGCCTGCGTGAGGCGCTCGATCCCGACTGGGACGATCTCGGCCGGTGGGTCAGCGCCTCACTCGCCGAGCTGTTCCGCACCGACGACCACCGTGAAGGCGTCGCCGCGTTCCTCGAGAAGCGCGACCCGAGCTACACCGGCCGCTGACGTCCGGAGGCTCGCGAGTCGGAAAATCTGATCCGACGCGATCAGTGCACGCCAGGGGTCAGACCGAGGTCTGACCCGCGCGTGCTGGGCGATCAGTAGATCTCGATGAGGCCGGCGGCGCCTTGGCCACCGCCGATGCACATCGTGACCACGCCGTACTTGGCGTTGCGGCGCTTGCCCTCGAGCAGGATGTGGCCGGCGCAACGGGTGCCGGTCATGCCGAACGGGTGACCGATGGCGATCGAGCCGCCGTTGACGTTGTACTTCTCGGGGTCGATCCCGAGCGTGTCCCTCGAGTACAGGCACTGGCTGGCGAAGGCTTCGTTGAGCTCCCAGATGTCGATGTCGTCGACGGTGAGACCGTGACGCTTCAACAGCTTCGGCACTGCGTAGATCGGGCCGATGCCCATCTCGTCGGGCTCGCAACCGGCAACCGCCCAGCCCTTGAACGCGCCGAGCGGCTCGATGCCGCGTCGCGACGCTTCCTCGTCGGACATCATCACGACCGCGGCGGCGCCGTCGGAGAGCTGGCTCGCGTTGCCGGCGGTGACGTAGTTGCCCTCACCGCGGACGGGCTGCAGCTTCTGGAGACCTTCGAGGGTGGTCGACGGCCGGTTGCATTCGTCGCCGGTGACCACGTAGTCGACGATCGACTCTTCCTTGGTCTCCTTGTCGACGAGCTTCATCTTGGTGGCCATCGGCACGATTTCGTCCTCGAACAGCCCGTTCTCCTGGGCGCGCGCCATGCGCATCTGCGACTCGTAGGAGTACTCGTCCTGGTACTCGCGCGACACGTTGTAGCGCTCGGCGACGATGTCGGCGGTCTCGATCATCGCCATGTAGATCGCCGGGTACATCTCGGTGAGCTTCGGGTCCATGTTGACCGCGCCGCCGAAGCCGGGGCTGGGGATCGAGATCGACTCGACGCCGGCGCCAACGGCGCACTCGACGCCGTCGAGGCGGATGTGGTTGGCGGCGACGGCGATCGAGTTGAGCCCCGACGAGCAGTGGCGCTGGATCGTGTTGCCGCCGGTGGTGACGGGTAGACCGGCGAGGAGGCCGGCGAGACGGCCGAGGTTGGCGGCGCCGTGGGCGCCGTTGCCGAGCGCGACGTCCTCGACGAGTTCGGGCTCGATGCCGGCCTTGTCGACGGCGCTGCTGATGGCGTGAGCTGCCATCGTCATCGCGGGCGTGATGTTGAAGCCCCCACGGCCGGCCTTCGCGAGTCCGGTGCGGGCATAGGAGACGAAGACTGCTTCGCGCATGGGGATTCCTGTCTGATCGAGCGACGCCGGGCGTTCCGGGTCCGGCCATCAACCCTAGTGACCCACTCCCCTGCCGTCCCCACCCACACCCGCCGCCCGCCCACCCCATCACGTTTGCGTCACGTTTTCGGTGGGGCGGGTCACCCGAAGTGTCTCGCAAACGGGGTGAGGTTCACGCCATCACGTTTGCGTGACGGTTTCGACGGAACGGGCCACCGGAATTGTCACGCAAACGGGGTGTCGTCGTCGGAGGTGTCGTCGTCGGAGGTGTCGTCGTCGGAGGTGTCGTCGTCGCAGGTGTCGTCGGCGGATGGGTCCTCGTCGGGGTCGGTTGCGGTGGTGTCGATGAAGTCGGTGGGGTCGAGTTCGGCGAGGAATGCCCGGAACTGGTCGACCTCGGCGTCGATCGCCGCGTCGAGGGCGAACTGGTCGGCCTCCGGCTCGTCGATCGGCAGTGCGCCGGCCTCGTCGAGGACCTCTTCGCTGACGAACAGCGGGGCCTGCAGGCGCACTGCGAGTGCAATGGCATCGGACGGTCGCGTATCGATCCGCCGCTGACCGGCCGGACCGCTCAGGGTGAGGTTGGCCAGGAACGCTCCGTCGTGCAGTTCGGTGACCTCCACCGCGTCGAGGTGCCCGTCGAGCGCGTCGACGACGCTGGCCAACAGATCGTGGGTCATCGGCCGCGGCACCCGCGTCCCGCTCGCAGCAATCGCGATCGAACTCGCATCGGCCTGGCCGACGACGATCGGCAACAGCCGATTGGGAGCATCGTGCTCGCGCAGCACGAGTGCAGCGGCGCCACTGATGGGGTCGACTTGAATACCGATGAGATCGACGGAGATCATGTAATCATGATACTGGCCGACTCAGCTTTCGTCAGTCGCACCCGTCACACTCGGACGGCGAGAAGTTCGCTCAGGCGGCAGCGAGGGCGTTGGCGATCGCCGTGCGGGGATCCCGGTTCGGGTCGCCGGGATTGTCGAGCGACACGTTGAACGCGTTGAGCGCATGGTTGCGCTGATCCTCGCTGAGCTCGGCGTTCATGATCCGCTCGACCGACGGGGCCAGATCGGCCCGCTCGCTGACGAGTTGGTGGGCCAGCTGCTCGTCGGCGGGCAGCTCCTCGATCGGGGTGCTGCCGTCGTGCCAACGGGTGGCGGGGACCTTCTTCTTGACCATGATGTCTCGTCTCGGTTGCGTCGGTTCTCGACCACCGTACCGGTCCACGGGCCACTCCAGCGCCGCCATCGCCGCTCGCACCCCCGTTTGCGTGACGATCTGGGTGGACCGGGTCGCCGAAATCCGCACGCAAACGTCGGGTCTGGACCTGGTGATTCCCGGAGACCCGGGCTCGGGGAACTTCGGTGGTTCCCGGAGACCCGGGCTCGGGGAACCAGACCGGGTCAGTCGGCGAGGAGGCCGTAGAAGATGAACTCGGTGCGGCGGTTCAGGGCGAGCGACGCTGCGGACTCGTCCTCGGCCAGCAGATCCTGTTCGCCGACGGCACGGGCCGCCAACCGAGCCGGGTCGACGCCCTGGCTCACCAGGTACCGGACGACCGAGACGGCGCGGGCTTCGGAGAGGGCGTAGTTCGCCGCCTCGTCGCCGAGCTGGTCGGCGTGACCGACGACCGTTGCCGTCACGTTCGGCAGCAAGTTCATGACTCCTGCGACCCGGTTGAGCTGCACCGCGTGTTCGAAGGTGACCTCGGAGCTCCCGGCAGGGAAACGGGGTGAGTTCATCTCGATCACACGGGTACCGATGCTGAGCGGCACCGACGGATCGACCGTCCAGTTCGCGTCGACGGTCGCCGTCGGATCGGTGCTGTTGGCCAGCGCGAGTCCTTCGAGCTGCGCTGCCTTCTCTGCGCTCGGCACCCACCCGGTGACCCGGACCACGGGCCCGTCGTAGATGGCGATGATCGGCTCGGGGGAACCGTCGGGCAGCGTCGGATATGCCGGGCCGGCCGGGACGGTCGTCGGTGCGGCCGTCGTCGTCGGTGCGGCCGTCGTGGTCGGCGCAGCGGTGGTGGTCGGCGCAGCCGTCGTCGTCGGAGCCGCCGTGGTGGCGGGCGCGACCGTCGTCGCCGGCGCCTTCGTCTCGACCGGTGCATCGGTGGGTGCGGCAGCGACCGCGTCCCCCGACGTGTCGCTCGAGTCGCCGTTGCCGGTACCGACGAGCACACCGGCGGCGACACCGCCGACCGCGAGGACGGCGAACGCCGCGAACGCGAGCGAACGCCGCGGGCGCTGGCCGGACGGCTTCGGCGTGGGCGTCACGTCGGACGCGCTCGCCCCGGATGCGCCGGCAGCCATCGTGGGGCGCGGCGGCGGTGGGGGCGGCGGCGTGGATTTCATCGGTGCCGTGGTCCCGAGAGGCGGGAGCGATTCGTTCGGGGTCTGTTCGGTCATAGCGGAACCTGCTGTCTCTCGGACGGTGGGTCCCGCCGACAGAACGCCGAAACCCGTGACGTTGCAGGTATCGGCACCTTCTTGACCGACTTGAGAACTTGTCACTCTGAGTGGCGGACGGTGCGCCATCCCGATCGAGCAGCACGTCCGAGAGCGGTGTCACCATCTCGACGTTGACCACCACCCGGTACCGCGCACGACCTCGATCGTCCCGGCCGCGCTTCGCGGGGGCTCAGATCACGTAGCGGTCGCCGGTCGCGCGCACGGTGATGTCGCCGATCGAAACACCCCACGGTTGATCGATCGCGTAGAGGATCTGCTCGGCGATGTCGTCGGGTGGGAGCACCGCGAACTCGGGCGAGTTGCGGTCGGCCTGCTCGGCAGTGAGCTGCCCCATCAAGGCAGGGAGGTAGTCCTGAAAGTTCTGGCCGAGGATGCCGACCGCAGCGGCGGGGTTCACGACAGATGAAGAGAGGCCGGTCGCGGGCACGCCCGTCGGGCGCACCGTGGTGACCTTGATCGCGCCCTGCGACTCGACCCGATACGACTCCGACAGTGTGTTCACCGCGGCCTTGGTGGCGCCGTAGACGGCGGCACCGGCGACCGGGAAGTTGCCGTAGATCGACGAGACGTTCACGATGTGACCGCGGCCCTGGGCGATCATCTGGTCATGGGTGGCAATCATGCCGTGCAGGACACCCTTGATGTTGATGTCGATGCAGCGGTCCCACGCCTCGGCCGCTTGCTCGTGGTCGGCGATGAACGCCAACGGCATCGTGCCCGCGTTGTTGACGATCACATCGACCGCGCCGAACTCGGCCACCGCAGTCGCCACCATCTCCTTCATGTCGGCGAGCCGCGTGACATCGGCGACGACCCCAGCGCGGTTCCGCCGTCGCCGCCGGTGATCACGACGACGCGCCCGTCCAGATGTCCGTTGCTCTCCACTCGGCGGAATCTCGATCGCACCGGCGTTGCGACCTCGGTCGAACATCTCCGAGCGTCGACCGCGCGCCTTGGCCAGACGACCAGGCGCCGAATTCGATCCGGCGTATGGCGACGGTCAGCGAGCAGCGATGTCCGACCCGGCGAGGAAACCGGTCGTCCACGCGTTCTGGAAATTGAAGCCGCCCGTGATGCCATCGACGTCGATGACTTCTCCGGCGAAATAGAGGCCGGGCACGAGCTTGCTCTGCATGGTGCGGAAGTCGATCTCGTCGAGTGACACACCGCCGCAGGTGACGAACTCGTCCTTGTTCGTGCTCTTGCCGGTCACGGCGAACGTCGAGGCGGTCAACTGGTCGAGAAGTTGTGTCGCTTGGGTCTTGCTGAGCTGCGACCACGTCGTGGTTGCGGGGATGTCGGCGGCTGCGAGCAGGCGCAGCCAGAGACGCTTCGGGATCTCATCGAACGGGCTGCGGCTGGACAGTTGGCGCTTTGCCTCGCTGCGCCGCTTGTCGGCGACCACCCCCGCCGGATCGCCGTCGAGCAGCCAGTTCACCGAGATGTCGAAGCGGTAGTCACGCTCGGCCAGTTCGCGAGCACCCCACGCCGAGATCTTCAGAATCCCCGGCCCGCTCAGGCCCCAATGGGTGATCAGGACGGGTCCGTCGCTGCGGAGCTTGCTGTGCTGAACGCTGACTTCGGCCGACGTCACGGCGAGGCCCTGCAGCCCGTCGATGCGCGGATCCTTGACCTTGAACGTGAAGAGCGATGGTGTCGCCGGCTGCAGTTCGTGACCGAGACTCTCGGCGAGCTTCGCCCCTGCGGCGAGCCGGGTGCCACCGGTCGCAAGGAGGACGTTCGCGGCGGTGTACGACGTCCC
>DATKXG010000133.1:0-2401 GCA_035529175.1 Ilumatobacteraceae bacterium
ACCACGACCTGCGCGCCGTCCGCTGCGAGCGCCTCGGCGAATGCCCGCCCGAGCCCTCGTGTCGAGCCCGTGACCACGATTCGTCGGCCGTCCGGTTGCGTCATCCGGGCGACGTTACCGGCGAGCAGTTCGCGGCGATGAATCTGAGCGTGGACGGGTCGCGTGGAAACTCATCGCTCCGGCGTGGCGTTGTGCGGCGATGAGTTTGACCGTGGACGGGTCGCGTGGAAACTCATCGCTCCGGCGTGGCGTCACCGCCGACCAGGACTTTCGCGTGGAGCGGACGACGGGAATCGAACCCGCGTCATCAGCTTGGAAGGCTGAGGTTCTACCGTTGAACTACGTCCGCAGAAGCGCACACCTTATCGGCGTCGGGTTCTGCTCGTCAGGTCAACATCGCGCCGAGCGCGCACACCCATGCCGCACGGATTCGGTCGATGTCGTGGTGGAGGAGACGTCGGTGGATTGTGAACGAGTCGTAGCTCGTCAGCACGAGGACGCCGTCGACCAGCAGGTCTCGATCACCCTCGTCGACGGCAGCGAGCTCCTGCGCGAAGTGCTCGGCGATCTGGTTCGCGAACAGCACGGCGATCTCGGCGATGCCCTCGTCGATCGAGGGAATCGACGGTGCGCGCATCCGGGCGAGCTGCATGGTGCCGTCGATCGACTCGAACAGCGCGAGGCGGGCGTCGACGAAGCTCGCGATCCGCTCGTCGAGCGAACCCGAGCCGATGTCGGGGACTTCTGCCATCGGACCGGCCTGCTCGAACGCCTGGTCGATGGCCGTCCGCACCAGGTCGTCCAGATCGTCGAAGTAGCGGAAGATCGACCGGTGCGACACGCCGGCGCGATCGGCGATCTCGGAGGCGCCGGGCCGAAGGTTCCCCTCACGGATGATCTCGAGCAGCGCAGCGATCACCGCGGTGCGATTGCGGGTGCGCCGAAGGGTTCGCCCGTCGACGTGTTCGTTGGCGAGTGCTGCCGTCAGATCCTGTCCTGCTGCCATACCCCTACGCTCACCCCCGAATGCCGAAGTCACACGATCAAATGTCGCAACCGCTGACCCGTGACGAAACTATCACGGCGCCTGTTGACCAGACCCTCGTCGCCCGAGTCCGCAAGCTCATGGACAAAGCAGCGGCCACCTCGAACCCGCACGAAGCCGACGCCTTCTCGCGCAAGGCGGCGGAGTTGATTGCACGCCACCGGATCGACCCGGATGCACTCGTCGAAGCTCGTGGCGACGAACTCGCTGTTCGAGAGATCGTGCTCGGTCGGGGCGCCTACGTCCGGGCGCGCCTTGCGTTGCTGATGGCGGTGGCCGAGGCGCACGACTCGCAGGTCGTGTTCGCATCGACGCCGACGGGCACCATCGCCTACGTGGCCGGTCATGTGTCCGACCTCGATCTGGTCGAGGTGATGTACACGTCGTTGCACGCACAAGCGGCGGCACAGATGGCGCTCGAACGTCGCGCGACCCCGGCCGCCACGCAGCGGCATCGCCGGTCGTTCCTCTTCGGCTACGCCGACCGCGTCGCCAAGTCGTTCGACGAGGTGCGCGCCGCTGCCCAGGCAGTATCGCCGTCGCCGGTTGCCGTCGACGGGACGGGAAGTTCGCTCGCCCGGCTCGAACGTGTTCAGCGGGTCGATGAGTTCGTCGGTCAACGGTTCGGTCGTGTGCGAGCCGCACGGAGTTCTGCCGGCGCCGAGCTCGGTGGCTGGAGCGCGGGCAGTGCAGCGGCGGAGCAGGCTGACCTGGGGAGGCAGCGCGTCGAAGGTCGACGATCGTTGGGTCCCGGGTGATGCGCGACTGCGGTCGTGCGGAGGTCTACGCAGCCGAAGCTGCCGCGTTCGACGGCACCGACCTCGAGCTGGTTCGCTCGTTCGACGAGGTGTCGTCCGTGATCGCGGCCATCGTCGAGGGACCTTGGTGGGCGGGCACGCCGGTGCGCGTCGTCGCTGCCCGTCGCGACGCCGCGTCGTCGAGCGCACGGGAAGGTGCGGAGGCGAGCACGGTGATCCGGCTCGCCGCCGACCAGACCACGATCGCAACTGCGGCGCACGAGCTCGCCCATGCGCTCGCGGGACCCGGCGCGGGCCACTCGCCCGTCTTCCTCGCGGCCTACCTCGACGTCGTCGCCGTCGTCACGAACCTCGATTCCTGCGACCGCCGACACCGGCTGCACGTCGACCAACTGCACGATGCCCTCGTCGAGGCCGGTCTCGTCGTCGGTGCACGGACGTGGCCACCGCCACCCGAGGCGTCCAGCACCGCCATTGCGCTGTGACCGGGATCCGTCAGTAGCATCGATGCCCGTATCCGGGATGTAGCGCAGCTTGGTTAGCGCGCCTGCTTTGGGAGCAGGAGGCCGGGAGTTCGAATCTCCCCATCCCGACCACA